>JAJYRZ010000140.1 GCA_021793835.1 Actinomycetes bacterium | reverse complement strand
TGGGAGGACCCGCACTGGCAGTCCACGGTCTGCGCGCCGGTCTGCCAGGGCAGGCCCTGGTGCAGCCAGGCGGTGCGGGTGATGTTGTTGGACTGCGCGCCGACCTGGGTGACCGCGCCGCCGGCCGCCTGCTGCACCAGCTCGGCATCGATGCCGGCGCGCTCGATCAGACCGGCCTGTGCCTGTCCGAGCAGCTCTGCGGCGTGCAGGCCGGAGAGCCAGCCGCCACGCTTGCCGATGGGGGTACGGCCGGCCTCGACGATCACGGGGTTGCCCATGGGGATCCTTTCCAAGGGGTACAGAAGTCCTTCCTGCAAGCTAGAACAGGTTCGTGGTCGCGGCAAGGTCGAGTCCCGAGGGGCTTCCCCAGCTTGGTGGCATGTGCTCTAATGTCCGGTAGAACGTGTTCCAGTACGGCGGTGCGGGTTTTCCGCGTCGTCGCCCAACGGACCGAGTCAGCACGCCAGGCAGGAGTGAGAAGACGTGACCAAGCCCAATGTTCCCGCAGGGTTCGACCCGACCGACCCGGACGTCATCGTCAAGGGGATCCCGCACGCCGAGTTCGCGGAGCTGCGTAAGAACGCGCCGGTGTGGTGGGTGGACCAGGAGCCCGGCATCGGCGGCTTCGACGACAACGGCTACTGGGCGGTCACCAGCCACGACCTGATCCGCGAGGTCTCCCGTGACGACGCGACCTACTCGTCGTGGGAGAACACGGCGATCATCCGGTTCGCCGACCACCTGCCGCGCGAGAACATCGAGCTGCAGCGCCACATCCTGCTCAACAAGGACGCGCCCGAGCACACCAAGCTGCGCGGCGTCATCTCGCGCGGGTTCACCCCGCGGGCGATCGCCCGGCTGCGCAGCGCGCTGACCGAGCGTGCCGAGCACATCGTCAACACCGCCAACGAGGGCGAGCGCGGGGACTTCGTCACCCAGCTGGCTTCGGAGCTGCCGCTGCAGGCGATCGCCGAGCTGATCGGTGTGCCGCAGGACGACCGCGGCAAGATCTTCGACTGGTCGAACCAGATGATGGGCTACGACGACCCGGACACCGCCGACCAGGCGATCCAGGCGTCCGCCGAGATCCTTGGCTACTCCTACGCGATGGCCGAGGACCGCAAGGTCAACCCGCAGGACGACCTGGTGACCAAGCTGCTCGAGGCCGACATCGACGGCCACGCGCTGTCGTCGGAGGAGTTCGGCTTCTTCGTGATCCTGCTCGCGGTGGCCGGCAACGAGACCACCCGTAACGCGATCACCCACGGCATCCTGGCCTTCATGGACAACCCCGAGCAGTGGGAGCTGTTCAAGGCCGAGCGTCCGTCCACCATGGCCGACGAGATCGTCCGCTGGGCCAGCCCGGTCACCGCCTTCCAGCGCACCGCCACCCGCGACACCGAGCTGGGCGGGGTGCAGATCAAGAAGGGCGACCGCGTCGGCATCTTCTATGCCTCGGGCAACTTCGACGAGGAGGCCTTCGACACCGACCCGCAGAAGTTCGACATCACCCGTGACCCGAACCCGCACCTGGGCTTCGGCGGCACCGGCGCGCACTTCTGCATCGGCACCCACCTGGCGCGCCTGGAGATCGACCTGATCTTCAACACCATCGCCGACGTCATGCCGGACCTGTGCCGCCTGGGCGACCCGGAGCACCTGCGCTCGGGCTGGCTGCACGCGATCAAGTCGGTCGAGTTCGACTACCGCGGGGGCTGCCCGGTCGCGCACTGACGCGCACCGCGCGACCCGGCGGCGGGCCCGCACACGGCCCCCACCGCGGATGTCAGCGAAAGAAAGCGGCGGCCCGGACGAGGAACACTCGTCCGGGCCGCCGCTTCTTTCCGTGTGTGTGGGGGAGTGGATCCGCCTGTGCCCCGAGCGGCCCCGGGCAGGGGGGCCGTCCGCACGCCCACCGGCGCCGGGCTGCGGTTCATTCCGCGGCGGGCTGATCCCAGGGGTCGTTGGTGTGCAGGGCGGCCAGTAGGGACCGCACCGCCATGGCGCGGCGCATCCCGTGCCCGGTGAGGGTGTCGAAGGCGCACTCCGGATCGGCCGGCGGACCCAGGTGGGTGCAGCCGCGCGGGCAGTCGGCGGCGATCTCGGACAGATCGGAGAAGGCGCCGAGCACGTCGGCCGGGGCGATGTGCGCGAGCCCGAAGGACCGGACCCCGGGGGTGTCGATGACCCAGCCGCCGCCGGGCAGGGGCAGCGCCACCGACTGGGTGGAGGTGTGCCGGCCCTTGCCCACGCCCGAGACCACCCCGGTGGCCCGGTCGGCATCGGGCACGAGCCGATTGACCAGGGTCGACTTGCCGACCCCGGAGTGGCCGATCAGCGCGCTGACCCGGCCGCCGAGCAGTTCGGCGACCGGGGGGAGCGGATCGTCCTGCCCGCCCAAGACCACCGGCACGTCCAGATCGGCGAAGGCGGCGACGAACGGGGCCGGGTCGGCCAGGTCCGACTTGGTCAGGCACAGCACCGGCTCGACCCCGCCGACATAGGCGGCCACCAGGGCGCGTTCGACGAAGCCGGTGCGCGGCGGCGGGTCGGCCAGGGCGACCACGATCAGCAGCTTCTCGGCGTTGGCGACCACGACCCGCTCATAGGGGTCGGTGTCGTCGGCTGTGCGCCGCAGCACCGAGTCGCGCTCGTGCACGCGCACGATCCGGGCCAGGGTGCCCTCGGTGCCGGACAGATCGCCCACCACGTCCACCCGGTCGCCGACCTCCACCGAGGTCCGGCGCAGCTCCCGGGCCCGCATGGCCACCACGATCCGGTCCGGATCGCCGCCGAGCGCGCACCCCCATCGGCCCCGGTCCTTCGAGATCACCATCGCCTCGTGGGCGTCGTCGTGGTCGGGGCGGATCTTGGTGCGCGGCCGCGACCCCCTGCGTCCGGCGCGGACCCGGACGTCGGACTCGTCCCAGTCGCGCTTGAGGCTGCGCCGCCGCGGCCCGGTCAGGAGTCGGCCCCGATCATCGCGGCCCACATCGCCGGGAAGTCCGGCATGGTCTTGCCGGTGGTCTCGATGTCCTCGACCTCGACTCCGGGCACCTTGAGCCCGATGATCGCGCCGGCCGTGGCCATCCGGTGGTCGGCATAGGAGCCCCACCGGCCGCCGGTCAGCGGGGCCGGGGTGATCACGATGCCGTCCTCGGTCTCGGCCGCGCGTCCGCCGAGCCGGTTGATCTCGGTGGTCAGCGCGGCGAGCCGATCGGTCTCGTGGCCGCGCAGGTGGGCGATGCCGCGCAGATGCGAACGGCCCTCGGCCAGTGCGGCCATCGCGGCGACGGTCGGGGCGAGCTCGCCGGTGGCCGACAGGTCGATGTCGATCCCGCGCAGGGTCTGCGGACCGCGCACCACCAGTTCACCGTCGACCAGTTCGGCCTCGGCGCCCATGGCGGTGAGGATCTGCCGGATCGCGTCCCCGCCCTGGGTGGTGCGCTCCGGCCAGTGCGGCACGCGGACCTGGCCGCCGGTGACCGCGGCCGCGGCCAAGAACGGAGTGGCGTTCGACAGGTCCGGTTCGATCGCCCAGTCGTGGGCGGCGATCTTCGTCTCGGGCACCGTCCAGGAGATCTCCTCGCCGGGCCCGTGGGCCACCGACACGATGACCCCGACGGTGGCGAGCATGTCCACGGTCATGTCCACGTGCGGCATCGACGGCACCGAGGCGCCGCGGTGGCGCACGGTCAGCCCGCCCCGGGTGCGGGCCCCGACCAGCAGCAGGGCGGAGACGAACTGCGACGAACCCGAGGAGTCGATGACCACCTCGCCGCCGTCGAGCGCGCCGGTGCCGTGCACGGTCACCGGCAGCGCGTCGCCGTCGACCGTCACGCCCAGATCACGCAGCGCGCCGAGCACGGGGCCGACCGGGCGGACCCGGGCCTGCGGGTCGCCGTCGAAGTGCACCGGTCCGTCGGCCAGCGGGGCCAGCGCCGGCAGGAACCGCATCACCGTGCCGGCCAGACCGCACTCGACCGAACCGGCGCGCAGCGGGGCGGGGGCGATGCGGACCTCGGTGCCGTCGCCGTCGACCGAGACCCCGAGGGTGCGCAGCGCGTCGATCATCAGGTCGGTGTCGCGGCTGCGCAGCGTGCCGCGGATCGTCGACGGGCCGTCGGCCAGGGCCGCCAGGACCAGTGCCCGGTTGGTGATGGACTTCGAGCCGGGCAGCGGCACACGGGCGGTGACGGGGCCGGCGACAGACGGTGCACTCCACAGTTTCACGCCTCCATCTTGGCCCATCGGCCCAGGATGCGGCGAACAGCAGCGCTTCCCGGCGGTGCCGCGGCGACCGGATCGGAGCCTGGCGGCCGCACCGATCGCCTAGCCTGTGACCCCACGGGCCGCACCTGTCTGCGGCCCCTGTGTGCAGGGAGGTGCGGGCGGGCATGTGCGGGCGATATGCGAGCACCATCGATCCGGCCCGGCTGGCCGCCGAGATCGGCGGGGTGGACGAGACCCTGCTGCCGGAGGCGGGACAGGCGTGGCGCCCGGACTACAACATCGCCCCCACCAGCGAGATCCTCATCGTCACCGCGGCCGAGGACCCCGGCGATGAGCGGCCGCGGGTGCGCACGGCCCGCTGGGGACTGGTGCCGCCGTGGGCGAAGGAGTTCGGTGCCGGACCGGTGTTGTTCAACGCCCGCGCCGAGACCGTGACCGACAAGCCGTCCTTCCGCGGTGACGTGCGCCGGCGCCGCTGCCTGGTGCCGATGGACGGCTGGTACGAGTGGCGTCCGGGCGCGCCCGACCCGAAGACCGGTAGACCGGTGAAGAACCCGGTGTACATGGCCCTGCGCGACGGCAGACGCCTGGCGATGGCCGGGATCTGGTCGACCTACGGCGACGGGCGGCGCAGTGCGACCGTGCTGACCGTGGACGCGGTCGGCGCCCTGGCCGCGGTGCACGACCGGATGCCGCGGATCCTGGCGCCGGCCGACTGGGGGCGCTGGCTCGACCCGCAGGCCGGGCCGGCACCCGACCTGCTGGCGCCGCCGCCGGTGGCCGCGGCCGAGGAGATCGAGATCCGGCCGGTGTCGAGACTGGTCAACAGTGTGCGCAACAACGGTCCGCAGCTGCTGGAGCCGGTGCCGGTCCCGCCCGTCTCACCGGCTTCACCGGGCACCGACGACTCCGGGCGGACCGAGGGCGGCCAACTGCCGCTGCTGTAGCCGGCGCCGACCCCGGCCACGGCGCCGCGGCGGTCGGTGACCGGGCGCGGTCAGCCCGCGGTGATCGGTGCGGTCACCGCCGCAGTGAGCCGGACCAGATCGTCCGGGGCGAGCGAAAGCTGCAGGCCGCGACGGCCCGCGCTGACCAGCACCGGATCGTCGCCGATCACCGAGGAGTCGATCACGGTCGGCACTGCGGTGCGGGTGCCCAGCGGGGAGATCCCGCCCAGGACGTAGCCGGTGACCCGCTGCGCGGTCGCCGGCTCGGCCATCGCGGCCCGGCGCGCACCCAGCGCGGCGGCCGCGGCCTTGAGCGACAGGCGTCCGGGCACCGGCACCACGGCGATCGCCGTGCCGTGTCCGGAAAGGTCGACGACCAGGGTCTTGAAGAACCGGTCGGCCGACAGCTCCAGCGACGTGGCCAGGGCGTCCACCGCCTCGTCACCGAACCGGTCGGCGCGCGGATCGTGGGTGTAGGAGTGCAGCTCGAACGCCACCTGTGCCCGGCGGCAGACGGTGACGGCGGGGGTGGTGCGGCCCATGCTCTTGAAGGGTAGTGCCCGCGGCGGACGTGCGGCGCCGGCGCGGGGCGGGAAGCAATCGGGCCCCCGGTGCGTTGTATGAGGCGTCGAAGCGCACGCCCGTATCGGGCGGGAGAGGAGCGGTGCCGTATGGCCGGATGCCTGGAGCGGTCCCGCACGGGGTCGTTGGAGACCGTCGTGCTGCGTCAGACCGTGCCGGTAGGGTCGAGGAGGACGACCGGCGAAGGGATGGATGTGAGCCAGGACGGTGCACCCGGGCAGGACCCGGCTGCCGAGGTGGAGGAGACCGACGCGGAGCTGACCGCGCGGTTCGAACGCGATGCGATGCCTCTGCTCGATCAGCTCTACGGCGGTGCACTGCGCATGACCCGCAACCCCGCCGACGCCGAGGATCTGGTGCAGGAGACCTATCTGAAGGCCTTTTCCGCCTTCCGCTCGTTCCGCAAGGGCACCAACCTCAAGGCCTGGATGTATCGCATCCTGACCAACACCTACATCAACAGCTACCGCAAGAGGCAGCGTCAGCCCGCGCAGTACCCCACCGAGGAGATCACCGACTGGCAGCTGGCGGCCACCGCCGAGCACTCGCCGACCGGGCTGAAGTCCGCGGAGGTCGAGGCGCTCGAGGGCATGCCGGACGAGACGATCAAGAACGCGTTGGCACAGCTGCCCGAGGACTTCCGCATGGCGGTGTACCTCGCCGATGTCGAGGGGTTCCCCTACAAGGAGATCGCCGAGATCATGGACACCCCGATCGGGACCGTGATGTCGCGCCTGCACCGCGGCCGCAAGCAGCTGCGCGGACTGCTGGCCGAGGTCGCCCGCGAGCACGGGGTCAGCGAGGAGCGGGTCGCCGCGGCCAAGACGGGAGGCGCCCGATGAGCAAGGACATCACCGAAAGCGGCTGCGCCACCTTTCTGGCCGAGGTGTGGCTGCTGCTCGACGGCGAATGCGATGAGGCGACCCAGAACCGGGTCGAGGCGCACATGCACGCGTGCGCGGACTGCCTGAGCGTCTACGGGGTCGAGGAGAAGGTCAAGCTGCTGCTGAGCACCAAGTGCGGGCCCGAATCGGCCCCGGCAGGTCTGCGCGAACGACTGCAGGTGGAGATCCGCCGCACCGTCACCCGCGTGGAGTACGAACGCGGCGAATGATCGCTCGCCCCAGGAACGAGGGGCACAGACGAAGACGCGGCGGCCGGAGACCTTTGAACAGGTCTCCGGCCGCCGTCGGCGTCAACCGGTCACTTGCCGGCGTTCGGCCGCTTCCCGCTGTTGGCCTTGCTCTTGCGGCGATCCCGCCGCTTCCTGCCCCGCTTGCTCATGGAGCTCCCTTTCTCATCACCGGGCGGACGTATTCGCCCGTCACCAGGACATTCTGTCATGTTCTCGGCCCTGTGGTTCGATGGGTGGTACAGCGACCCCGGCCGGCGGGTCGGGGTCCGGCGCGAAAGGCAAGGAGCGGGGCGTGGAGGAGATCCGAGCAGAGATGGCCGCCGTCGTCTTCGAAGTGGTGGCACGGCAGGGGCAGTCCATCTCCGAAGGAGACACCGTCGTCATCGTTGAATCGATGAAGATGGAGATCCCGGTACCGGCCGAGACCTCGGGGACCGTCGCCGAGATCGCCGTCACGGTCGGCCAGTCGATCCGGGCCGGCGATCTGATCGCGCGCATCACCGACTGACACCGCCTTGATGTCAAGACCTCTTGACATCCGGTGGCAAGTCGACTGTACTTCGGTGCATGCTCGACACCCCCTCCCCGGTCCGGGTCGCCCGCACGGTGGCCGGGCTGCGTCAGGCCGACCTGGCCGCGGCGGTGGGGGTGAGTCGGCAGACGATCGTCTCGCTCGAGCGCGGAGACTATGCGCCGTCGGTCTACCTGGCGCTGCGCATCGCCCGGGAGCTCGGGGGGGCGGTCGAGGACCTCTTCCCGCTATCCGAGGAGCCGAAAAGATGAGCGCATCACCGACCGGACTGCCGGCGCTGCTGCTGGCCGAGGACAGTGCGGCCTGGGGCGATGAACGCGAGCGGACCGTGATGCTCCAGGCCTACGGCTACGCCTACACCCTCGGCACGCTGGTGCTGTGGACGCTGGCGGCGGTGGCCGCCTGGTTCGTCCCCGCCTGGGTGACCATCGCCCTGTTCGCCGCCCTGCTGATCCCGTCGATGGAATGGCAGCGCTACTGCAGCGCCCGCGGGGTCGACGCCTCGACCCTGGCCTACGGCGGGGTCGCCATCCGGCGCACGGCGCTGATGGCGGCGTTCATGGTCGGCTGTGCGCTGTCGATGATCGCCGCGGTGGCCGGCGCCCTGGCGCCCGGGGACACGGTGGTCGTGGCCGGAGTTGTCGGCGGGCTCGTCGGCGGGGGCGCGACGATGCTGGTGATGCGGATCCGGGCGCAGCGCCGCCTGCGCGCCGGTTACGCCGACTGAGCGGCGCCGGGCGAAAGGCGATCGGGCCGGATCCCCTGCCATAGGAGGGGGTCCGGCCCGATCGAGATGCGTAGCGCGGTGTGGTGTCTAGACCGTGCTGCGGGTGCGGGTGCGCGCGTTGCGCCGCTTGAGCGCACGCCGCTCGTCCTCGCTCATCCCGCCCCACACACCGGCGTCCTGACCGGACTCCAGCGCCCAGGCCAGGCACTCGC
>JAJYRZ010000139.1 GCA_021793835.1 Actinomycetes bacterium | reverse complement strand
GTCTCGCGCGGGGATAAGAGCAGGCTGCGCGGCATCGGCGTGGGCCTGGCCGCGGGCATCAAGCTCACCCCCGCCTACTTCCTGCTCTACTACCTGGCGCAGCGCCGCTGGCGGGCCGCGGCGACCGGGGTCGCCACCGTGGCGGCCACGATCGCGATCGCCTGGATCGTGTTGCCGAGCGACTCGTACCGGTACTGGACCGACACCTTCTTCAACTCCGGGCGCATCGCCGACGATCAGCACGCCGCCAACCAGTCGCTGCGCGGGACGATCGCGCGCCTGACCGGCGGTGACGCACCCACCGTGGTGTGGCTGCTGTGCGCGGCGGTGATCGTGGTGGTGAGCATGGCGGTGGCCGTCAAGCTGCTGCGCCGCGGGCAGGCCCTGGCCGCGGTCACCCTGGTGGGGCTGAGCGCGGCGACGGTCTCGCCGTTCTCCTGGAGCCACCACTGGGTCTGGTTCGTGCCGGTGCTGGTGATGGCGCTGCACTACGCGCTCACGGCGAGTCCGCTGTGGTGGTTCGGTGTCGTCGGCTGGTGGGCGCTGCTGGGTTCGTGGGTGTACATCCGCCCGGACGATAGCGTCGCGGTGGGCACCTATCTGCTGCCGGCCACGGGGATCTGGTGGCACCCGGTGGTGAACCTGTACACCGTGGTCTACCTGCTGGTGCTCATCGGCTGCGCGGTGTGGGCGCTGCGCCTGCCCGCACCGGCCCCTGCGGCCCCGGTGGGCGCGGCGGCCCCTGCGGCCCCGGCCGATGCGCCGGAACCGCAGGCCGGATCCGGCGACGGTGCGGTCACCACAGGGTCGGCCGACGCGGACTGACCAGGCGCAGGTAGCGGCCCGAGAACGGATCGACGAAGGACAGCGAACGGGCCACCAGCTGCAGCGGGGCGGAGAAGTCCGCCGGATCCGGTTCGGCGCACACCCGCGGATACAGCGGATCGCCGGCGATCGGTGCGCCGAGCGCGGCCAGATGCACCCGCAGCTGGTGGGTCCGCCCGGTGCGCGGGGCGAGGCGCACGCGCAGCAGATCCGGCCCGGCCGGGCCCACCGTGGTCAGCGCGGTGACCGCATCGGCCGTCCCGGGCACCTCCCGGGCCTGGGGCACACCGGGCCGCTTGACGATCCGTGAACGCCGATGCGGCGGCAGCACCGTGGTGGCCGGTGCCCGGCACACCGCGAGGTATTCGCGCCGGACGCGGCCGGCGGCGAACAGCTCCTGATAGGGCCGGCGGGCCTCGGGCCGGGTGGTCAGCACCAGCACCCCGGCGGTGAGCCGGTCGAGCCGGTGCGCGGGGGCCAGTGCGGGCAGATCGAACCGCACGCGCAACCGTGCCAGCGCGGTCTGCCGCACGTGCCGGCCCCGCGGGATGGTGGCCAAGAAGTGCGGTTTGTCCACCACCAGCAGGTTCTCGTCCCGGTAGAGCACCGGGATCGGAAACGGCACCGGCACCTCGTCCGGCAGCGGGCGGTGGAAGTAGATGCGCTGCCCGGGCCGGGCGGGATCGGTGGGGGTCACGGGCCGGCCCGCGGCGTCGACCACCCCGCCTGCGCGCACCAGGGCGCGCAGCTGCGCGGCCACGTGCGGGAAACGGGCGGCCAGGTGATCGGCGACGGTGCCCACGGGGCCGGAAGGCCCGGCCGGGGGGATCGTCACGCGCACCGGATCGACGCCGTCGCGCGCGGGCAGCGGCGGACGCGGGGCGGTGCGGCGCCGGCTTTGGATACGGCGCGGGCCGGACGCCGCGTGGTCGCGCTCGTCCGGCCCGCGGGGGCTCATCAGGGGGTCGATGAGGAGAAGCTGTCGGTGGTCAGCGTGATGTTGCCGTTCTCCGCCCGGATCTTGCCGTGCTGGAAGGTGGCCTCCTGGACCCCGTCCTCACTGGTCATGTCGTCGGTGGGGAAGCCGAACTCCTCCAGGCCCAGATCATCGTCGAAGGCCTGGGCGACGTCGCCGCTGATGAAGTGCGCGTCGGTGTCCGGGCTCCAGAAGATCTTGCCGCCCTCGAAGTCCAGGTAGGCGCCGCCGTACTCGTTCTTCTGCGCGTGCACCGGCTTGCGCAGGTGGCCGTGCTCGCCGCCGAGCTGGTTGTACTTGTCGACGATAGGGGAGATGACCTCGATCGTGTGGCCGGCCTTGTTGGTCAGCTCCTCGGTGGGCACGCCCTCCGGGCTCTTGTCGGCGGACGAATCGGCGGCCTCGGTGGTGGTCGCCGAGGCGTCGGCGGTGGTGTCCGCCTTGCCGTCGGTGTCGTCGTCGCTGCTGCTGCAGCCGGCGAGCAGGGCGCCGGCGGCGGCGACCGCGGTGATCGACATCCCGATCCTGCGGAACGTGGTGCTCATGGATTGCCTCCCTGTCGGGCCCGTGGGTGGACCGTTGATGCACACGGGTCACCGGCGGGCCGGGCCGTGCTCGTCACCAGTATGCCTGCGCACGCGCCCCGGCCCCGGCGCCGGGCACACCACGGCACACCGGAACCGGTGCCGGGCCCGCGGTCAGCGACCGGCGGGCGCCTCGACGCGGACCGGCCACCGGCCATCGACCCCGTCGGCGTCGCCGCCGCGGCCCGAGCGCCGCAGATAGGCGGCGAAATCCTCCTGCCGGGCGCGGTGCCACTTCGTCTGCGCGGCGGTGATGTCCAGATCGGCGAGCTCGGGATGGGCGGCGAGCAGTGCGCGCACCAGCCCGGCCGCGGCCACCGCATCGGCCTCGGCCTGGTGCGCATCGGCCAGCGGCACCCCGTAGTGGGCGGACACGTCGGAAAGGGTGCGCCGGCCCTTGCGATAGCGGTCGACCTCGCGGTCGATCACATACGGGTCGGCGACCGCGCCGGGGGCCAGGGCCGGATGCCCCAGCCGCAGCCCCTCGTGGTGGACGATCGTCAGGTCGTAGGCGGCGTTGAAGGCCACCACGGTGTGCCCGGCCGCCCACGCGTGATCGAGCGCGGCCCGGATCTCGGCGTAGCCGGTCGCGTAGTCGGCGCCCTCGGCGCGCGCCCGGGCGGTGTCCACCCCGTGCACGGCCGCCGCACCCGCCGGGATCGGCACCTGCGGGTCGAGCAGCCAGTTGCGCACCGTCGGCGTATCGCCGTCGATCGTGGCGATGCAGGCGGTGACCACACGTGCGGTGAACGGATCACGCCCGGTGGTCTCCAGATCCACCGCGCAGATCGGTCGTGTGCTCCAGGACTGGCCCATCTCGTCTCACCCTGTTCTTCATCGCCCCGCCCGGCCCGGCCCACAGGTGGTGCGGGCCGGCGGCGGTGGCCGTGTGGTGCCCACTGTGCCCCCACCATCGGACATCGCCGGTGCGCGGGTCCCGGTGGCGGGCGATAACCTTCGTCGTGAGGACCCGGGCGCGGACGGCGTGCGGTGGGAAGGTGGCGCCTGTGATGGTCGAACGCGACCGCACCCGGCCGGTGCCGCTGCGCCTGTCTTTGGGGCTGGGCACCGGCTCGATGCTCCAGCCGCTCAACGCCTCGATGATCGCGGTCGCGATCGTGGCGATCGGCGCCCACTTCGGCGGCCTGTCCGGCACCGCCTGGGTGATCTCCGGACTCTACATCGCCACTGCGGTGGTCTCTCCGGCCGCCGGCCGGATCGGCGTGCTGTTCGGCCCGCGCCGGACCTATCTGGTGGGGCTGGCGATCATCGCCGGGGCCTCGGTGCTCGGCGCGCTCGCTCCGACCATCGGGGTGCTGGTCGCAGCGCGGGTGCTGCAGGGCGTGGGTACCGCCATCCAGTATCCGACCGCGATGACGATCATCCGTCGGGTGATCGAGCGCGAGGGCGGCACCGCCCGCTCCGCGCTGGCCGTGCTGTCGGTGTGCGCGCAGTCGATGGTCGCGCTCGGACCCACCCTCGGCGGCGTGCTGACCGGGGCGCTGGGCTGGCAGGCGATCATGTGGGTCAACCTGCCGATGATCGCGATCACCCTGGTCTGGGTGCTGCGGGTGACCCCGCCCGATCCGCCCGCGGACGTCGCGGTGGCCCTGACCGAGCGCGCAGACGGGCGTGCGGGGCGCACCCGGGCGGTACTGCGGCTGCTCGACCTGCCCGGCGCGATCCTGATGGCCGCGACGATCACCACGGTCATGCTGTGGCTGCTGTCGCTGTCCGAACAGCCACAGTGGTGGCTCGCCCCGATCGCCGCGGCGTGCGCGGTGGCGTTCGTGGTGCGCGAATACCGGGCGGCCGAACCGTTCATCGACATCGCCGCGGTGGTGGCCAACCGGGCGCTGTCGGCGACGTTGCTGCGCACCACCGTCACCTATGCCGCGTTCTACCTGGTGTTCTTCGGTCTGCCGCTGTGGCTGCAGGGGGCGACGGGCCGCTCGGCCGGGGTGGCGGGCCTGCTGATGCTGCCGCTGGCCCTGGTGGGGATCACCGCGACCTTCCTGGCCACCCGGATGTACGGCACGGTCGGCCCGCGCCGCACCCTGGCCGTCGGCACGGTCGGGCTCACGGTCGGCGGGCTGGTCCTGGCCACGGTGGTGGACACCGGCTCGTCGCTGGCGGTGCTGGTCGCGGCGGTGTGCGTGCTCGGGGTGCCCAACGCGTTCAACAACATCGGCAACCAGAACATCGTCAACGCGGTCACGGGCACCCGCCAGGTCGGCACGGCCCTCGGGATGTACCGGACCGTGCAGTACCTGGCGGCGAACATCGCGGCGGTGATCATCGAGACGGTGTTCACCCGCGGCGTCGACGACGGCGGTCTGCACGTGCTCGGCTGGATCATCGCCGTGCTGGGCGGACTGCTGCTGCTGGAGGTGACCGTCTCGCCGACGCTGCGGCGGCTGCGCCCGGGCCGCTGACCGGCCCCGCCCCGGCACCCGGGACCGGCGCCCGGCGCGGGTCCCCCGACGTGTCGCCCGCGGTCCGTATGGTCGGGGCCGTGATCGTGGTCAGTACGGACGGTTCCTGTCTTCGCAACCCGGGTGGCGCCATCGGTTGGGCCTGGGTCAACCACACCGGCGGCGAGGCGGCCGGCGGTGCGCCCTCGGGCACCAATCAGATCGCCGAGCTGCGCGCGATCTTGGAGGCGGTGGCCGCCCATCCGGGCGATGAGCCGCTGATGATCGAGTCGGACTCCCAGTACGCGATCAAGTGCGCCACCGAGTGGCTGCCGGGCTGGAAGCGCAAGGGGTGGAAGACCGCCTCGGGCTCACCGGTGAAGAACGTCGAACTCATCCGCGCGATCGACGCCGAGATCTCCGGCCGGACCGGGCCGGTGCGGCTGCGCTGGGTGCGCGGGCACGTGGGCAACCACTTCAACGAGGAGGCCGACACCCTCGCCGGCGAGGCGGCGCGTAAGGCGCGCGAGGCCGGCGCGGTGGTCGGCGGTCCGTCCGCGGTCGACCCGGCCGTGCTCGCCCCGGCCGCAGGCGGGGCCGCGGCGCCCGCACCGCAGGTTCCCGCCCCGTCGCCGACCGAGGACCCGGCCCCGGCCGGCGGTGTCGGAGCCGCGGGTGCAAGCGGGGACGAGCCGGAGACGATGACCCTGTTCTGACCTGTCGGCCCGCCCGGATCAGAGGCGGTTCAGCGGGCGGCGACCGGATCGCCGAGCGCCACCTGCGCGCCCGCCGCGACATCGGCGTACACCCCGATGCACGGCTGCGGCCGGGTGGCGTAGACCGGGCGCACCGGATGGGCCTTGGCGATGCGGCGCAGCGTCGTCGGATCGGCCGCCAGATCGCCGTGGGTGAGGTTGACCATCACACAGCGTCCCACCGCGGTGGTCACCGCGATCGCCGCGTCGCCGACGTCCACGGTCCGGCCCACCCACGCGTCCTCGACGTAGCCGTCGTCCCAGTCGTCGTCGCCGATCACCAGGTTCGGCCGATACCGGGTGAGCACCGTGCGCAGCGCATCGCCGGGGGCCTCGAGCCGGTTGACCGAGGACGTGGTGAGCACGTGCAGCGGAGCCAGGTCGTAGTAGCGCTCTCCGGCACCGCCGGTGGGCGCGGCACCGACCGGGTCGGCACCGGGCTCGTCCTGCTCGGCCCGCGATGCGGTCAGCGCGATCGCCTCTTCGAACCCGTCCCGGGTCTCCGGCGCCCACTCCATCTCCATCACCTTCGGATCGGTGGTGGCCGGGGCCAGCCGGACGGGACGGCCGCCGATGCTGCCGAGCCGGGCGAGGGTGCGCGGGTCGTCGCCGCGCCCGGACTCCCCGTCGGGGAAGGTGATCGTCACCGCCGCCGGGTCGTCGGGCGCGGCCGCCGGGTCGAGGGACGCCCGGCAGGTGAGCAGGCCGCCCCACACCCGGGACCGTTTCGCACCCGCCACCCGGCCGGTCTCGGCGTCCACCAGCGCCCAGGTGCGGTCGCCGTCCAGGCCCTGCGGGCCGATGCGGGCGGATTCCAACCGTTCACCGCCGAGCGATTTCACGGGGTAGCGGTAGATCTCGGACACCTGCATGGGCGGGCCCCTTTCCCACCGGCCTCGCGCGGTCCGCGGGGCCGGCCCGTCGTGACACTGTGGGCTCGAGGCTAACGGTCGGTGCGCACCGTGCGGCGCTGGTCGACCACGGGGTGGGACGGCGATGTCGGTGCCGTGTGTTTGAGTGGTGGGTGGGACCGGGGCGGCCTCCGAGCAGGGGCGGGCCCCGGCGGAAGGAGCGGGCGATGGCGGCGCGAGCAGGGAATCCGTCCCTGACCGAAGAGGAACTGGCGGGGCTGCAGGCGGCCCTGGCGGAGGGGCGCCGGGCCACGGTCTACCTACGTGAACCGATCCCCACCCTGGACCTGGCGGCGGGCAGTTCGGCGCGGGTGGTCAGCATCGTGGGCGGCTCGCTGATGGTCAAACCGCGCGGAATCGACGACGAGTTGTCCTTCGAGGCCGATGAGCTGCGCCTGACCCGGCGCGCCCCGGAACCGCCGGCGAAGAAGGCGCCCGCCAGAAAGGCGCCCGCCAAGAAGTCGGCGCCGGTGAAGAAGGCGGCGGCAGCGAAGAAGGCGCCTGCGAAGAAGACCGCGGCGAAGAAGGCGGCCCCGACCAAGACCGCGGCGACCGAGACGGCGGCGACCAAGACGGCCCCGGCCGCGAAGAAGTCCGCCCCGGCTGCGAAGAAGTCCGCGCCGGCCACGAAGTCCGCCGCTTCCACCGGTCAGAGCGGGGGTCGGCGCCGGGCTCCGGCGACGGTGTCCGTGGTGATCGAGGGCGACGTCGAGGCGGGGTGGACGGTGGCCGTGCAGCGCGGGGCCCGGCGGGTGGCCAGACCGGTGGAGGTCGGCCCGCAGGAGGTGCTGGCTGCGCTGCGCGAACTCGGCGACAAGACCGCGATCGACGAGGCCGAGACCCTGATGGCGGCCGCGCGCGCTCAGGCCGCGCAGCGGGTGGACGCGCTGGCTGCGGAGCTCGAGCGGGCCCGGCGCGAACTCGACGAGCTCGGCGCCCTGGAGTGACCAGAGCCGCGTCCGCCCCGTCGCGTGAAGCGACGGGGCGGACGCGGCCTTTCGTCAGGTAGGCGCGGTCAGTAGCAGACGGCGCCGGTGGCGGCCGACTGCACGAGCTTGGAGTACTTGGCCAGCACACCGCGGGTGTAGCGCGGGGGCAGCGGCTCCCAGCCTTCCTTGCGGCGCGCCAGCTCGTCCTCGTCGATCAGCAGATCGAGTCGGCCCGAATCGACATCGAGCCGGATCTTGTCGCCGTCGCGCACGAACGCGATGGGCCCGCCGTCCACGGCCTCGGGGGCGACGTGCCCGACACACAGGCCCGTGGTGCCGCCGGAGAACCGGCCGTCGGTCAGCAGCAGGGTATCCTTGCCCAGCCCCGCGCCCTTGATCGCCGCGGTGATGGCGAGCATCTCGCGCATGCCCGGCCCGCCCTTGGGGCCCTCGTAGCGGATGACCACCACGTCGCCGTGGGTGATCGTGCCGTCCTCGAGCGCGTCGAGCGCACCGCGCTCGCGGTCGAACACCCGGGCCGTGCCCTCGAAGACCGAGGACTCGAAACCGGCCGACTTGACCACCGCGCCCTCGGGGGCGAGCGAACCGTGCAGGATCGTGATGCCGCCGGTGGGGTGGATCGGATCCTTCAGCGCGCGCACGACCTTGCCGTCCGGATCCGGCGGGGTGATCTCCGCCAGGTTCTCGGCCATCGTCCTACCGGTGACGGTCAGGGTGTCGCCGTGCAACAGACCGGCGTCGAGCAGTGCCTTGAGCACCACCGGCACACCGCCGGAACGGTCCACGTCGAGCATCACGTGCGCGCCGAAGGGCTTGACGTCGGCCAGGTGCGGGACCTTCGCGCCGATCCGGGCGAAGTCGTCCAGGGTCAGCTCCACCTCGGCCTCGGCGGCGATCGCCAGCAGGTGCAGCACCGCGTTGGTCGAGCCGCCGTAGGCCATGACCACGGCGATCGCGTTCTCGAAGGCCTTCTTGGTCAGGATGTCGCGTGCGGTGATGCCTTGGGCGAGCAGCTCGACCACGGCCTCGCCGGCCTGGCGGGCGGCGTGGTCGCGGCGCCGGTCGGCCGACGGCGGGGCGGCGC
>JAJYRZ010000138.1 GCA_021793835.1 Actinomycetes bacterium | reverse complement strand
GACTGACAGTGATGATGGTTGTGGTGGCCCCGGGTGGGTCTGACCCATGGACTGACTGACGGTTTTGGCTGTCTTGGAGCGGATTTGTCGGCCCACCTGGTGGTCACCGCCGTGCACGCGGCCGGACGGCTGGTTGTGACTTCATAGGAGCTTGGCTAGAAGCCCCGTCACTGTCTTGTCCACCCGCCCGACCGGCGCGTGTCGCCCTTCAGACCGGACAAGTCACAAGGACGGACATGACCAGCATGACTGATAACCACCCGAAGATCATCGGCGGTGTCGATACCCATGGCCTGACCCACCATGGCGCGGTGATCGATCCGCTCGGCCGACATCTGGCCGATCGCCAGTTCCCGGCGACCAGTCGCGGTTATCGCGACCTGCTGGATTGGATGCGGTCGTTCGGGGCGCTGGCCGCGGTCGGAGTCGAGGGCACCGGTGCCTATGGCGCCGAGCTGGCCCGGGTGCTCACCGCGGCTGGTGTCCCGGTCGTCGAGGTCGACCGACCCGACCGCAAGATCCGCCGGTTGGACGGCAAATCCGATCCGATCGACGCCTATGCGGCAGCCACCGCCGTGGCTTCCGGCAGGGCCAGTGGCATCCCGAAAAGCCGTGACGGACTGGTCGAGTCGATCCGTGTGCTGCGGGCGGTCCGGCGCAGCGCGGTCAAGGCCCGCACCCAGGTGATGAACCAGATCCGCAGCCTGTTGGTCACCGCGCCGGCCTCGGTGCGTGAGCAGACCACCGGGCTCAAGCGCGCCCATCTGGTCGCTGCGTTGGCACGGTCGCGGCCGAGTCGAGAGTTGACTAATCCGGCGATGGCGACTCGAGCGGCGTTGCGCCGACTGGCACGTCGTCACCTGATGTTGGACACCGAGATCAACGACCTCGATACCGAGCTCACGCCGTTGGTCCGGGCGGCAAGTGCGGAGTTGCTCGCCCTGTTCGGTGTCGGCACCGACGTCGCCGGCCAACTCCTGGCCTCGGCGGGAGACAACCCCGAACGGATGCGATCTGAAGCCGCGTTCGCTCATCTGACCGGAGTCGCGCCGATCCCGGCCTCGTCGGGACGAACGCACCGGCACCGGATCAATCGAGGTGGGGACCGGGCAGCCAACTCCGCACTACACACCATTGTGTTGGTGCGCATGCGATACGAGCCGCGAACCCGGGCCTACGTCGAACGACGCACCGCCGAGGGCCTGACGAAGAAAGACATCATGCGATGCTTGAAACGGTTCGTCGCCCGTGAGGTCTATCGGGCGCTGACGACCGCGCCCGCACACGACACCGGCAGGCCAAGCCTCGCTGCCGCTGCGTGATTGACATCTATAGGAGCATCCGGATGCGCAGTCCGATCGACGGGCGGTTGGCCATCACCGACTGGGCCGAGCGGTTCGCCCTGCTCGGCGATCCGACCCGGCTTCGGCTGCTGGCCGCCATGCACAGGGCCGGGCCTGGCCGGGCCACGGTCGCTGATCTGGCTGCAGCCGCGTCGACCAGTCCCAACACCGCCTCCCAGGCGCTGCGGGTGCTGCGCGAACAGGGCTGGGTGCGCAGTGAACGCCACGGCAAGGCCTTCCGCTACACACTCATCGACGACACCGTGCACGAACTCCTGCATCTGATGGGCGCCACCCACGACTGAGCCGCGGGCCCGGTCAGGCCTTGTCGAGGTAGTCAGTCTCCGCGGTCGCCTCGGCCGCCGAGACCATCTCGACCAGCCCCGGATGCCCGGTCAGATCCGGATCGGCGGCGACGGTCTGCTCGGCGAACGCCCGGGCCTCGGCGATCACCTCTTCGTGGTCGAGCAGGGATAAAAGGCGCAACGAGGACGCCCGTCCCGACTGAGCGGCGCCGAGCACGTCGCCTTCCGCACGCACCTGCAGGTCCAGCCGGGCCAGTTCGAATCCGTCCCGGGTCGCGGCCACCGCATGCAGTCGCTGCCACGCCGGGGAGGTCTCAGCGACCGAGGTGATCAGCAGACACAGTCCCGGCAGCGTGCCGCGGCCGATGCGCCCGCGCAGCTGATGGAGCTGACTGATGCCGAACCGGTCGGCGTCCATGATCACCATCACCGTCGCGCCCGGCACGTCCACCCCGACCTCGATGACGGTGGTGGCCACCAACGCGTCGAGCTCGCCCGCGGCGAACTGCTGCATCACCTGGTCCTTCTCCCCCGGATGCTGGCGGCCGTGCAGCAGGCCCACGCGCAGGTTCGCCAGTGCGCCCGCGGTGAGCCGGTTGTAGACCTCCACCGCGGCGTGGGTGGGATCGGGGGGACGGTCGTCGGCGATCTTCCCGGACTTCTTCCCGGACTTCTTCGTCCCCTTCTGCACCGGCCCGGCGGACCTGCCGTCGCCGGGCCCCGAAGCCGCCGGTGCGGACTCCTCGTCGCCGATGCGCGAGCACACGATGTAGGCCTGGTGCCCGTCGGCGGCCTCCTCGACGATCCGGTGCCAGGCCCGGGCCACCCAGGCGGGCTGGCGGGTCATCGACACCACGGTGGTGGTCACCGGGGACCGGCCGGCCGGCAGCTCGCGCAGGGTGGAGGTCTCCAGGTCGCCGAAGACGGTCATCGCGATGGTGCGCGGGATCGGGGTCGCGGTCATCACCAGCAGGTGCGGGGTGATGCCCGCGCGTGCTTTGCCGCGCAGCACGTCGCGCTGGTCGACGCCGAAGCGGTGCTGTTCATCGACCACCACCAGGCCCAGATCGTGGAAGTCGACCCGGTCCTGCAGCAGCGCGTGAGTGCCCACCACGATGCCGGCCTCGCCCGTGACGATCTCCAGCAGCGCGGCCTTCTTCGCCGCGGCCGACAGCGATCCGGTGAGCAAGGTGACCCGGGTGGCGTGTTCGGGGGCGCCGAGCTCGCCGGCGGTGGCCAGATCCTGGAGCTGTTCGCGGATCGAGCGGGCGTGCTGGGCGGCCAGCACCTCGGTCGGGGCGAGGATCGCGCACTGGTGTCCGGCATCGATCACCTGCAGCATGGCCAGCACCGCGACGATCGTCTTGCCCGAACCGACCTCGCCCTGCAGCAGCCGGTTCATCGGCCGGGTCCGGGCCAGTTCGGCGGCGAAGGTCTCGCCCACCTCCTGCTGGCCGGCGGTCAGGGTGAACGGCAGGCGTGCGGTGAACGCGGCGAGCAGTCCGCCGCCTGTGCGCGGGCAGGCCGGTGCGGTGCGCTCGGCGTTGCTCCGGCGGCGCCGTGCGAGCACCAGCTGCAGGGCCGCGGCCTCGTCGAAGCGCAGTCGCTCCCGGGCCCGTTCGACGTCCCGCTCGGTCTCGGGCCGGTGGATCAGCCGCAGCGCGGTGTCCAGGTCCGCCGCCCCGCGGGCGGTGACCAGTTCGGCCGGCAGCGGGTCGGCGACCGGGTCGAGCTGGTCGAGCACCTGGCGCACACAGCGCAGGATCACCCACGACTGCAGGTTCTTGGTCGCCGGATACAGCGGCAGCATCGGCCCGGTCAGCTCGTCCGCCGACATCGTCTGCCCGGCCTCGGCGAGTGCTTTGGCGGCATCGGCCAGCCGGCCGGCCCCGCGCACCGCACCCGCACCCAGTTCGACGGTCTGCGCATCGGTGCCCGAGACGGTGTCCGGGAGCAGCAGATAGTCCGGGTGGGTCAGCTGCAGTTGGTCGCGCCACCGGGTGATCGTGCCGGAGAACAGTCCGCGCACACCGACCTTGATGTGGTGCTGGAACTTGTAGCCGTTGAAGAAGGTCACGTGGAAGATCCGGCGCCCGTCGTCGAGGCGGACCTTGAGCATGTGTCGGCCGCGCTGGTTCTTCATCGGCCGCAGTTCCGCCGAGGTCACCTGCGCGACGATCGTCACATGGGTGTCCGGGGTCGGCTCGGCCGCCGAGGACAGCGCCCCGAAACCGGCGTAGCTGCGCGGATAGTGGCGCAGCAGTTCCCCGACCGTGCGCACCCCGATCTCCTCGGCCAGCAGCTCGCCGGTCGCATCGCCGAGCAGAAGGTCGAGCCTCGAGCCCAGATCCACCCGGTCCATCGCCGTCACTCCACCCCGATCTGCAGGATGTCGTCGGGTTGGCCGCCCGGGTAGACCATCAGCTCCACCGCCGGGTGCCGGCTCGCCAGGTGGTCTTCGATCCCGGCCAGCAGCGCCTCGTCGGCCGCCTGCCCGGCGACCACCGTCACCAGTTCCCCGCCGGTGGCCAGCATCAGGTCGATCAGCGTCTCGGCCGCGGTGGCCGGGCGGGCCTCGACGACCACGATCTCGTCGCCGATCAGCCCCAGCGCATCACCCGGACGGCACGTGCCCGCCCAGGTGAGCGCCTTCTTGGTGGCCAACTGCAGGTGGGCGGTGCGGGTGGCGGCGGCCGCCTCGGCCATCGTGTAGGTGTCGTCGTTGGCCGGCCGGCGCGGATCGTGCACGGCCAGCGAGGCCAGTCCCTGCACCATCGAACCACTGGGCAGGGCGAGCACCTGACGGCCGTGCGGGCGGGCGGCCGCACTGACCGCGACCAGGTCTTCGGAGCGCACCAGACCGTTGGGCAGCAGCACCACCTCACCGGACTCCAGTCCGAGCACCGCGGCGAGCAGACCGTCGGGCGCGGCCTGGCCGTCGACCGCGTACACCTCGGCGCCTTCGTCGCGGAACAGCGCCCCGACCTCGACCCCGCGCACCACGGCCAGCACCGCGCGCCCGGGTCGGACGGCCTCGTTGCGGCTCTGCTGCACCCCCAGATGGGTGATCTGGACCTGTCGGATCGGCCCGGCCGCCAGACCGAGTTCGATCGCACGTCCGGCATCGGCAAGGTGCACGTGCACCGACCATGCACCCGCCCCGTCGCTGACCACCACCACCGAGTCGCCGGCCTCATCGAGTTGGGCGCGCAGCCGGTCGACCGCCGCCTCGTCGCGGGCGTCGAGCAGATACATCACCTCGTAGTGGTCCGGGTCGCTGCCGCACTCGGTGTCGCCCGCACCACCGACCTGCGGCTCCGGCCCGCCGGCCGCGGGGCCGGTCAACGAGATCGTGCTGATCACCGTGCCCGAGCGGCCCAGCTGGGCCTCGGCCGAACGGTGAAATCGGGGCCGGGTGACCACCTGGCCGGTGACCGCCCCGGCGAGCGCGTCGAGCAGCAGCACCAGTCCGAGCCCGCCGGCGTCGACCACTCCGGCCGCGGCGAGCACCTCGAGCTGGTCGGGGGTGCGTTCGAGCGCCTCCCCGGCGGCGTGCGATATGGCGCGCACCACTGCGACCGCACCGTCTCCACCCGCGGCGCGCGCACCCTCGTGCGCGGCCGCGAGCACGGTGAGCACGGTGCCCTCCCGCGGTTCGGCCACGGCCTGCCGGGCCGCGGTCGCCGCCCGGCCGAGCCCGTCGACCAGGTCCGCGGCGCCCAGGCGGTCCGCATCGCCGGCCTGCGCGGCCAGGGCCACGAACACCTGCGACAGGATCGTGCCGGAGTTGCCGCGTGCCCCGGTCACCGCAGCGCGCGCGGCGCCGTCGAGCACCGCGCCCGCACCGGCGTGCGGGTCGGCCCCGCGCACCCGGTCGGCGCCCTGCGCCGCGGCCAGCACGGTGTGCAGCACGTTGGTGCCGGTGTCGGAGTCGGCGACCGGGAAGACGTTGAGCGCATCGATCTCCGCGCTGCGGGCCTCCAGCACCGACGCGGCGTCGCGCAGCCAGCGCGCGACGATCATCGCGGTCACCTCGTCACCCCGGCCCGTCACGCTCATCCCCTCCCGACCCCCGTGTGGGACATCTTCAGGCTACGGCGACCGACCGACGTCCCTCCGCCCGTCCGCGCCACAGATCCCCCTCACCCTAATCGGTCGCACGGTCGGCGCCCCGCCCGCCGACCGTGCCGCCGGGCGTGCCTCGGCGACGCGGTTTGCCACCGGCGCCCGCCGAGCGTTATTCTCATCTGGTTGCCCCACGAGTCCGTGGGCGAGGACCCGCGTGCGGCCGATCCGGCCCGTATTGCTAAGTTGTCGCCTGCAGGAAAGATCCTTCTGGGGCGATCCGTCCCATCCGACTATCCAAGGAGTTCGACGACTATGGCTGCCGTCTGTGACGTCTGTGCCAAGGGACCCGGCTTCGGTAAGTCCGTCTCGCACTCGCACCGGCGGACCAATCGCCGATGGAACCCGAACATCCAGACCGTGCGTGCGCGTAGCGGCGCGAGCAACACCCGCAAGATGAACGTCTGCACCTCCTGCCTGAAGGCCGGCAAGGTCCAGCGCTAGCAGGGCTGTTCCCCGCTTCACCGCGAAAGACATGGGCCAGGGCCCCGACGCCGATACGGTGTCGGGGCCCTGGCCTCTGTCGTGGCCCCTATCGTCGGCACACCGTGGCCACGGGCGCCGATCCGTGGCGCCTGCACCATGATCCGGTTACGAACGGGTAACATCTTGGCGCGGCGGGACCGACCCCGCCGTGACGTTCCGACGGGGGTAGTGATGACCGACCTCGAACCGACCAGCGGTGGCGCCCTGCAGGGCTGGCGACGCCCCCTGCCCAGCCGGATCGCCCCGGTGCTGGTGGCCATCGCCGCGATCGTGGCCATGGCCCTGCTCACCGCGGGCGCCATGCTGCTGCGCGCGGAGGCCGACACCGATGCTCCGGCCGAGGAGGCCGAGACGGCTCTGGTGGTCGACCGGGCCACGCCCGCGGCCTGACACGCACCCGGCCGCTCCGGCCGACTAGTCCAGGCGCCAGTCGATCGGCGCGGCCCCCTGCTCGCGCAGCAGCCCGTCGACCCGGCTGAAGGGTCGGGAACCGAAGAACCCGCGGGAGGCCGACAGCGGCGAGGGATGGGCGGACGCCACCACCGGGGTCCGGCCCAGCAGCGGCTGCAGGGTCTGCGCATCGCGCCCCCACAGCACCGCGACCAGCGGGGATCCACGAGCCACCAGCGCCCGGATGGCCTGCTCGGTCACCGCTTCCCAGCCGCGGTGCCGATGCGAACCGGCCTGGCCCGCGCCCACGGTGAGCACCCGGTTGAGCAGCATCACCCCGGCCTCCGCCCAGCCGGTCAGATCGCCGTGCTCAGGGGCCGTGAGGCCCAGATCCTCGCCGAGCTCGGTGTAGATGTTGCGCAGGCTGCGCGGCACCGGCCGGACGTCGCGGGCCACCGAGAAGCTCAGGCCCATCGCATGCCCGGGGGTGGGATACGGGTCCTGGCCCACGATCAGCACCCGGACGTCGTCGAACGGATAGGTGAAGGCCCGCAGCACATCGGCCGGGGCGGGCAACCAGTCCCGGCCCGCCGCGGTCTCGGCGCGCAGGAAGCGCCCCATCTCGGTGAGCTGTTCTGCGACCGGGTCCAGAGCGCGGGCCCACCCCGGATCGATGACCTCGGCCAGCGGCGGCACCGCCATCAGTCGAGTCGCCGCAGCGCGGTGCGGTAGTGCGCGGCGTTGGCCTGGTAGGCCTCGACCCCGCCGCCGAGGTGATCCTCGGCCACCTCGAAGCCCTCGCGGACCTTCGCGGGCACCCCGAGCGCCATGCGGCGTGCGGGCACCGCGAAACCGAACGGCACCACCGCACCGGCCCCGACCACCGCGCCGGAGCCGATCGTGGCCCCGTTGAGCACGATCGAACCGGAGGCGATCAGCACGTTGTCGCCGATCACCGCGCCCTCGACGTGGGCGTTGTGGCCGACCACGCAGCCCGCCCCGATGATCGTCGGGGTGGTCGGGGTGCAGTGGACGACGGTGCCGTCCTGGATGTTGGTCCGGGCCCCGATCTCGATCCGGCCGTAGTCCCCGCGCAGCACCGCGGTCGGCCACACCGACGCCCCGGGGCCCAAGGTCACATCGCCGATGACGACCGCGTCCGGATGCACATATGCATCCGCCGCGATCGTCGGTTCCAGATCACCCAACGCATAGATCGCCATGACCCCATGTAACCGCACCGGCCGCCCGGCCGGGCGCGGGGCATCGGAAACGTGCGGTGATCACCTGCGCGCGCGGTCACTCGGCGGCGGCGTCGAAGGCGCGCCAGCCGCCGACCTCGGCCCGGCGGGTCCCGCCCACGGTGACGTGCGCGCCGTCGGGGCCGGCCGCACGGACCCGGCCGATCGGGGTGAAGCCGTCGGGCAGCCGGGTCTGCGGGTCGAAGGCCCCCACCAGCCCGTGGTCCTCCCCGCCGGTGAGCACCCAGTCCAGCGGGTCATCCCCGAGCGCCTCGGCCGCGGCGCGCAGGTCCGGGTCGGCCGCGGCCCGGGCGAGCGCTGCGGCGTCCAGGTCGATGCGCACCGAAGAGGCGCGCGCGATGTGTCCCAGGTCGGCCAGCAGCCCGTCGGAGACGTCGATCAACGCCTGCGCCCCGGCCCGGGCGGCGGCCGGGCCGGCCGCGTAGGGCGGGGCCGGACGCAGGTGGGCCGCGCGCACCGCCGCGGTCTCCGGGCCGCGGTGCCCGGCCGCCAGTGCGGCCAGTCCGGCGGCGCCGTGGCCGAGCCGGCCGGCCAGGGCCACCGTCGCCCCGGGGCGTGCCCCGGCGCGGGTGAGCGGAGCACGGCCCTGCAGGT
>JAJYRZ010000137.1 GCA_021793835.1 Actinomycetes bacterium | reverse complement strand
ACCTGCGCGATCTACACGATCTCAGCCCACGGGGTCGACGACCCGAGCCAGACGACCCGGACCCCGGTGAGGTTCCAGTAGATCTTTCGTCCCTACCGGCTCCGGCCGGTTACCGTGGCCCGAGGGCCACCGCACGTGTGCACCGCGCCCGACCGGACCCGGGTGCGGTGCACACGTCGCGCGGTCACCGCGCCCCGCCCGGGACGCGGTCACACACCTGCAAGGGAGCATCCGCTGATGGAACCGGTGGAGATCAACGCCGGCGACTGGTATCTGCGCGCCCTGCGCGCCGACGACCGGATCGACGACCGTCCGGGACTGGCCCGGGCCGGCATCACCGACCCCGATCATGTGCACCGCCGCGCCGCCGCCTGGGCCGCGGACCGCCGATACTCGTGGGCGGTGTGCGAACCGACCACCGGCGAACTGGTCGCCGAGATCGTGCTCACCCCCGACACCGAGGCCGGCACCGGCCAGATCACCGGCCGCACCGTGCCCGGGCACGACCGCGCCTGGGAGGCGGCCCGGGCCGCGGTCGGCCGCTTCGCCGCCGGTGCGCTCGGACTGACCGTGGCGGCCGAGGAGAACCACTAGCGCCGAGCACCCGGGGAACATCTGTGGGGCCGGATGGCGTTGAACCGGGTAGACGGCCGCCGTTTCCGGTGGCCGTGCCCCGCCTCTGCGGGGTCCGCCAGACCTATCTACTAGGGAGGATTTCGATGAGCCAGGACGGCACCGAGGTCATCGAGCACGTGGCCGCGCAGAACCGGTTCACCATCACCGTGGACGGCACCCAGGCGGGTTTCGCCGCCTACCGCGACACCGAGCTCGGGCGCGCCTTCGACCACACCGAGGTCGATCCGGCCTTCGGCGGTCGCGGACTGGCCGGCAAGGTCGTCGCGGTCGCCCTCGACGAGGCGGTCGAGGCGGGCCGGCCGATCATCCCGAGCTGCAGCTACGTCGCCAAGTACGTCACCAAGCACCCCGAGTACCTCGCGCACGTGCCCGAGCGCACCCGCGCGGCGATGAACCTGCCCGACCCGGCCTGACCCCGCCGGTCTTCTCCACGCGCCCGCGCGGCCCCACCGGAGTCTTCGATTCCGGCGGGGCCGCGCGGCCTTCGGCGCGTGTCCCGGTCTATCGGGACCGTGCGGGCAGATCGGTCAGCGCGGTGCGCGCATCGGGGGCGGCGGCGCGCAGAGCATCGGCCGAGTCGTCGTCCTCGCGGGTCTGCGACTGCCGTTCCGCCTCGACCCGGGCGATGTAGTTCGCCGCCTCGGCCGCCGCGGTCGCGGCGTCCCAGCCGAGCACCGGCGCCATCAGCGCGGCGACCCGATCGGCGCAGTCCGCCCCGCGGTGGGCGTATTCGATGGAGATCCGGGTACGCCGGGCGAGCACGTCCTCCACGTGCAGGGCGCCCTCGCAGATCACCGCATACAGCACCTCGACCTGCAGATAGTCCGGGGCGCCCGGCAGCGGTTCGCGCAGCTCGGGCCGATCCTCGGCCAGGGCGAGCACCTCGTGCACCAGCGCGCCATAGCGGCCCAGCAGGTGCCGGACCCGATACGGGTGCAGCCCGTAGCGCTCGGCGACCTGGTCGACCTGGTTGACCAGGGCGAAATACCCGTCGGCGCCCAGCAGCGGCACACGCGCGGTCACCGAATCGGCGATCCGACCGGTCAGATCCACCGCCGCCGCGTCCACCGCGTCCGCGGCCATCACCCGATAGGTGGTGTACTTGCCGCCGGCGATCGCCACCAGACCGGGCGCGACCCGGGCCACCGCGTGCTCGCGCGAGAGCTTCGAGGTCTCGTCCGACTCCCCCGCCAGCAGCGGCCGCAGCCCTGCGTAGACGCCCTCGATGTCGTCGGCGGTCAGCGGGGTGACCAGCACCCGGTTGACGTGCTCGAGGATGTAGTCGATGTCGGCGCGGGTGGCCGCCGGATGGGCCAGGTCCAGGTTCCACTCGGTGTCGGTGGTGCCGATGATCCAGTGGCTGCCCCACGGGATGACGAACAGCACCGACTTCTCGGTGCGCAGGATGATCGCGGCCTCGGCGACGATCCGGTCGCGCGGGACGACGATGTGCACACCCTTGGAGGCGGTGACCCGGAAACGTCCGCGCTCCCCGGTCAGCGCCTGGATCTGGTCGGTCCACACCCCGGTCGCGTTGATCACCGCATGGGCGCGCACCCGGGTCTCGGCGCCGGTCTCCGCATCGCGCAGGTGCACCCCCGACACCCGGTCGGCCTCGCGCAGGAACCCGACCGCCTGGGTGGAGGTGCGCACCACGGCCCCGTAATGCGCGGCGGTGCGCGCCACGGTCATGGTGTGCCGGGCGTCGTCGACCACGGTGTCGAAGTAGCGGATGCCGCCGACGAGGGCGTCGCGGCGCAGCGCCGGGGCCATGCGCAGCGCGCCGGCGCGGGTCAGGTGCTTCTGCGCGGGCACCGACTTGGCCCCGCCCATCCGGTCGTAGAGCAGGATCCCGGCCGCGATGTAGGGCCGCTCCCACACCCGGTGTTGCAGCGGGAACAGGAACGGCAGCGGGCGGACCAGGTGCGGGGCGAGGGTGGACATGGCCAGTTCACGTTCGTGCAGCGCCTCGGCGACCAGCCCGAACTCGAGCTGTTCGAGGTATCGCAGGCCGCCGTGGAACATCTTCGACGACCGGCTCGAGGTGCCCGAGGCCAGGTCGCGGGCCTCGATCAGCGCGACCGACAGTCCGCGGGTGGCCGCATCGAGCGCCGCCCCCGCCCCGACCACTCCGCCGCCGATGACCACCAGGTCGAACTGCTCCTCGGCCAGTCGCTGCCAGGCCCGCTCCCGATGGAGCGGACCGAGCCGGTCCGCCCCGGGTTCCTTCGCCACGTCACCACCTCCGTTCCGCCCCGCCTCGATCTCGATGTCCAGGTTAACCACGCCCGCCCGCCCCGTGCCGGGCTTCTCCGCTTCGGTGGCGCAGCGGCGCCGCAGCGGGCCAGGATGAGGGCGGCGGCGCCCCGGGCCGGGCGTCGCCGGGGACACCGGACTATTCGGGAAGGGGCCGGCACGTGACCGGACAGTCGGGCACCTACGTGGTGGCCATCGATCAGGGCACCACCTCCTCGCGGGCGATCGTCTTCGACACCGCCGGCGCCGTGGTGGCCTCGGCCGCCCGCGAGCACGCGCAGATCCTGCCCCGCCCGGGCTGGGTCGAGCACGATCCGCTGGAGATCTGGCGCAACGTGCGTGCCGTGCTCGGCGAGGCGCTCGCCGAAGCCCAGCTGACCGCCGCCGATGTCGCAGCGCTGGGCATCACCAATCAGCGCGAGACCACCGTGGTGTGGGACGTTCAGACCGGCCGGCCGGTTCACAACGCGATCGTCTGGCAGGACACCCGCACCGGCGCGATCTGCGACCGGCTGGCCGCCGACGGCGGGATCGACCGGTTCCGCGCCCGGACCGGGCTGCCGCTGTCGACCTATTTCTCCGGTCCCAAGGTCGCCTGGATCCTTGAGCACGTCGACGGGGCGCGTGCGGCCGCCGAGGCGGGCCGGCTGCGCATGGGCACCATGGACTCCTGGCTGATCTGGAACCTCTCCGGCGGGGCGGGGGCGCGCCCGGGCGTGCACGTCACCGATGTCACCAACGCCTCACGCACCCTGCTGATGGACCTGGAGACGCTGTCCTGGGACCGGGAGATCTGCGCCGCCTTCGACATCCCGGTCTCGATGCTGCCGACCATCGCCTCCTCGGTCGGCGAGCTGGCCCGGGTGCGTCCGCAGTCGATGCTGGCCGGCACCCCGATCACCGGGGTGCTCGGTGACCAGCAGGCCGCCCTGTTCGGCCAGACCTGTCTGGCCCCGGGCGAGGCGAAAAACACCTACGGCACCGGCAACTTCCTGCTGGTCAACACCGGCACCGAGATCACCCGGTCCACGCACGGGCTGCTGACCACCGTCGCCTACCGGATCGGCGATCAGCCCCCGGTGTACGCGCTCGAGGGCTCGGTGGCGGTGACCGGATCGCTGGTGCAGTGGCTGCGCGACCAGCTCGGGCTCATCTCCTCCTCGGCCGAGGTCGAGCAGGTCGCCCGCAGCGTCGACGACAACGGCGGGGTGTATCTGGTGCCCGCCTTCTCGGGGTTGTTCGCCCCGCGGTGGCGGCCCGACGCGCGCGGGGTGCTGGTGGGGCTGACCCGGCATTCGGGCCGCGGACACATCGCGCGCGCCGCCCTGGAGGCCACCGCTTATCAGACCCGGGAGGTGCTCGCCGCGGCCGACGATTCGGCGTTGCCGATCACCGAGCTGCGGGTGGACGGCGGGATGGTGGCCAACGAGCTGCTGATGCAGTTCCAGGCCGACATCCTCGACATCCCGGTGGTGCGCCCGCAGATCACCGAGACCACCGCGCTCGGCGCCGCCTATGCGGCCGGTCTGGCCGTGGGCGTGTGGGCCGACATCGATACGCTGCGCGGCCTGTGGCGCGAGGGCGGCCGCTGGACCCCGCAGATGGCCCCCGAGCGTCGCGCGCACCTGTTCCGGCAGTGGAACCGGGCCGTGGAACGCAGCTACGACTGGGTCGAGCCCGACGAGGCGGCCGACGACGACGCGGCCGCGGACTGACCGACCGGCACCGGTGCCGCCGGCGCGGTCTCGGCGCCCGCCCCGGCGGTGTGTGCCGCCTGTACTTCCGCGCCGATCGCCCGGCCCGTAACCGCGCACGCCGGGTCTGCGGCCGGGGCGGTGCGTCGACGCAACAATCTGCCGCCCGCCCGGCCGGCGGCGGCCACCGCGCCGATGATCGCGACCGCGGCGACGCCGTCGAGCCAGTAGTGGTTGGCGGTCCCGGCGACCACCAGCACGGTCAGCACCGGGTGGGCCAGGGCCAGCCAGCGCCACGGGCCGACGCCGACCAGCACGACCACCACCCCGACGATCACCGACCAGCCCACATGCACCGAGGGCATCGCGGCCAGCTGGTTCGGCCCGGCCACGGCCATGCTCGAATACACTGACTGGCCATACTCCCGGGCGGTGTCGACGAATCCGGCGCCGGGCAGCAGCCGCGGCGGGGCCACCGGGACCAGCGAGACCACGAAGGCGGCCGCGGTGGACACGGCCACCAGGTTGCGCACCGGCCCGTATCGGTCGCGGTGGCGCAGATACAGCCAGGCCAGAAGGGCGATCATCGCCGGGAAATGCATGACCGCGTAGTACAGGTTCGCCCCCTGCACCAGCTGCGGATGCGGCAGCAGCCATTCCTGCACGGTCAGCTCTGAGGGCAGACCGAGGCGGCCTTGCCAGGCCAGGATCTGCTCGCCGCGCCCGTAGGCGCCGCCGGTGCGGGTGCGGGCGAGCCGGCCCGACAGCTGCCAGGCCGCGTACATCGCGACCACCAGGGAAGCCTCGGTGAGAAACGCCCCGGCCGCGACGGTGCGGCGCCGACGCACCGCGCGCAGCACCAGGGCCACCGCGAGCAGCACGGCCGCGAGCACGGCCGCCTGCTCGAAGGTCAGGTTGCGGTTCACCCGGGCACGCTTCTAGTCCAGGTCGTCGTGGCGGACCAGCTGGCGGGCGGCCTCGGTGACCGAGCCCGACAGCGACGGATAGACCGAGAAGCTCGCGGCCAGATCGGCGACCGACATGTTGTTCTGCACGGCGATCGCGATCGGCAGGATCAACTCCGAGGCGGTCGGGGCGACGACCACCCCGCCGATCACGGTGCCCTGGGCGGGTCGGCAGAACAGTTTGACGAAGCCGTGCTCGATGCCCATCATCTTCGCGCGCGGATTGGTCGACAGCGGCAGGAAGATGGTGCGCGCGGGCACCTGGCCCGAGTCGATCATCGCTTGGCTCACCCCGACCGCGGCGAGTTCGGGGTGGGTGAACACCGCGGCGGCGACGGTGCGCAGCTTGATCGGCTGCACCCCCTCGCCGAGCGCGTGATACATCGCGGTCCGCCCCTGCATCGCGGCCACCGAGGCCAGCGGCATCAGCGAGGTGCAGTCTCCGGCGGCGTAGATCCCGGCCGCGGAGGTGCGCGAGACCCGGTCGACCGGGATGTGGCCGCTCGGCTCCAGTTCGATCCCGGCGCGCTCGAGGCCGAGGTCTTCGGTGTTGGGTACCGAGCCGACCGTCATCAACGCGTGCGAGCCCTCGACGATCCGGCCGTCGCCGAGCACCACGCGCACCCCGTCCTCGGTGCGCTCGACCACGTCGGCGCGCGCATGCTTGACCAGGTCCACCCCGCGTTCGGCGAAGGCCGCCTCGAGTACCAGGGCCGCGTCCTCGTCCTCGTGCGGCAGCACCCGGTCGCGGCTGGAGACCATGGTCACCGGCACGCCCATCTCGGTGTAGGCGGAGACGAACTCCGCACCGGTCACACCCGAGCCGACGACCACCAGGTGCTCGGGCAGTTCGGCCAGGTCGTAGAGCTGGCGCCAGTTCAAGATGCGTTCGCCGTCGGGCTCGGCACCGGGCAGCACGCGCGGGCGCGCCCCGGTGGCCACCAGCACCACGTCGGCCTGCAGGATCTGTTCCCCGCCGTCGTGGCGGCGCACCCGCACCCGGTGCTCGGCCAGGCCCGGGCGGGAGTCGGCGATCGAGCCGTGGCCGGCGATCACCGTCACCCCCTCCTCGTCCAGGCGGGCGGAGATGTCTGCGGACTGGGCGGCGGCCAGCGCCTTGACGCGGCGGTTGACGTGCTGCATGTCCACCCACGCATCCGCCAGGTCCAGTTCGATGCCCAGGGCGGCGGCCCGACGCAGGTCGGTGCGCACGGTCGACGAGGCGATGAAACTCTTCGACGGCACCACGTCCACCAGCACCGCGGATCCGCCCACCCCGTCGGAGTCCACCAGCGTCACCGTCGCCTCGTGCTGCGCCGCGGCGATGGCCGCCTCGTAGCCCGCCGGTCCGCCGCCGATGATGACAATCCGGGTCATTGATCCTCTTCCTGGTCGCCGCCGTATCCGCCCACCCACGTTAGCCGCTCCCGCCGGGGCGCCGCAGGCCCGCCGGACCGGTTCACCGCTCGCGCGGCGGGGCGGGGTTGCGCGGGTCGGCCAGGTTCGGCGAGCGCAACGGCGGGGCGGCCAGGTGCACCAGCAGCCGCACCCCGTACTCCAGGGCGCGTTCGTCGGCGTAGAAGTCGGGCTGGTGGATGTCGCACACCGGCCCCGATCCCGGCCAGACCCCGAGTCGGCCCATCGCCCCGGGCACCTTCTCCAGGTACCAGGCGAAGTCCTCCCCGCCGCTGGACTGCAGGGTGTCCACCGCGGCGTCCGGGCCCAGCACTCCGGCCGCCCGGCGCAGCATCGTCGCCGAGTACTCCTCGTTGTCCACCGGCGGCATCCCGCGGTGGTAGTCGATCCGGACCTGCACGCCGGTCGGGGCGACGGCGGCGTGCACCAGTTCGCGCATGATCGGTTCGATCTCGGCCCAGGTGTCGTATTCGCCGGTGCGCACGGTGCCGCGTGCCGTGCCGCGCTTGGGGATCGCGTTGGCCGCCCGGCCCGCCTCCACCGAGCCCCACACCATCACCGTGCGCGAACGCGGGTCGACGCGGCGGGCCAGCAGGGCGGGCACGTCGGTGATCAGTCGGCCGAGCGCACCGACCAGGTCGGTGGTCAGCTGCGGGCGGGAGGTGTGTCCGCCGGGGCCGGACAGGTGCACGTCGATGATGTCGGCGGCCGAGGTGATCGGCCCGGCCTTGACCCCGACCGTGCCGACCTGAAGATGCGGATCACAGTGCAGGGCGAAGATGCGGGAGACCCCGGACAGCACGCCGGCCGCGATCACGTCCAGGGCGCCGCCGGGCATGACCTCCTCGGCCGGCTGGAAGATCAGCCGCACCCCGGTCTCCAGGCGCGGGGCCGCGGCCAGGGCCAGGCCCGCGCCGAGCACCACCGCGGTGTGCACGTCGTGCCCGCAGGTGTGGGCCACCCCCGGCACGGTGGAGGCGAAGTCCAGTCCGGACTCCTCGTTCATCGGCAGCGCATCGAGGTCGGCGCGCAGCCCCATGCGCTTGCCGTCGGCGTCGGCCGGGCCGATGTCGCAGTACAGGCCGGTCCCGGCGGGCAGCAGCTGCGGATCCAGTCCCGCCGCGCGCAGCTTCTCGGCGACGAAGGCGGTGGTGCCGAACTCCTGGCGGGACAGTTCCGGATTGCGGTGGATGTGTCGGCGCCAGGCGATGAGGTCCTCGCGGTGGGCGGTGAGCCAGTCGTCGAGCCAGCGCTCGCCCGCACCTGCGGCGCGCGCGGTATCGGTCGGGCGGGAGGCGGAATCGGCGACGGAGCTCACCGCTCCAGTGTTACACCTAGTTGTACTCGGCCGTCACGTTGGTGACACCCGGTGGGCGGGGGCGTGGCCTCCGAGTGCGGTGTGGCGGCGCTGATTGTTGTAGTACTCGAGCCAGGGGGCAAGCGCCGCTGTGCGTTCGGCGTTGCTGGTGTAGACGCGCCGGTAGGCCCACTCGGTCTGCAGCGTGCGGTTGAACCGTTCGACCTTGCCGTTCTGCCACGGGCAGTGGGGTCGGATGAACTTGT
>JAJYRZ010000136.1 GCA_021793835.1 Actinomycetes bacterium | reverse complement strand
ATCTGTCCCGCATCATCATGAAGAACTGGTCGAGCTCGTCGGTCCACTCCTGGGCGGACCACCGGTCGCCGTTCCAGCCGCCGCCCGCGCAGAAATGGCCGACGTAGTGGGTGCCCATCTCGTGCCCGTCGTACCAGGTGCGGTTCAGGTAGCTGATCTGTTCGCGCACGTCGTCGGTGGTGCCGCCGAAGGCGATCGCGCTCTCCCCCGGGGCGTGCCCGGGTCCCTGATACACCTCGCGGTGCTCGTCGGCGACGAAGTACAGCCCGGTCATCAGCGCGGTGAACCGGGCGTCGACCTCTGCGGCGGTGTCCAAGAACATGTCCCAGTTCGGGGTCAGCCCGACCCCGTCGAAGGAGAACAGCACGAACTGGGGCGGCTCCTCGTCGGGCGCGAGCCGGGTCATCGGCACGTTCGATTCGGGCCGCTGCGGCGGGGCGGCCGCGTCATGGTCGGCGATCGGCGCGCCCGAGCCGTCGTCGTGCCACCGCTCGTCCGCGCTCGCACACGCCGCCGCGGCCCCGGCGGTCAGCGCCATCGCCGCCGCGGCGACGAAGGTCCGTCTCCGGCTCACCCCACACCTCGATCCCTCACCGCGGCGCGCCCCGGTGCGCCCGCCACCGCGCGGCACGCTAGCAGGACCGGGCGGGTCGTCCCGGGGAAACAGGTGGAACGACCCGGTCAGCCCAGCGAGGCGATGACGCGGATCAGCTGATCGACCTCGGGGCCGGTGGTGTACGGGCCCAGCCCGATGGTCACCGCGCCGCCGATCTCGAGCACCCCGATCGCCTCGAGGGCGCGCGAGCCGTAGCGGGTGGCCAGCGCGCAGATGCCGTTCTCGGCCAGCCGCTGGACGACCCGGTCGGCCGAGACGCCGGCGACGGTGAAGCTGAGCATCGGCACCGTGTCCTGGCCCCCCGCGCCGAGCACCATCACCAGCGGCAGGGTGCGCAGGGCGGCGACCAGTTCCTCGGTCAGTCCCCGGTGGTAGTCGGCCAGGGTGTTCATCGAGGCGACCAGTCGGGTGCGCCGGTCCCCGGTCTCGCCCCGCGCCGGACCGGTGAGCGTCTCGATCGAGGACACGACCCCGGCCAGCAGGGCGAACTGGTGCGGGGTGCTCTCCAGCCGGGCGGGCCCGGCCGCGGCCGGGTCGGGGCTGAGCGAGGGCAGGGCGTCCAGCAGTCCCGGATCGCGCACCACCAGCGCACCGATCTGCGGACCGCCCCAGCCGGCGCAGTCCAGGGTCACCACGTCCGCGCCGAGGGCGGTGATGTCCACGGGCCGGTAGGGGGCCAGCGAATGCACGTCGACCACGCTCAGCGCCCCGAACGTGCGCGCCCGGTCGGTGATCTCCCGCACCCGCGGCATCACGCCCAGACGGGAGGAGGCGGCGGTGACCGAGACGACGCCGGTCGTCTCCCCGATCAGATCCGCGTACTGCCATTCGGGCAGGTCGTGCGCCTCGATGTCGATCTCGGCCCATTTGACCGCCGAGCCGTACAGGTCGGCGGCCTCGAGCCACGGCACCACCGCGGCCTCGTCGTCGAGACGGGACAGCACCACGTCGGTGCCGATGCCCAGCCGGCGCCGGCTCGCCCGGGCCAGCCGCATCAGCAGCGTGTAGCGGTCGGGTCCGAGCACCACCCCGGCCGGGTCGGCGCCGACCACGTCGGCCACCGCGGCGCGCGCCGCCTCCACGATCCCGGCCCCGCGGCGGGCCGAGGGGTACGGCCCGGCCGGATCGGACACCGAGGAGCGCAGCGCGGCGGCCACCGTCCCGGCGACCGCGTCCGGGACCTGCATCCCGGCCTGCGCATCCAGGTGGATCCAACCGTCTCCGAGGGAGGGGAACAGTCCCCGCGCTCCCCAGACGTCATAAGCCATGGGGTCGAGCATAAATGGTCGCGCAGAACCGCGCCCGGACCGCGTCCTGGCCCCGACGGGCACAATGGGGCGTCATGGACCCTCACGACCCGATCTCACGCCCCGAGCCCGACGACGATCCGGCCGCGCAGGACGGGCAGGCCGCGGGCGCCGAGGCCTCCACCCCCGCCGGACCGGTCGAGCAGCCCGCCACGGTGATGCGGATCGGCACCATGGTCAAGCAGTTGCTCGACGAGGTGCGCAGTGCCCCGCTCGACGAGGCGGCCCGCACCCGCATGCAGCAGATCCACGCCCGCTCGATCGCCGAACTCAAGCAGGGGCTCGCACCCGAGCTGCAGGAGGAACTGGAGCGGCTGGTCCTGCCGCTGTCGGTCGACCCGGTGCCCTCGGACGCCGAGCTGCGGGTGGCCCAGGCCCAGCTGGTCGGCTGGCTGGAGGGGCTGTTCCACGGCATCCAGACCGCGATCATGGCCCAGCAGGTCGCCGCGAAGGCCCAGCAGCGACAGCAGACGATGCGGCGGCTGCCCCCGGGCGCGGACGGGCACGACGGCCCCGGCCCGCTGCCGGGCACCGGGCAGTACCTGTGACCCGGCCCGCCCGCTGCGCGCGCCGACCGCGCCGCGGGTCCCGCGCGCGGTAAGGTCCACGATCGTGTCCGTTCCCGTTCCCTCCGCCGCCCCGGCACCCGCGCAGCCCCCGGTCTCCGACTCGGTGAGTTTCCGGCGCGCCTTCCGAGACCTGCGCGGAGGCTGGTCGCAGCGGGAGCTGTGGCTGCACCTGGGCTGGCAGGACATCAAGCAGAAGTACCGTCGCTCGGTGCTCGGCCCCTTCTGGGTGACCATCGCCACCGGTGCGATGGCGGTCTCGCTGGGCATGCTGTATTCGCTGATCCTCGATCAGGACCTGACCTATTTCCTGCCCTATCTGACCGTCGGCCTGATCGTGTGGGGGCTGATCCAGGGCTGCATCGTCGAGGGCTCCGAGGTGTTCATCGCCAACGAGGGACTGATCAAACAGTTGCCCTCGGCGCTGAGCGTGCACGTCTACCGGCTGGTGTGGCATCAGGTGCTGCTGCTGGCCCACAACATGATCATCTATTTCGTCCTGTTGGCCGTGTTCTGGACCTCGCTGGATCTGGACTTCACCGCGCTGCTGGCGATCCCGGCGCTGGCGCTGATCATCGTCAACGGCGTGTGGGTGACCCTGCTGTTCGGCATCTTCGCCACCCGGTTCCGCGATGTGGCCCCGCTGCTGACCAGCCTGACCCAGCTGCTGTTCTACGTCACCCCGATCGTGTGGACCACCAAGGTCTTCGACGGCCGGCCCAACATCGAGGGCCGGGCGCGGCTGGCGGAGATCAATCCGCTGTACCACTACCTGGAGATCGTGCGCGCCCCCCTGATCGGCGAACCCGTGGCCCTGTACCACTGGGGCATCGTCGGGGCCCTGACCGTCGGCGGCTGGGCGCTGGCCCTGATCGTGATGCGCCGGTTCCGCGCCCGCGTGCCCTACTGGGTCTAGAAGGAGACGTGATGAGCCAGTCCGGTGACCGCGCCGACACCTCGAAGGTGAGCATCGACACCTACGACGCGTGTGTGGACTTCCCGATCTTCGACGCCAAGTCCCGATCGTTGAAGAAGGCCTTCCTCGGTTCGGCCGGCGGGGCGATCGGCCGCAACGCCTCCAACGTGGTCACGGTCGAGGCGCTCAAGGACATCACCCTGTCGCTGCGCGAGGGCGACCGGGTGGGGCTGGTCGGCCACAACGGCGCCGGCAAGTCGACCCTGCTGCGGCTGCTGTCGGGCATCTACGAGCCCACCCGCGGCGCGGCCGTGGTGCGCGGCCGGGTGGCCCCGGTGTTCGACCTGGGCGTGGGGATGGATCCGGAGATCTCCGGCTTCGAGAACATCCTGATCCGCGGACTGTTCCTGGGCATGTCGCGCAAGCAGATGCAGGACCGGATGGACGACATCGCCGAGTTCACCGAGCTCGGCGACTACCTGCACATGCCGCTGCGCACCTACTCCACCGGTATGCGGGTGCGCCTGGCCATGGGTGTGGTCACCTCGATCGAGCCGGAGATCCTGCTGCTCGACGAGGGTATCGGCGCGGTCGACGCCGAGTTCATGAAGAAGGCCCGCATCCGGCTGCGCAGGCTCGTCTCGCGCGCCGGGATCCTGGTGTTCGCCTCGCACTCCAACGAGTTCCTGGCCCAGCTGTGCACCTCGGCGATGTGGATCGACCACGGCGAGATCAAGCTGCGCGGCTCGATCGAGGAGGTCGTGGGGGCCTACGAGGGCCCGGACGCCGCCGCGCACGTGCGCCGGGTCATCGCCGAGACGGAGCGCGAGTGAGCGCGGCGGGCGCCGGCGAGCGCATCATCGCCGTGGTGGTGACCCACAGGCGGCGCGAGCTGCTGGCCCGCTCGCTGGCGGTGCTGGCGTCTCAGACCCGCCCGCTCGACCACCTGATCGTGGTCGACAACGCCGACGAGGCCGAGGTGGCGGAGCTGGTCGCCGCCTCCCCGATCCCGCACACCTACATCGGTTCGCGCCACAACCTCGGCGGGGCCGGCGGTTTCGCACTCGGCATGCTGCACGCCCTGGCCGCCGGCGCCGACCGGATCTGGCTCGCCGACGACGACGGCCGCCCGGACGGGCCCGAGGTGCTGGCCACCCTGCTCGGCTGCGCGCAGCGCCACGGTCTGGCCGCGGTCTCGCCGGTGGTGTGCGACATCGACGCGCCCGACGAGTTGGCCTTCCCGCTGCGCCGCGGACTGACCTGGCGGCGGCGCCGCTCGGAGCTGCGCACCGACGGCGACGAGGACACCGACCTGCTGCCGGGCATCGCCTCGCTGTTCAACGGCGCCCTGTTCACCGCGGCCGCGGTCGACGCGGTGGGCGTGCCCGATCTGCGGCTGTTCGTGCGCGGCGACGAGGTGGAGATCCACCGCCGCCTGGTGCGCTCCGGTCTGCCGTTCGGCACCTGCCTGGACGCCGCCTATCTGCATCCGGACGGCGCGGCCGAGTTCAAGCCGATCCTGGGCGGGCGGATGCACACCCAGTACCCGGACGATGCGGCCAAACGGTTCTTCACCTACCGCAACCGCGGCTACCTGATGTCCCAGCCGGGCATGCGCCGGCTGCTGCTGCAGGAGTATGCGCGCTTCGGCTGGTTCTTCCTCGTCCAGCGCCGCGACCCGGCGGGCTTGCGCGAGTGGATGCGGCTGCGCGGTCTCGGCCGGCGCGAACGCTTCGACACCCGCCCGTAGGTCGCCAGGACGCGGCCCGTCCGGTCCCCGGTCGCCCGGGCCCGGTCAGGACTCGAACAGCCGCGCCCAGTTCTCCCGGCCGATCAGCTCCGGCTGCGCGGCGCGGAACCGCTCCGCCACCGCCGGCGCCTCGGCGCGGAACCGTTTGAGCACCGCGGCCAGCTGCTTCGACTGGCTGCGCGCCAGCGCCGCGTCGCGGCGCAGATGCCGCACCCCGGACTGCGAGCCGTCGGTGACGTAGACCTCGTCGAACAGCGACAGGTGCCACCAGTGCGCATCCTCGTAGGGCACCACCACCGCACCGCGGACCACCCGCCCGGCGAGCTGCTGCGCGGTGCGTTTGGCCAGCACCAGATCCGACCGGTCGTCGTCGATCAGGGTCAGCGCCCGGCGGACCGGCAGCACCGCCGGCACCGTCTCGACCGGCTGCGTCCGGGTCTCGGGGAATCCGTCGCGTTCGGCCCGGATGCGGGCGAGCCAGCCCTGCCCGCCGTCGGCGAGCACCTCCGGCCCTTCCAGGAAGGCCTCGACCGCCCGGATCAGGGTGTGTGCCTTGCCGTAGCGCATCGAGACGATCTCCTGCCCGATCCGGCGCGCCAGTTCGCCGACCACCTCGCGCGGCTCGATCCCGTGCACGGTCGCGGTGATCAGCGAGTTGCGCAGCCCGAAGAACTGACCGAAATCGTCACCGTCCTTCCAGTAGAAGTCGGCGTGCCACACCGCCGCGCCCGGCAGGGTGACGGTCGGGGTGCCCGCGGCGCCGGCGCGCAGCCCGTATTCGATGTCGTCCCACTGGAAGAAGTACGGCATGGGCAGGCCGATCCGGCGGATGGTCTCGGCCGGGATCAGGCACGACCACCAGGCGTTGTAGGGCGCGTCGATGCGGCGTTCCTGGACGGTGTCGACCACCGACTGATCCCGCAGCCCCAGCGGGTCCGCGTCCAAGCCGGCCTGCAACCGGGGCAGATGGACGCCTTCCGCGGAGGCCAGCAGGTAGTCCGGGTTGAACAGGTACAGCATCTGCGCACCGACCAGGGTCGGGGCGGCGGTGTGCCGGGCGAACGCGGCCATGCGCAGCACCGTCTCCGGCTCCACCCGCACGTCGTCGTCCATGATCAGCACGTGGTCGATCGCCGGATCGGCGGTCGCCTCGTACATCCCGCGGCTGAATCCGCCCGCTCCGCCGAGGTTGGCCTGGCGCAGATAGTGCATGCGCTCGCCGAAGGTCTGGGCCGCCTCGGTGAACGCGGCGCGGCCGTTCACGTGGTCGGTGCCCTGGTCGGTGACCTGGACCCGGTCGATCAGGGCGGCGACCTCGGGGTCGGCGGCCAGGGCCGCGACCGTGGCGGCGCAGTCGTCGGCCCGGTTGAAGGTGCAGATCGCCACGGCCAGGCCGCTGCGCGCGGGCACGTGGTCGCCGTGCGCGGCCCAGCGCACATCGGCGAACACGACCTCCCCGCCGATCGCCGTCAGCTCCAGGAACAGTGCCCCGCCGTCGAGGAACGCGGTGAGCGGCGCGGTCAGCCGCACCGTCTCATCGGCGCCGGCCGCGGTGACCGCGGTGGCCACGGTGCGCCGGTGCCCGGCGATGTCGGTGGCCCGCAACCGGATCCGCGCCGCACCCGGACCGGACACCTGCAGCGACACCGAGATCTCGCGCACCTCGGTCCACCGCTGCCAGTAGGCGGCCGGGAAGCGGCCGAAGTAGGTGTTGGTGTGCGCGGTGCCGCCCGCGGGCAGGGTCAGCCGGTCCCGCGCGGGCGTGACCGGATGGTCGATCGAGACGTAGAGCTCCTCCGACACCCACGGCTGCGGTCCCGCGAACAGGGTGCGGGCGACCGTCTGCGGCGCGGTGACCGCTCCGCCGGAACCGTCCTCATTCGTCACTGGATGCACTCCGTATCCTTCATCGCCCCGCGCGCCGCCGGCCCGGGTCCGTCGGGCTCACACCCTACGTGCCCGGCGCAGCAGCGCCCCGACGCCACCGAAGCGGAGTTCGTCACGTACCGCCCGCAGCAGCCGGCGCAGTCGTCCGGCCCGGTCGCCGGCTGCGTCAATCGATCTTGAAGATCACCATGCGCTGGACGACGAAGTTGATCACCGTCGCCGTGCCCTGGGCGACGACGAACGCCGCGAGCACCCATAGATCGCCGCCGGGGAACACGTCGTAGAGCACGGTGTTGATCCCGACCTGGACGGCGAAGGTCACCGCGTAGAGCACGACCACCGCCAGGAATCGGGCCCGGCTCGGCGGGGCCTGGAAGGTCCACCGACGGTTGATCAGATAGGCGGTGGTGGTGCCGGCGATGAAGCCGAGCGATTTGGCGGGCACCACACCCATGCCGGCCTTGAGCAGCAGTACGTACAGCCCGAAGTCGACGATCGCCGACAGTCCGCCGGTGATGATGAACCGGAGCACCTGGGTGCTCAGTCCCTGGTCCCGGGCCCCGACGTCCTCGGTCACCTGGATCTCCACCGGCAACGGGAACTCGTGCGGATGCTGCGCGTCGGGCCGCGGACTGGTCTCGCTCACCGGCCCAGCCTAACCGCAGGCCGGTGCCGATCAGCGCAGCACACGGTAGACCTCGGCGCCCGGCGGCATCGGTACCGGCGCGAAGCGCGGATTGTCCGCCAGGCCCGCGAAGCCGGGCGGGACGTCGCGGTCTCCGTAGCGCATCGAGCCGACGAACACCCAGCGCACGTCGAGACGTTCGACTGCCGCATCGACCTCGGGATCGTCGCCGAACTCGTCGAGACGTTCGTAGAGCAGCAGCCGGTCCGCACCGATCGCCGGTTCGCGGACGGTCATCCCGGGGATGAGCACCGGGATCGACTCCAGGCCCAGCAGCCAGGGCGAACCGTCGTAGGGGTCGTTCATCACCGCCCCGCCGTCGTACTGCGCGGCGAAGGCGGAGAAGGCGTGCCGTTCGTCGACGGTGACCGCCGGGCCGCCCCCGAAGTTACGTTCGACCAGGGTGGCGTTGCGCGGACCGTAGACCGCGACCGACACCACCGCCAGCACGGCGAGCACCGACCAGGACACCGGTGCACGCCGGCCGGGCCGCCGTCTGCCGACCACATCACCGATCCGTGCCACCCCGAGGGCGGCGAACGGTACGGCCATGACCGTGTACATCTCCAGCAGTCGGGATCTGTCGTTCCACCACAGCGAGGTCAGCCGGGTCGCCCAGTCGGCCTCGGTGGTGGTCGCGGCGACGAACAGGAACCCGAACACCGCCATCCCGGCCAGCAGCGGGCGCGCGCCCGGGCGACGGACCACCGCGGTCGCCCCCGCGACCACCAGGGCCACCAGCAGCCACTGGGCGGGGGCGTGGATGCCGTCCATCCGGGCCAGGCGGAGCAGCGCACCCGGCACCGAATACACCGCCGGAGAT
>JAJYRZ010000135.1 GCA_021793835.1 Actinomycetes bacterium | reverse complement strand
TCCGATCTGTGGCCGCACTGTTCGTGGTGCTGGCCTGTCTGGTCGCACTGCCGATCCTGGCGCTGCTGCTGCCCGGTCCCGTCCGGACCGGGGCGGGCGTCCCGGCCGATCCGGGTCCCGACGTAGACCCTGCCGCGCCGGCCGGTACCGCGGCCGCCCCGCCGACCCGTCGCCGCACGCGCGCCGCGGCGGCCGCGGTGCCGGCGATCGGTGTGCTGGTCACCGGCGCGCTGGTGGTGACGGGGCTGACGGTGGACGTGTTCGACCGCGAACACCCCGAGCCTGCGCAGTTGATGTACGGAATGGATCCGGCCGCCGGCACCGCGCAGTGGTTCAGCGAGCACACCCCGAGCCGCTACACCGAGCGGTACGTCCACGGCCCCAGTTCCTCGGTGTTCGCCGACTACCCGTATCTGGACCATGCGGTCTACCGCGGCACCGCCGAGCTCGCGGAGTTGTCGCCGCCGCGGATCGATGTGGTCGACGACCGGGTCGTGGACGGTACACGTGAGCTCACCGTTTTCGTCCAGGTCACCCAGCCGGTCCGGCTGGTCACCGTCGCCGTCTTCGCCGACGCCCCGATCTCCGCGGTGCGGGTGGAGGACCGCGACCTGGGCACCCGGGCCCTCGGCGCGGACCTCAGCGCGGTGACCGTGCACGCCCCGCCCGCCGACGGGGTGACCCTGCGGTATCGGATCGACGGCGACGGGCCGGTCCGGGTGCGCGTGGCCGACGGCAGCGACGGGGTCGCGCAGCTGCCCGGGTTCCGGCCCATGCCGGACGATGTGGATCTGGCCGGCACCCACAGTTCGGGCCTGGCGATGGTCGCCGCCGAGGTCACGGTCGACTGACCGCCGCGCGCGTCCGACCCGCCACGGCGGCGGTGCGGCGGCGCTGACAGACTGGGGGCACCGCCCCGGCGCTTCGCGGCGCCGTGCTCGACAGCGTCCAAGGAGCCCGCAGGTTGAACGCCCCGCAGGAACCCGACCGGACCGCCGTGCCCGTGTGGGCCTGGGTCACCATCGGCGTGCTGACCCTCGCGGTGGCCGCACTGATCACCGCGCTGGCGCTCGTGGTCTCCGCCGGCGGACCGGAGAACGGCCCGACCCGGCTGGAGCAGACCGGCACACCGCCGCCCCGGCTGACCACCACCACGACGACCACCAGCGAGTCGACCTCGACGACCAGCACCGCCACCAGCACGACCACCACCACGACCGCGCCCTCCACTACGACGACCACGGCGACGACCGAGTCCACCACCACCGCGCCGACGACGACCACCACCACGCAGTCCACGACCACCACCACCTCGCCCAGCACCACCACCACGACCGCGAGCACCGGTGCGACCACCCCGCAGGGCTCGCCCGGTGCCGGTTTCGAGTGGGCCAAGCTCGGCCCGTACAGCTCCGAGTCGGCGTGCCGGAGCGATCACGACGCCTGGCCGGCGGAGGCGGAGGACTGCTTCGCCGAGGACGGCTCCTACTACTTCTGGGGCGTGCGCCAGAGCTGACCGCGCCGATCGGCGGATGCGCCCCGGCACGGCTAGGATCACTGCGCAGTCGGGGAGGCATGGTTCTGCCCCGCCGCGTTCAGGCGAGCGAAGGAGATGCCGTGTCCCAGCCGTATCAAGGTCCGCAGCAGCCGCCCGGCCACGATCCCGGATGGGACCGCCCGCCGTCGCCTCAGCAGTGGCCCGCGACCGGCCCGGGGACAGGCGGTCCAGCCCCGACCGAACGGTTCGGTGCGCCGGGCCCGTATCAGCCCGGTCCGGTCCCGCCCGGACCGCCGATGGGCCCGGGTGGCCCCGGCGGACCGATGGGTCCCGGTGGGCCGGGTGGGCCGGGTGGGCCGATGGGCCCCGGCGGGCCGATGGGGCCGGGTGGGCCGATGGGGCCGGGTGGCGGTCCGCCCCGGGGATGGATCGTCGCCGCGGTGCTGGCCGGACTCGTCGCCGTCGGTGCGATCGTGGCCCTGGTGATCGTCCTGACGTCGAGTTCCGACGACGATGCGCCCGCATCGGACCCCACCACCACGACCGCGGCCGAAGAGTCGACGACGGAGCGGACCATCGAGGAGACGACGACCACCACGGATTCACCGGCACCGACCACGGACGTCACGATCCCTCCGCTGCCGAGCATCACCGAGGCGCCGCCTGCTCCCACCACGACCGCTCCGGCCGCCCCGCCGCAGGCCCAGGGCCCGCCCCCGTCGCCGGCCGAGGCCCCCGGTGCCCGGATGGAGTGGGGCATGATCGGCCCCTACGCGTCGATCTGGACCTGCGAGCAGGGCCGGGACGGTTGGCCGTCGAGTTCCGAGGCCTGCTTCGAGTATCAGGGCGAGGCCTACTTCTGGGGTGTGCGCCAGAGCGGGAACTGACCGCCCGCTCCCCTACCCTTTTAGACGCGATCGTCCCCGTGTCCGTGACCGGGCCCGGGGACGATCGGTGGCGGTGTGTGACTAACCCTTGGCGACGATGTCCTTGACCGCCAGGTGGCTGAACACCATCGAGGTGCCGATCGGGTTGCCCCCGCCCGGGTAGACGTAGCCCGAGGGTGCGGCCATCGAGTTGCCGGCCGCGTACAGTCCGCCGATCAGGTGCCCGTCGCGGTGGAAGACCTGTCCGGTCACATCGGTGCGCAGACCGCCCTTGGTGCCCAGGTCCGACAGTCCGAAGCGGGCGGCGTGGAACGGCCCCTTCTCGATCGGGTACAGCGGCGGCTCACCGCCGGAGAACGCCCGGTCGTAGGGTTCGTCGCCGCGTCCGTAGTCCTCGTCCACCCCGGATTCGACGAAGGTGTTGAACCGCGCCACGGTCGCCTCGAGTGCCTCGGCAGGCACGCCGATCTGCGCGGCCAGCTCGGCGAGGGTCTCCCCGGTCTTCCACAGCCCGGCCTCGATGTACTTCTCCGGCTCGACCATCGGCAGGTTCGTCGCCTGCACCGGCGGGGTGATCCCGTCGCGGTCGTCGTAGACCATCCAGAACGGCAGGCTCATCTCGCCGGCGTCCATCAGCGCGAGGATCTCGCGGCCGAGCCGGTCGTAGGCGGCCGACTCGTTGACGAAGCGCTCACCGTGTTCGTTGACGAAGATCCCGCCGGTGAACCACAGCGCGAACGCCGAGTTGCCCTCCGGGTGGGTCAGCCCCGGCGCCCACCAGGCCTGGTCCATCAGGTCGGTGTCGGCGCCGATGTCGATGCCGGCGGCGATCGCCTTGCCGAGCGAGCCGGGGGTGCCCATCGAGTCCTGCGCCTTGTTCGGCACCCCGTACTCGGTGCGCATCGCGTCGTTGCGCTCGAATCCGCCGGAGGCGATGACCACACCGCGGTTGACCTTGATGTTCTTGCGCGTGCCGTCCTGCTCGACCACGGCGCCGATCACATCGCCGGCGTCGTCGGTGAGCAGTTCGACCAGCGGGCTCGACAGCCGGGTGCGCGCGTTGTCGTACTTGCCGATGGCCTTGAGGAACCGGCCGATCAGTGCCTGGCCGCCGACCACGTCGTCGCCGAGGGGCTGGCCGAGCCAGTCCGTGCCCAGCGGTGGGCGCAGCACCGCGCGCAGGTCCTCACCGAGCTCGGCGCGGGTGAGCGGCTTGGGGATGATGTGCCGGCCCTTGGCGGAGGCCTTGGGCGCCTTGCCGAAGTAGTCCGGCCACGGCAGCTCCATGAACTCGAGGTCCTCGTCGGTCTCGAGGTAGTCGATCAGCGGCGCGCCGGAGCGCACATAGGTCTCCTGCAGCTCGATCGGGGTCCGGTCGCCGACGACCGCGTGGTAGTACTCGAGCGCGTCCTCGATGGTGTCGGTGTCGCCGTTGCGCTTCAAGACCGCGTTGGTCGGGAACCACACCCCGCCGCCGCCGGAGTACGAGGTGACCCCGCCGAACTTGTCGGTGGCCTCGACCAGCAGGGTCTTCAGGCCCTCACGGGCCGCGGTGTAGGCAGCGGTGACCCCGCCCCCACCGGATCCGGCGACGAGGACGTCGACTTCGTCATCCCAGTTCATCTAGCGCTCCTAACCCGGCCCGGGCCGATCCCCGGACTATGCGTGTCGTATCCCGTGTGCCCGCACGATATGCCCACCCTCACCGGGTCGCGGAGACCCCTCCCGGTGACAGGGAGATCTGGCGTAGCCGGGCCGCGCGGGTTTTCCGGCCCGGCCCGGCCGGTCAGGAGGCGTTGACGGTGTCCGGAGCGGCCGGGGCTCCGGCGTGCGACGGGGTGTCGAGCACCAGGCGCATCGCACCCACCCACACCAGCACGGCGCCGAGGATGTGCAGGTTGATCAGTCCGGCGGGCAGTTCGAGCAGCGACTGGCTCACGCCCACCGCGCCCTGGCCGATCAGCACCGCCAAGAACACCCCCACCCGGAACCGCGCGGTGGTCTCCTCCGGGCCCAGTGCACCCCACAGCACGACGGCGATCACGAGCACCGCGCCGGCGATCAGCCCGTGCACCCAGGTGACGGTCAGCCAGTCCAGCGGCATGCGCATGATCTCGCCCTCATCGCCGGTGTGCGGGCCGGTGCCGGTGTCGACGGTGCCGGCGACGACCAGTACCGCGGTCGCGCCCATCAGCAGCCGGGCGAGCTTCGAGGCCCGCGCGGACACCGGGGCGGGCGGGCCGTGGGCGATCACCCGGGTCCGGTTCCAGGCGAGCACGGCGGCGGTGAGCATGGCGGTGGCGGCCAGGAAGTGCACGGCCACGATGTAGGGGTTCAGCCCGGTCCACACGGTGATCCCGCCGAGCACCGCGTTGAGCACGACCAGCCAGAACATCGCCCAGCCCAGCCGGGTGACGGTGCGGTCGGGGCGGCGCTGCAGGTTGGCCGCGATGATCACCCAGGCGACCATCACCACCAGCAGCCAGGTGATCATCCGGTTGCCGAACTCGATCGCCCCGTGGATGCCCATCTCGGGGGTGGTCCACACCGAGTCCTCGGTGCACTTGGGCCATTCGCTGCAGCCCAGTCCCGAACCGGTGGTGCGCACCAGCGATCCGGTGACCATGATCAGCATCGAGACGATCAACGCGCCGGTGGTCGCCCAGGTCAGACCGCGCAGCCCGACGGGGAAACGCCGCCGGAGCGGGGCCCAGACCCCGCCCGGATCCGACTGGTCGGCGGATGTCGGCGAGGGTGGGACGACCGGGGTTGCGGACATGCGGGCACGACCTTCCTGCGCGGGGGCGGGACCAGTCTATCGGCTCTGTCCGGACCGGCGCCGCGACCGTGGCCACCGAGGAGACCACCGTCACGCCGGGCGCGGGCCGGACCCGATTGCTATCGGCGCCGGGGCGCGAAATGCCGCACCACGCACTCCTGGGTGGTGCTGGCCGTCAGCGTGCCGTCGGCGGCGAAGAACTGTCCGCGCGCCAGTCCCCGCCCGCCGCCGGCCACCGGGGATTCGGTGGCGTAGAGCAGCCAGTCATCGAAGACCAGCGGGCGGTGGAACCACACGGTGTGGTTGATCGTCGCGGCCAGCACCCGGTCCAGCCCCCACGACAGCCCGTGGGTGGTCAGGATCGAATCGAGCAGGGTGGTGTCCGAGACGTAGGCCAGCAGCGCCTCGTGCAGGTGCGCATCACCCGGCAGCGGCCCGACCGGGCGCATCCACACCCGGTTGTGGGTGAGCTGCTCGCCGGTGCCCTTCTGCAGCCAGGCCGGATCGTTGGCGTAGCGCATGTGCACCGGGCGCAGCGCATCGACGAACCAGCCGAGCGTGTCGTCGAAACCGGTGAGCACATCGTCCAGGCTCGGCAGCCCGTCCGGGGCGGGCACGTCCGGCATCGTCGGTGCGTGCTCCAGGCCCGGCCTGTCGTCCTGATACGACAGCAGCATCGAGCACAGCAGTTCACCGCCCTGCATCACCTCGACCCGGCGGTTGGCCAGCGACTTGCCGTCGCGCAGCCGGGTGACGTGGTAGTCGATCTCGGTGTCGGTCTTGCCGCCGCGCAGGAAGTGCCCGGTGACCGAGTGCAGGCGCCGGTCCCCGTCGACGGTGTAGCCGGCGGCCATCACGGTCTGGGCCATCAGCAGTCCGCCGAAGGTGCGCGAGGCGGTCTGTCGGCACTGCCGGCCCCGGTAGACGTCGTCGCCCCGATCGGAAAGGGCGAACGAGTCCAGCACCTCCGCCAGGTCGGCGGCGGCGTCGCGGACCGTGGTCGTCTCCGCGCTCACCGGTCCTCCGTCCCGATCCGGTGCACGTGCACCAGGTTGGTCGAGCCGACGGTGTGCGGGGGCGAACCGGCGACGATCACCACCACGTCGCCGCGCTCGTAGCGGCCCAGATCCAGCACCGCCTGGTCGACCTGCCCCATCATCTCGTCGGTGGACTGCACCTCACCGACGAGGAAGGACTCGGTGCCCCAGGTCAAGGTGAGCTGGTTGCACACCTCCTGCAGCGGGGTGAACGCCAGGATCGGCAGCCGGGTGTGCAGCCGGGAGATGCGCCGGACGGTGTCGCCGGACTGGGTGAACGCAGCGATCGCCTTGACGTCGAGCCGCTCGCCGATCTCGGCGGCCGCATCGGTGATCACCCCGCGGCGGGTGCGCGGGCGGTGCCCCAGCGGGGGCACGTCCACCGAGTCGGCCTCGACCGCGTCGATGATGTCGCCCATCGCCTCGACCGCCCCGACCGGGAACTGGCCGATCGAGGTCTCGCCCGAGAGCATCACCGCGTCCGCGCCGTCCAAGATCGCGTTGGCCACGTCCGAGGCCTCGGCGCGGGTGGGCCGGGAGTTCTCGATCATCGAGTCGAGCATCTGGGTGGCCACGATGACCGGGCGGGCGTTGGCGCGCGCGACCTGGATGGCGCGCTTCTGCACCAGCGGCACGTCCTGCATGGGCAGTTCCACGCCCAGGTCGCCGCGGGCGACCATGACCGCGTCGAAGGCCAGCACGATCGCCTCGAGGTCCTCGATCGCCTCGGGCTTCTCCAGCTTGGCGATCACCGGCACGCGCCGGCCGACCCGGTCCATCACCTCGTGCACCAGCTCGATGTCCGACGGCGAGCGCACGAACGACAGCGCGATGAAGTCCACGCCCATGCGCAGCGCGAACTCGCAGTCCTCGACGTCCTTGGCGCTCATCGCCGGCACCGAGACGTTCATCCCGGGCAGCGAGACGCCCTTGTGGTCGGACACCGGGCCGCCCTCGGTGACCTGGCAGACCACGTCGCTGCCCTCCACGCGCAGCACCTCCAGGCCGACCTTGCCGTCGTCGACCAGCAGCCGGTCCCCGGCCACCGCGTCCTGGGCGAGCCCCTCATAGGTGGTCGAGACCCGCTCGCGGGTGCCCTCGACGTCCTCGACGGTGATGCGCACGATGTCGCCGTTGTCCCACTGCACCTCGCCCTCGGCGAAGGTGCCCAGGCGGATCTTCGGGCCCTGCAGGTCGGCGAGCACCCCGACCGGGCGCCCGGCCACCGCGGATGCGGCGCGCACCCGCTCGTAGGCGATCTCGTGGTCGGCGTGTTCACCGTGACTGAAATTCAGGCGGGCGACGTTCATACCCGCGGCGACGAGTTCGCCGATCTTCTCTTCGGAGGCAACGGCAGGACCCAGGGTGCAGACAATCTTCGCGCGACGTTTCACACCTTCGACCCTAGTCGGTACCGCGCGCCGACCGGGAGGTCGCCGGTCGACCGGTCACCGAACCGCCATCACCGGTTCACCCCGCGGCCAACGGCGAGCCGGGCAGGTTCCGCACGATCACGAACACGACCGCGGCCACCACCAGCGCCGCCACCAGCGGGCGCGGCAGCGGTCGGTCACGGCCGCGCAGCCAGGCCAGCAGGGACGCGGACACCGGCACCGCGAGCACCAGGGCCGCCAGCGGCAGGAACAGGTTGTGCCCGACCGCCCCGGCGAGATCTCCGTGCAGCAGGTCGTGGGCGGCTCGCAGGCCCCCGCAGGCCGGACAGTCCAGACCGGTGACCAGCCGGGTCGGGCAGGTCGGCATCGGCGCGGACCCGTCGTGCGGGTCCACCGCATACACGTAGGCGGCCGACGCCGCGGCCACGCCGCCGGCCGCCAGCGCGGCGAGCACCCGGCGCGGCCGGAAGCCGCCGCCGGTGCCGGTGTCCCCGGAAGGGGCGACCCGCACCGGCGAGGGCCCGGTCATCAGTCGCGCAGCGGGCGTCCGTGCCCGTCACGCACGTTGCCCATCAGGATCAGGATCCCGTCGATCAGCGCCCAGATCCCCAGACCGCCGCAGGTGAACAGCTGGGCGATCGCGATGCCGTTGTGGCCGAGGTAGAACCGGCCTGCACCGAGGCCGCCGACGAACAGCTGCAGCATGCCGGCCGCGAGCTTGGACTTGTCCGACATCGGTTCACCGGAGATCGGGTGCCGGCCGTAGGGCGCCATCGGATCCGCGCCGTAGCCCGGCGGCATCGGCGGCATCGGTGGCATCCCGTATCCGGGCGGCGGCCCGGGCGGGGGGAACCCCGGGCCCGGACCGGGCGGACCGGGATGGCCGCCCGGTCCGGGCCCCGGCTGCCCCGGGTAACCACCCGGGCCGGGGTATGCGCCCGGGCCGGGGTAGAGATC
>JAJYRZ010000134.1 GCA_021793835.1 Actinomycetes bacterium | reverse complement strand
GCGGCAGCACGACCGGCCCGGCGCGGGCCGCGTCGGCGCGGCGCCACGAGCTGCTCCGGCTCCGGTGCGGACTTCTCGGTCTCGGGCCCGCGATCCGGCTTCTGCGCGGACTCGTCGTGGGCGTCCGCCCCGGCCGCGGCGGGCGCCTTCTCAGCCTTGCCCCGATCAGAGGTGCCCTGCGCGGGCGTGTCCTGCGGGGCGGGCGCGGTCTGCGCGCTCGCCTTGTCCTGCGCGGGCTCGGCCGCGCCACCGTTCTGCCCGCCGGCCGGCCGCGAACTCGAGCGCCGGCGACGTCGCCGGCCGGTGGTCTTGTCGACCGCCGCCTCGATCTTGGCCAGCGCTTCGGCCTTGGCGTCGGCGTCGCCGCCCGCCGGTGTGCCGGCCTGCTTCTCGCCGTGGTCCGGCTTGTCGGTCTTCGCAGCCCTGTCGGTCTTGTCGGCCTTGTCCGACGTGGCCCGAGCCTTGTCGCCCCCCTTGTCGCTGCCCTTGGCCGGCGCGTCCGGCTTCTTCCCGCCGTCGTCGGACTGCGCGGCCTTCGGCGCGGACTCGGCCTCTGCGGCGTCGTCGCTGTGCTCGGCCATCGCCTTGAACATCGGGTGCTCGGCCGGGTTCTTCTCGGTCTTGGGCACCTCGCGGCTCGCGGCCTGCTGTTCGCCGCCGCTGTTGCCTCCGCCGCCACCGCTGCCGCTGCCGCCCTTGCCGCGACGCGAGCGGCGCGACTCGCCCTTGCTGCGCGAGGATCCCGACCCGGAGCCGGAGCTGACGATCGGATCGGCGTGCACGTGCAGTCCGCGACCGTGGCAGTGCTCGCAGGTGGTGGAGAAGACCTCGATCAGCCCGCCGCCGACCCGCTTACGGGTCATCTGCACCAGGCCCAGCGAGGTCACCTCGGAGACCTGGTGGCGGGTGCGGTCGCGCCCCAGCGCCTCGGTGAGCCGACGCAGCACCAGGTCCCGGTTCGACTCGAGCACCATGTCGATGAAGTCGACGACGATCATCCCGCCGATGTCACGCAGCCGCATCTGGCGCACGACCTCCTCGGCCGCCTCCAGGTTGTTGCGGGTGACGGTCTCCTCCAGGTTGCCCCCGGAACCGGTGAACTTGCCGGTGTTGACGTCGACCACGGTCATCGCCTCGGTGCGGTCGATCACCAGGGTGCCGCCCGAGGGCAGCCACACCTTCCGGTCGAGCGCCTTGGCCAGCTGCTCGTCGATGCGGTAGGCGCCGAACACGTCGATGTCCGGGGTCTCCCGTTCGAACTTGGTGACCCGCTCCATCAGTTCCGGGGCGACGCGCTGGATGTAGCCGGAGACGGTCTCCCAGGCCTTGTCGCCCTCGACGACCAGGCCCGCGAAGTCCTCGTTGAACAGGTCGCGAACGACCTTGATCAACAGGTCCGGCTCCTCGTACAGCGGGCGCGGAGCGGTCGACTTGGTCTTCTTCTCCTCCTCCGCGTACTGCTGGATCTCGGCCCACTGGGTGCTCAGCCGCTCGATGTCGCGGGTGAGCTCCTCCTCGCTGACCCCCTCGGCCGCGGTACGGATGATCACCCCGGCGTTCTCCGGCAGGATCTGCCGCAGGATCGACTTCAGGCGCTTGCGCTCGTTGTCGGGCAGCTTGCGGCTGATCCCGGTCGAGTTGCCGCCCGGCACGTACACCAGGAAACGGCCCGCCATCGACACCTGCGTGGTCAGCCGGGCGCCCTTGTGCCCGACCGGGTCCTTCGACACCTGCACCACGACCTGGTCGCCCGGCTTGAGCGCCTGCTCGATCTTGCGCGCCGAACCCGACAGTCCGGCCGCCGCCCAGTCGACCTCGCCGGCGTAGAGCACGCCGTTGCGGCCCCGACCGATGTCGACGAAGGCCGCCTCCATGCTCGGCAGCACGTTCTGCACCCGGCCGAGGTAGATGTTGCCGACCATCGACGGGGTCGAGTCCGAGGCCACGAAGTGCTCGACCAGGATCTTGTCCTCGAGCACACCGACCTGGGTGATCGGCTCGCCACCCTGGGCGTCGGGCTTCTCGCGCACGACCATCACCCGGTCGACCGCCTCACGGCGGGCCAGGAACTCCGATTCACTCAGGATCGGCGGACGACGACGCCCGGCGTCCCGGCCGTCGCGGCGACGCTGACGCTTGGCCTCCAGCCGGGTCGACCCGCTGATGCCCTGGACCTCGTCCCCGCCGGCACCGCCGGAGCGACGCCGGCGCCGCGAGCCGCCGCCGGAACCGTTGTCCTCGGAGCCCTGGTCGCCGTTCTTGGCCTCGCCGGAGCCCGAGTCCTCGGAGCGGCGGCGCCGACGCCGACGGCGCCGACGCGAACCGCTGGAGCCGCCGGCCTCCTGCCCGTCGCCGTCCTCGCCGTCCTCGGCCTGCTTCTGTTCGGCCGGCGTGTCGGCCTTCTTCTCGCCGTGCTTCTTGTCGTCGGACTGCTTCTGCCCGCCGGTGTCAGCGGCGGCGTCGGTCTTGCCGTCCGTGTCCTCGGAGGCGGCCGCCGCGTCGTCGGACTTGCCGCCCTCGCCGTCCTGCCCGTCGTCGCCGGCCTGATCCCCACGCCCGCGGCCACGTCCGCGCCGACCGCGGCGGCGCCGGCGGCGGCCCGAACCGGACGCCTCGTCGCCGTCGTCCTCTGCGGTCTCGCCGTCACCGGCGGCCGCGGTGTCGGCATCGGAGTCGGTCTCGTCGGTGGTGTCTGCGGCCGGAGCCTGCTCCTGCACGGCAGGGGCGGCCTTCTTCTCCGGCACCGGGGTCGCACTCGGCGGCAGGAACAGCGGCTGGGCGAATCCGGCGGGCGCCTCGGCCGTGGTCTGCGCCTTCTCCTGCGGGCCGGCCTCGGCGGCCGGGGCCGGCGGGTTGAGCGCCGCGTGCACCTGCTCGGCGACGGCGCGCTCGACCGAGGCGTGTGCCGAGGTGATCTCGCGTCCCAGGCCCTGCAGCTCGGCCAGGACCTGCTTGCTGGTCACCCCGAGCTGCTTGGCCAGGGCGTGCACCCGCATCTTGTCCGGGAACTGCGGTGCCTGGGTCGATCCGGTGTCCGTCTCCTGCGGCGTCTGATCTGCCACGTAAGTCTCCTCACGCCCCCGGGCGCGTCGCCGCCGGCCGTCGGGTCTCGACGGTCGACGCTGACGCGGCCGCACGGGAGCGGTATGTCTGCGTCCGCCCACGCCGGTCGGCGCGGGCTGGTGGTCTCACGCCGCGCTGACGAACACGCGACGTCTGCCGGCCGGTCGTATCGGACGGATCCGCCTTCATCAAGCGGGAGCACCGGCTCGGGCATCCGACCGGAGTCGGCCCTGCCGTCACGCGCTCGCGATGATCCTGTCGATCCGCGATACGTCGACCGCTCGCCGCTCGATCACTCGGGCGGCGACACCACCGAGTATCCCACAGACCGCGCCCGGTGCGGGCATCAGACGAATGTGCCGGGCCCCGAAAAGGGCCCGGCACATCACGATCCGCCCGGTCAGGAAAGGGCCGGGAACCAGATGCCGATCTCGCGCGCGGCGGACTCCGGCGAGTCCGAACCGTGCACGAGGTTCTCCTGGGTCACGGTGCCCAGGTCGCCGCGGATCGAGCCGGGCGCGGCCTTGTCGACCGGGTCGGTGCCACCGGCCAGCTGCCGGAAGGCGGGGATCGCCCGGGGGCCTTCGACCACCAGCGCCACCAGCGGGGCGGAGGTGATGAAGGAGATCAGATCCGGGTAGAAGGGCTTGTCGGCGTGCTCGGCGTAGTGCGCGGCCGCGACCTCCTCGGTGGCGGTGCGCAGCTCGACGGCGACCGGGGTCAGGCCCTTGCGCTCGATGCGGGCGATGATTTCCCCGATGAGGCCGCGGGCGACGGCATCGGGCTTGATCAGTACCAGGGTTCGTTCAGTCACACCGCTCACGATAGCCAGTGCGCCCGGGCGGCGGGCCGGACGGGGCCGGTCAGTCGGTCTGTCCGGCCGGTCCGCCGGTCTCGGGTGTGTCGCGCTGGCCGGGCAGCAGGCCGCGCTGCATCCGCTGGGCCACGTCCCGGCGCAGATAGAACAGGTACGCCCAGGCGGCGGCGAAGACCACCCCGGCCACCCCGACCGCCGGGTGGACCCACCAGGCGGCGATCGCGAGCACCTGCATGAGAACATTGTAGCCGAGCGCCCAGCTGCGCCCCTGCACGCCGGCGCCGAGGAACATCAGCACCACCAGCACGATCATGTAGGCCCCGCGCGCGCCGTCCAGGCCACCGCCGAGGGTGGCCACCACCGGCAGCGCGAGCACCTCGACGATGCCCTGCAGCACCAGCATCCCGGCCATGATCCCGCGCAGGGACTTCCACGGATCCTTCGTCGGCGGACCGAACTCCTCGGGCGCGGTCTGGTTCACATCGGGTCCTTTCCCTCGAGCGTGCGTGCCTGACCGGCGGTGACGATCGATCCGGTGACCAGGATCCCGGTACCGGCGGTGTCGTCTGCGGACTCGACCGCATCGACCGCCAGGGCCCGCGCCGCGGCCAGCGCCTCGGCCAGGTCACCTGCCCGGTGCACCCGGTCCTCACCGAACACCGCATCGGCCCTGTCGGCCAACTCGGCCGCCGGCAGGCAGCGGGGACTGTCGTTGACGGTCACCACCACCTCGGACAGGGCCGGTTCCAGAGTCTGCAGGATCCCGTCGACGTCCTTGTCCCCCATCACCGCGATCACACCGATCAGCCGGTCGAAGGAGAACTCGTCCTTCAGGGCACGCACCAGTGCGGCGGCCCCGTGCGGATTGTGGGCGCCGTCGATCAGCACGGTCGGATCGGCGCCGACCCGCTCGAGCCTGCCCGGGTTGACCAGTCCGGCGAACGCCTCGCGCACCAGCTCGACCGGCAGGGTGCGGTCCTTGCCCGCACCCATCAGCGCCTCGACCGCGGCGATCGCCAAAGCCGCGTTGTCGGCCTGGTGCGCCCCGTGCAGCGGGATGAACACGTCCTCGTACAGACCGCCCAGGCCCTGCACGGTGACCATCTGGCCGCCGACGGCCACGGTGCGCTCGCGCACCGCGAACTCCGATCCGGCACGGGCGACGACCGCGTCGACCTCCACGGCCCGGCGCAGCAGCACCTCGGTGACCTCGGGGGTCTGTTCGGCGATGATCGCGATCGCGCCGGGCTTGATGATCCCGGCCTTCTCGCCGGCGATGCCGGTGATCTCACCGCCCAGGTATTCGACGTGGTCGATGCCGATCGGGGTGATCACCGCGACGTCCGCCTCGATGACGTTGGTGGCGTCCCAGCTCCCGCCCAGGCCCGTCTCGACCACGGCCACGTCCACCGGCGCGTCGGCGAAGGCGGCATAGGCCATCGCGGTGAGCACCTCGAACTTGCTCATCTTCGGCCCGCCGCCTGATTCCGAGGAGGCGTCGACCATCTCCACGTAGGGTGCGATGTCGCGGTAGGTCTCGACGTAGCGGCGCGGGGAGATCGGGGCGGAGTCGATCGCGATGCGCTCGGTCACCGACTGCAGATGCGGGCTGGTGGTGCGCCCGACCCGCAGGTCCATCGTGGTCAGCAGCGCGTCGACCATCCGGGTCACCGAGGTCTTGCCGTTGGTGCCGGCCACATGCACCGCGCGGTAGGCACGCTCGGGCGAGCCGAGCAGGTCCAGAAGGGCCACGACCCGGGCCAGGGTCGGTTCGATCTTCGTCTCCGGCCACCGGGTGTCGAGCTCTGCCTCGACCTCGTCGAGCGCGGCCAGCTGCTCTGCGGTGGGTCGCAGCGCCCCGGCCGGGCCGACCGGCGCGGCGCCGGTCTCCACCGGGACCGAGGGCAGTCCCGCGCCGTTGTGGTCCGGACCGGTCACCGGGCCTCCAGCTCCGCGATCCGGGCGGTGATCCGGGCGACCTCGGCCTCGGCCAGATCGCGGCGGCCCCGGATCTTGTCGACCACGGCCTCGGGGGCCTTGGCCAGGAAGTTCTCGTTGCCGAGCTTGGCGGTGGTGCCGGCCAGCTCCTTCTGCGCCGCGGCCAGGTCCTTGGCCATGCGGGCCTTCTCGGCCTCCACATCGACCGCGGTGGAGGTGTCCAGCGCCACGGTCACCGTGGTCCGGCTCAGACGGACCTCGATCTCGGCGGTGGCGGTGAAGTCGTCCTCCGGCGCGGTGATGCGCGCCAGATCGCGCACCCCGGCCTCCAGCGCGGTCAGCCCGGCGGCCTCGGCGCCGACGATGCGGGCCGGCACCCGCTGACCCGGCTGGACGCCCTGGTCGGAACGGAAGCGGCGCACCTCGGTGACCAGCTTCTGTACATCGGCGATCCGCGCGGCGGCCTGCGGGTCGGGCTCATGTCCGGTCTCTGCCGGCCAGTCGGCGACGACCACCGACTCCCCGCCGGTCAGCGCCTTCCACAGCGTCTCGGTGACGAACGGCATCACCGGGTGCAGCATGCGCAGCAGCGCGTCGAGCACATGCCCGAGCACCGTCCGGGTATGTCCGGCACGCTCGTCGTCGCCGCCGAGCTGGACCTTGGCCAACTCGAGGTACCAGTCGCACACCTCGTCCCAGGCGAAGTGGAACAGCGCCTCGCTGGCCTTGCCGAACTCGTAACGGTCGAACGCCTCGTCCACGGCGACGCGCACCTGATCGAGACGGCCCAGGATCCACCGGTCGGCGTCGGTCAGCTCCGCGGCCGCGGGCAGCGGGGCGGGCGCCGCGCCGTTGAGCAGCGCGAAACGGGTGGCGTTGAACAGCTTGTTGGCGAAGTTGCGCGAGGACTGGGCGTGTCCCTCGCCCACCGACAGGTCCGCGCCCGGGTTGGCTCCGCGCGCCAGGGTGAACCGCAACGCGTCCGCGCCGAAGCGTTCCACCCAGTCCAGCGGGTCGATGCCGTTGCCGCGCGACTTGCTCATCTTCCTGCCGTGCTCGTCGCGCACCAGCCCGTGCAGGAACACGTCGTTAAACGGCACCTGACCGTCCGGGCCGAGCGCCCCGCCGTCCACCGCGTCCGACTCGGCGACGTAGGTGCCGAACATCATCATCCGGGCCACCCAGAAGAACAGGATGTCGTAACCGGTGACCAGCACCGAGGTGGGATAGAACTTGGCCAGATCGGCCGTGGCCTCGGGCCAGCCCATCGTCGAGAAGGGCCACAGCGCCGAGGAGAACCAGGTGTCGAGCACGTCCGGGTCCTGCACGTACCCCTCGGGGACGGTGTCGTCCGGGCCCAGGCACACCGTCTCGCCGTCGGGGCCGTACCAGATCGGGATGCGGTGGCCCCACCACAGCTGGCGGGAGATCGTCCAGTCGTGCATGTCGTCCACCCAGTCGAACCAGCGCGGCTCGAGCGAGGTCGGATGGATCACGGTGCGCCCCTCGCGCACCGCGTCGCCGGAGGCCTTGGCCAGCCGGTCGACCTTGACCCACCACTGCATCGACAGGCGCGGCTCGATCGGCTCGCCCGAGCGCTCCGAGTGGCCGACCGAGTGCACATAGGGCCGCTTCTCCCCGGTGATCCGGCCCTGGGCGGCGAGCACCTCGCGGATCCTGGTGCGCGCTGCGAACCGGTCGAGTCCGTCGAACTCGGTGCCGGTACCGGTGATGTGGGCCGTCTCGTCCATGATCGTGGGCATCGGCAGTTCGTGGCGCCGGCCGAGCTCGAAGTCGTTGGGGTCGTGCGCCGGGGTGATCTTCACCGCGCCCGAACCGAACTCGGGGTCGACGTAGTCGTCGGCGACCACCGGGATCATCCGGTCGACGAACGGGTGCGGCAGCTCGGTGCCCACCAGGTGGGCGTACCGCTCGTCCTCGGGGTGCACCGCGATCGCGGTGTCGCCGAGCATCGTCTCCAGCCGGGTGGTGGCCACCACGATGTGCGGCTCGGCGTCGTCGAGCGAGCCGTAGCGGAAGCTGACCAGCTCGCCCTCGACGTCCTCGTAGCGCACCTCGATGTCGGAGATCGCGGTCTGCAGCACCGGCGACCAGTTGACCAGGCGCTCGGCCCGGTAGATCAGCCCGTCGTCGTAGAGCCGTTTGAAGATCGTCTGCACCGCGCGCGACAGGCCCTCGTCGAGGGTGAAGCGCTCGCGCGACCAGTCCACCGAGTCGCCGAGTTTGCGCATCTGCGCGCCGATCGTGCCGCCGGATTCGGCCTTCCACCGCCAGACCCGCTCGATGAACTCCTCGCGCCCGAGGTCTTCGCGGGTGATCCCCTCGGCGGCCAGCTGGCCTTCGACCACCGTCTGGGTGGCGATGCCGGCGTGGTCCATCCCGGGCAGCCACAGCACCTCGTAGCCCTGCATGCGCTTACGCCGGGCCAGCGCGTCCATCAGCGTGTGGTCGAGCGCGTGGCCCATGTGCAGGGAGCCGGTGACGTTCGGCGGCGGCAGCACGATCGAGAAGCCGGGCTTGTCGGACTCGGGGTCGGCGGTGAAATAGCCGGCCTGCACCCACCCGTCGTAGAGCTCGGCTTCGACCGATCCCGGCTCCCAGCTCTTGGCCAGGTCGTCGGCCCCGGAGGCGCCGGCGGTCACGGACTGGTTGTCATTCGAAGCTGCACTGGTCACCCCGCGAGTCTAGGCAATGTCGCCGGTCACGTGCCGCGCGGGCGGCGGGACGACCGGCGGGGCGGGCGGTGCGTTCTCGGCACCTCCCCCCCGCCGGTCCGACGGTCGGCTCAGTTCCCGCCCGGGAGCTGGTCGAGCAGCTCCTGCAATTCCGGGTCGTCGAACAGGTCCACCACCTCGTCGGAGTCGAACAGCTCCGACAGCTCCGGATCGTCGAACAGATCGCCCAGGCCCTCCCCGCCGAAGATGTCGGCGAACATCGCACCGAAGTCCATGAAGTCCACG
>JAJYRZ010000133.1 GCA_021793835.1 Actinomycetes bacterium | reverse complement strand
TGCGGTGGGCAACGCCGTGGAGATCGCCGAGGCGGTCGAGGTGCTCGCCGGCGGCGGGCCGGCCGACCTCGCCGGGCTCACCGTCACCCTGGCGGTGGAGATGCTCGCCGCGGCCGGGATCACCGATGTCGACCCGGCCGCCGTGCTCGCCTCCGGCGGGGCCATGGACTCCTACCGGGCGATGATCCGCGCCCAGGGCGGCGACCCGGACGCGGACCTGCCCCGGCCGCGGCAGAGAGAGACGGTGCGTGCGGGTGGCGCCGGCACCGTGACCGACATCGATGCGCTCGGGGTCGGACGCGCGGCCTGGCTGCTGGGGGCGGGCCGCCGCGTGCCCGGCCAGCAGGTGGATCCGGTCGCCGGGGTCGTGCTGGGGGTCCGGCTCGGCGATGCGGTCGTGGCGGGCCAGGAACTCGCCGTGCTGCACACCGGCGCGACCGGTGACGACGCCCGGGAGAGGATCGCCGCGGCGAGCGCGGAGCTCGAGCGGGCGCTCACCGTGACCCCGCCGGGCACCGCGCCGGGCCCGGGGCCGACGCACCTGGGCGTGCTGGATCGGATCGGGGCCGAGTCCGCGCCCTGACGCGTACCGTCGTCGGTGACCGCAGTCATAGATCCGGCGGTCGGCCGCCGGACGGCCGACCGAGGAGCGCGATGACCACCACCGAGACCACCCACGCCGCCGAGGCACGCACCGGTTTCCACAGCCTGTCCGCGGGCGGACTGAACTGGAAGTCGCTGCCCCTGCAGCTGTTCGCCCGCGGCAACTCGCTGACCTGGAATCCGGCGGCCATCGACTTCTCCGCCGATGCCGAGCACTGGCGGGGACTGAGCGATGAGCAGCGGCGCAGCGCCACCTACCTGTGTGCGCAGTTCATCGCCGGCGAGGAGGCGGTCACCCAGGACCTGCTGCCGTTCGTCTCGGTGATGTCCGCCGAGGGGCGCTTCGCCGACGAGATGTACCTGACCCAGTTCCTCTACGAGGAGGCCCGGCACACCCAGGGCTTCCGGCTCTGGCTCGACGAGGTCGGCATGGACACCGACCTGCACCCGTACGTGGCGGAGAACCCGCACTACCGGCGGCTGTTCTACGACGAGTTGCCCAACTCGCTGGCCGAACTGGGCGCCGATCCGAGCCCGCGCAACCAGATCCGGGCGTCGGTGACCTACAACCACGTCATCGAGGGCTCGCTCGCGCTGACCGGCTATCACGCCTGGCACCGGATCTGCCGCACCCACCGGATCCTGCCGGGCATGCAGGAGCTCATCCGCCTGATCGGGATCGACGAGCGCCGCCACATGGCGTGGGGCACCTACACCTGTCGCCGCCTGGTGGCGGCCGACGACCGGCTGTGGGATGCGGTCACCGAGCGGATGGGCGAGCTGCTGCCGCATGCGCTGGCGATGATCGAGTGGGTCTCCGACCGCTTCGACGACGAACCGTTCGGCCTCGACAGCGACGAGTTCGCGCCCTATGCCGCCGATCGGGCGCAGCGCAGGCTCTCGGCGATCTCGGCCGCGCGCGGCCGGCCGGTCGACGAGATCGACCTCGACCGTTCGCCGGCCGAACTGGAGGAGACGTTTGCGGCCGAAGACGCGGCGGCCGCGGCCGAGACACCGGCGGGCTGACCTGTGCTCGGGCCCGCCGCCGCGCGCGGCCCGCCGGATCAGTGCACGGTGAGCCGGTCGAGGAACCCGGCCTCCAGGGTGCGCCAGGTGCCGACCGCGGTGGTGAACGGCCCGGTCGGGGCCGGTCCGGTCGGCCGCGGATCGCGGATGTACTCGGCGAGCGCCCCGAGCGCGGTCTGCTCGTCGAGGGCCTCGGCCACCGAATCGTCGTCGGCGTAGTCGGCGGCGTCCTCGAACAGCTCGATCGCCATCTCCAACTGCTCGGGATCGACCTGGGCGGGGCCGACGGCCAGATCCTCGGCCAGGCCGGGCAGGACGTAGATGTTCTCCTCGGCGACGACGATCTCGAGCGACCCGTCGGTGGCCGCCTCGTCGATCTCGTCATAGGTGCTCAGCCGCGCCAGATCGTGATCGTGGGCGTCGACCAGGTGGCGGGCCAGCGCCCTCGGGGTGCGGAAGACGTCGATCCGCCCGCCGCGGCCCAAGAACACCGCATCGTCGTCGAGATAGCAGCGCAGCGTGTAGTAGCTGCCGGCGTCGGTGATCACCCGGATCGGGTCGATGCCGACCGACTCCCAGAAGTCGTCCTCCCAGTCGTCGTCATCATCGTCATCGTCATCGTCATCGGTCTCGGGGTCGAGCGGTTCGACGCCCGGATCGTTGTCGTAGGACAGCTCGTCGTCGATCTCGACCTCGTTCTCGTCCACCGCAGTGGCCTCCGCCTCGGCCTCGGCGAGCGCGGCCGGATCGACGTCCGGGCAGACCAGCAGCTCGTCGAGGGCCTCGAGCACCGGCTGCCAGCCGTCGGCCAGCGCCCGGCCGACCCGCTCCCACACCCCGTCGCCGTCCGGTCCGCGCAGGAACGCCTCCCCGCGCGAGAGCAGATCGAACTCGGGATGGGCTTCGACGAAATCGGTGACCGTCGGCAGATCGCACACCGCGCCGATGGAGAACACCAGGTTGAGAGCGCCGTCGACATCGCGCACCGCGGCCCGGGTCGCCGGGCCGGCGGTCAGACGTGGCAGCCCGGCCAGGTCGAACCGGTCCTCCCGCTCCGGGGTGAGCCCGTCGACCGACAGTGCGGCCACGGTCGGCCACGCCGGATGATCGACCAGGTCGTGGTCGTCGTCGGTGCGCACGAACGCGGCGAGTTCGGCGGCCGAGTCGAACACGTACAGCTCGTCGTCGAGGCCGAGGAAGGCCTCCCATTCCTCACCGTCTTCGATCCAGCCCGGGGCCCACAGGGTCACCACGGGCCCGTCGTCGAGCCCGAGTTCGATCGGAACGATTGTCGCGGCCATGACCGGCAGCCTAGTCGCAGGACACAGGCCTGGGGAAGAGCGGCCACAGAGCCGGGCCGCGGCGCATATCGTGCGGGTATGCAGATCGTCGAACTCGACCACCCGCTGGCCCGGCTCCGCCTGACCGACCTGCGCGACCGCGACACCGATCCCACCGGCTTCCGATCCGCGCTGGCCGAGCTGACCACGATGCTCGTCTACGAGGCCGCCCGGGACCTGCCGGTCGATCCGGTGCAGGTCACCACACCCGTCGGCCCGGCCACCGGGGCGCAGGTCGCGGACGTGCCGCTGCTGGTGCCGGTGCTGCGCGCCGGGCTCGGCATGGTCGACGCCGCCCAGCGGATCCTCGGCGCCGCCGACGTCGGCCTGGTGGGGCTGGCCCGCGACGAACAGACCCTCCAGCCGGTCACCTACCTCGAATCGCTGCCCGACGATCTGCGTGGGCGCCCCGTGCTGATCCTCGATCCGATGCTGGCCACCGGCGGTTCGCTGGTGCGCACCGCGGCCCTGCTCGCCGCCCGCGGGGCGGACCGGGTGTGCGCGGTGTGCGTAGTCGCCGCTCCGGCCGGGGTGACCGCGCTGCGCGAATGCGGCGATGTGGACGCCCTGGTGGTCGCCGCCATCGACGAGGGGCTGGACGACGACGCCTACATCGTGCCCGGACTCGGCGACGCCGGCGACCGCCAGTTCGGTCGGCTGCACTAGCCGCGCAGACCCTCAGACCAGCCCTGTTCATCCGCCGGAGCAGGGCTGTCGATACTGCCTGTCTCCGATGCGGCTGCACCGGGGCCGTGCTGTCCCAGACGGCACGCGAATGCGGTCGACAGCGATGGAACGGCCACATTCCCGTTGGCCGGGAAACGACGTTCTACCGACCTGGTCGAGTGTTTACCGTCACCGGCGGACACAGATGGTGTCCCGCCGCACAGGCGTGATGGATGGAGGTTGGGAGCGCATGGGCTCTTTGACGGAACTGTTGAAGGCGAACGGCATCGACGATCCGACTTCGATCACCTCCTACTCGGCAGTGATCGACTTGGCGACGGTCTTGGGCCGCCTCGACACGATCAGCCTCGGGCAGGCCAACTGACCAGCTTAAAAGGAAAGCGAGACTGCAATGGGATCGATGGGCAACCTGCTCGAGAACAACGGCATCGACATGGACAACCCGCTGAGCAACATCGGGATCATGGGCACGGCCAATGATCTTCTGAAGGCTGTTTTCGGGTTGGACACGATGAGCCTCGGCGCCGGTGACTGACGCGTAACCCGCACACACATCTCGGCGGGATCTGCCGTGCCGCAGGTATCCGTGAGATGGCACGAAAACAGCTAGACGACGATTGAGTAGAGGATTGGCATGACTTCACTGGAAAACCTCACCCAGTTCCTGACCACCCTGCACGACTTTCTCGACGATATGAACCTCGGTTCGATCGGTGACGCGATCGGCTCGGTCGAGCAGTGACCGATGCGGCGCTCGGCCGCAGTGCAGACACCCCCACGGCCCGATAAGGAGAAGACATGAGTTCGTTCGAAGGTTCGCTCGAGGTGTTCGAGGACTTCCTGCCGGTGCTCAAAGACCTGCTGACCAACGCGATGGGCGGTTCCCTCTTTCCGTCGGAGGAGTGAGCTGCGAGCGATACCGGTGGGACGCTGGCCCGAAAGGGTCGTGTCCCGCCGGTATCGGCGTTTCCGATGGTGTTCATCCGCCGCCGATCAGCGCAGTGAGTTCACGGGCGGCAACGTCGAGCACCCCGCGCAGGCGCTTTCGATGCTGTTCGCCCGCACCGGCCGGGGCGCCCGGCGACAGCCGGGCGTGCAGATAGACCTTCAGCTTCGGTTCGGTACCCGACGGGCGCAGCACTGCGCGCAATCGTAGATCGCCCGCCGCCGCGCCGGACCCCGTGCCCTCGAAGGCGACGGCGTCGACCACCTCTTCGGTGTCTGCGCGCGCCAGATCGGTCATCGTCACCGGGACACCGGCGAGCACGCGCGGCGCATCGGTGCGGATGCGGCTCATCCCTGCGGCGATCAGGTCCGGGGTGGGCAGCCGCACCGACACCGCATGTCCGGCCCACGGGCCGAGTTCGGCCGCCAACTCCGAGAGCGCGCCGTGCAGGGTGCGCCCGCGGGCCCGCAGGTCGGCCGCGTACTCGCAGACCCGCACCGCGGCCGAGATGCCGTCCTTGTCGGCCACCAGGTCGGGTGCCACCGCCATCCCGAGGGCCTCCTCATAGGCGTAGACCAGTCCTGCGCCGGCGCGCATCAGATGTTTGAACCCGGTGGGGGTGACGGCGCCGCGGGCTCCGCGCGCTGAGGCCAGGGCGGGCAGCAGCGGGGCGGAGACGAGCGTGGTCGCCACCAGCGGGGAGACGGTGTCGGCAGCGGCGGAGTCCTCGGGCCGCGGATCGGCCAGGACGTGCGCGGCCATGAGCAGACCGGTCTCGTCGCCGGTGAGCATCCGCCAGCGCCCGTCGGGACCCGCGACGCCGACCGCGCACCGGTCGGCGTCCGGGTCCAGGGCGATCGCCACATCGGCGCCGACCTCGGCGGCGCGGGCGAGCAGCAGATCGCACACCCCCGGCTCCTCCGGGTTCGGGCGCCCGGCGGTGGGGAAGTCCGGATCGGGCTCGTGCTGGGCGGCGACCACATGCACGTCGGCGTATCCGGCCCGGCGCAGTGCCGCCACGGCCGGGGCGCCGCCGACCCCGTGCACCGCGGTCAGCGCGATGCGCAGCGGCCGGGCGGGCAGCCGGGGCAGCCCGGCCACCGCGGTCAGATACCGCTCGACCAGGGTGTCGTCGGCGGGCGCGACCGGGGAGCGCGGGACCAAAGCGGCCGGCGGCGCATCGGCGATCGCCTGCTCGATGGCCCGGTCGTCCGGGGCGGCCAGCGGCAGCCCGCCCGCCAGATACACCTTGTAACCGTTGTCGCCGGCCGGGTTGTGTGAGGCGGTCACCTGCACCCCGGCCGCGGCCTGGGTGTGGCGCACCGCGAAGGCCAGCACCGGGGTGGGCAGAGCCCGCGGCAGCAGGGTCACCGCGTGCCCGGCTCCGGCGAGCACCTCGGCGACGGCGCGGGCGAAGTCGGCGGAGCGGTGGCGCGCATCGTGGCCGACGACCACCGGGGTGCCGGCCGCGCCGCGTGCGGCCAGGAAGGCCGCCAGCCCGGCCGTCGCCCGGATCACCGTGGCGGTGTTCATCCCGGCCGGACCGGCCCGCAGCGGTCCGCGCAGCCCGGCGGTGCCGAAGGCGAGCGGGGCTGCGAACCGGGCCGCCAGCGCCGCCCCGGCCTGCGGGTCGGTGCGCAGCGCCTCGATCTCGGCCCGGTCGTCGCCGTCGGGGTCGCCCGCGAGCCAGTCCTCGACCACGCGCGCATCGGGTGGACCCGCCTGTGCGGTCACAGCGCGGCCACCAGTTCGGTGAGCAGCGCGCCCATCCGGGTGGCGGCCGCGTCACCGGCGGCGAGCACCTCGGCGTGATCGAGCGGAGCGCCGGTGGTGCCGGCCGCGGCGTTGGTCACCAGGGACAGACCGAGCACCCGGGCGCCGGCCGCGCGCGCCGCGATCGTCTCGTGCACGGTCGACATGCCCACCAGGTCGGCGCCGAGGGTGGCGAGCATGCGGATCTCGGCCGGGGTCTCGTAGTGCGGGCCGGGCAGCCCGGCGTAGACGCCCTCGGTCAGGGTGGGGTCGAGTCGGCGGGCGGCGGCGCGCAGCTGCGGATCGTAGGCGTCGGTCAGGTCGGTGAACTGCGGCCCGACCAGCGGGGACCGGCCGGTGAGGTTCAGATGGTCGGCGATCAGTACCGCGTCGCCGACCTGCAGGTCGGGGCGGATGCCGCCGCAGGCGTTGGTGAGCACGACGATGCCGGCGCCGGCGGCGATCGCGGTGCGTACCGGGTGGACCACGGTCGACAGGTCGTGACCCTCATAGGCGTGGGCGCGGCCGCGCAACACCAGCACCGCGCGCTGGCCGACCTGCACCGACCGGACCGTTCCGCCGTGTCCGGCCGCGGTGGGGGCGGCGAAGCCCGGCAGTTCGGCCATCGGGATCTCGGCCGTTCCGGTGCCGAGCGCGTCGGCGGCCGCCCGCCAGCCCGAGCCGAGCACCACCGCCACGTCGTGTCGCGCGCGGCCGGTGCGGGCGGCGATCTCGGCGGCGGCCGCGGCGGCGAGGCCTGCGGGGGAGTCGGTGCGGCGGTGCGAGGAGGTCATGTCCGCCATTGTCTCCGCCCGGCGGCGGTACGCGGTGCGGGCGGGCGCGCCGTGTCGCCGGGTGCGGTGCCCGAAACCCGGGTGTGAGCGGATCCGTCTCGCGTACCGACCAACCGGTAGGTAGTGTCGCGGGGGTGACGGACAGATCTGCGATCCTCCTCGACGCGGCGATCGAGCTGCTGCGCGACGGACAGGTGGTGACCCTGGATTCGGTGGCCAAGGAGGTGGGCCTGAGCAAGGCCGGGGTGGTGCATCATTTCCCCACCAAACAGGCGCTGATGCTCGGGGTGGTCGACCGGGTCGCCGACGGGTGGGAGGCGGCCCTGCACGCCGAGACCGGCCCCGATGCGGGCCCGATCGAGCGGCTGCGGATCTATGTCGACTACGTGCTGCGCACCGACTTCGACGGCGGTGATCTCGCGCTGCTCGCCGACCCGCACCTGCGCGCCGAGCTGGCGGCCCGCTGGGCCGAGCGGCTCGCGCCGTGGACCGACACCGACACGGTGTCCGACCCGGCCGGCCGCGCCCGACTGCAGTCCGCCCGGCTGATCGCCGACGGACTGTGGGCCGATTCGGCGATCGGGCTGCTGACGATGACCGCAGACGAGCGTGACCGGGTGCGCGACCTGGCGTTGGGTCTGATCGATGCGGCGGTGGGGCGATGAACAAGTGGCTGCTGCTCGTCGCGGCGATCGTGTGTGAGGTCGCCGGTTCGCTCTCGCTCAAAGCCGCCCTGACCTCCCCGTGGTTCTACGCGGTCGTGGTCATCGGCTACATCAGTGCGTTCGCGCTGCTGGCCGCGGCCCTGCAGCGCGGTATGGCGCTGGGCGTGGGCTACGGCATCTGGGGCGCGAGCGGGGTGGCCCTGACCGCCGGGATGTCCACGGTGCTGTTCGGCGAGCCGCTCACCGGGCTGATGGGTGCGGGGATCGCGCTGGTGGTGATCGGGGTGCTGTGCGTCGAGCTCGGTTCCCAGTCCGCCCAGGCCCGCATCGCAGCGGCCGCCGAGACGGCGGAGGAGGGCTAGATGGGTTGGCTGTTCGTGATCATGGCCATCGGTTTCGAGGTCGCCGGGACGCTCTCGCTGCGCATGGCCACCACCGACACCGCGCGGCGCACCTGGTGGACGGTGGCCGTGGTCGGCGGTTACCTCGTGGCCTTCGTCGGCCTGACGTTGGCGTTGGACACGGGCCTGGCGCTCGGGGTGGTCTACGGGATCTGGGCGGCCGCCGGGGTGGCGCTGACCGCGGTGTTCAGCAGGATCCTGTTCCATGAGCCGCTCAACGCGATCATGGGTGTGGGTATCGCGGCGATCATCGCCGGTGTGCTGCTGATCGAGCTCGGCTCGGCCGCGGCCTGAGCGGAGGAGCCGGGCCCGGGCGGTGGCGCGGCGGTCAGGAAGCGGCGGCCGCCACTTCCCGCCGGGCTGCGGAGGCGGCGGCTGCGGGGGCGGTCGGTCGCGGCCGCGTGGCGGTCGCGACCACGGCGGTGCGGTGAGGCGCCGGCGCCTTCGACTCGGCGCGGGCGCGGCGGCGCCGCCGCGCGGCCCGCCGGTCCGACAGTGCCCCGAAGGCCTCGCCGAGCAGGGGCGGATACAGCGGGCAGAACATGAAGACGATGAGCAGGGACATCGACAGCACGGCGGCTCTCCTTCGTCGGGTCG
>JAJYRZ010000132.1 GCA_021793835.1 Actinomycetes bacterium | reverse complement strand
GCACGTACTGGAAGGCCCGGCCGTTGAACACCGTCAGATCGGGCCGGTCGGTCGCGGCCTTGGCCGCGTCGGCCTCCTCGCCGTCGGGGCCGAGGTAGAACTCGGACTGGACGAAGACCAGCTCCTCGTCTACCGGCGGCAGATCGGGCGGGTCGATGATCACCGCGCCGAACATGCCGTTGGCGATGTGCAGCGACATCGGCTCGGTCGAGCAGTGGTACAGCCACGCCCCGGACCGGGTGGCGGTGAACGAGTAGACCAGTTCCTCACCCGGCTCGATGGTGCGCATCGGCTCGTCCGGGGCCAGGGCCCCGGCGTGGAAGTCGATCGAATGCCCGATCGTGGCGTCGTTGCGCAGAACGATCTCGAACCGGTCGCCGACCTGCCCGCGCAACACCGGCCCGGGCACCTGTCCGGCATACGGCCACACCGTCTGCCGGTAGTCGGGGGCGATGTCGATCTCGGTGTCGGTCACCGCCAGCTCCACCCGGTGCACACCGTCGTCGGGGCGCTCGGCAGGGGCCAGGTGCGGATCGCGCGCCCGGAAATCCGGACCCGGGCCATCGGCCGCGCGCAGCGCCACCTCGGCCCCGTCGCTCGCCGTCGCGCCCGCGCCGTCACCGGAACCGCCCTCGTGCGCGGGGTCGGCGGGGGCATCGGTGTCGGCGGCCGGGTCGTCGGAGCCGGTGGCCCGGATCTGCAGCACCATGCCCATCTGGCGGTGTCCGGCCACCGAACACCAGCCCTCGACATCGGCGCCGATGACCCCGGCGTCGAGCCGTTCGCTCTGTCCCGGAGCGAGCAGGGCGGTGCGGGCGCCGCCGGCGAGCACCAGGTCGTGGGTGGTGTCGCCGGTGTTGTCGAAGTCGATCACCAGCCGGTCACCGCGGGGGACGTCGATCACCGACGGCGCATAGCGCATGCCGTCCACCTGCACGGTCACCTCGGTGGTCTCGCCGGTGGCCACGGCCGGGGCGGGGGAGTCGAAGCGGTCCACCGCCACCCCGGCGCCCGCGGCCACCAGGACCGCGACCAGGCCGACGGCGGCATGCGCCCGGCGCCGACCGGCCTGCGGATCGACCCGCTTGCGCGCCGGATCGGGGCGTACGGGCGGGGCCGCCAGGATGCGCCGGGCCCGCACCACCGCGAGCACCGCCAGCGGCAGGAAGGCCGCCAGCGCCAGGCCCGTGACCCACCACCCGGCGGTGACCACCGCGGCGGGCACGGGCAGCACGGTCAGCAGCAGACCGGCGTTCGCGGCGGTGACGCGGGTGGCGCCGAACCGGTCCAGGGTCGCGGTCGCGGCCTGGGTGGCCGAGGGACGTCCGGCCAGCACCACCGGCAGCAGATAGCTCAGCGCACCGATGAGCACCTGGGCCAGGAAACCGAACACCAGCAGCGGCACCACCGCGCGCAGCGCGCGTTCGACCTCGGCGATGTCGGTGGTGATCGCCGCGCGGACGGTCAGCGTCGCCAGGCAGGCCAGCAGCCAGACCACCGCGGCGAGCACCGACATGGGCGGGAAGTGCACCGGATGCTTGCGGCGGGCCTCGTCGACGTGCGGGTAGAGCACATAACCGGCCGCCGCCAGATAGCCGGCCAGGCCCACCGCGACCAGCGGCGGCCAGCCGGCCAGCGCGCCGCCGACGATCACCGCGGCGGCCACCAGCAGGGCGGGCAGGCCGCGCAGGGCCGCCTGCACCACCCCGGCGGCCATGCGGGTGCGCAGGATGGTCGGCCACAGCGTGACCAGGGTGCCCAGCACCGTCAGCCCCACCCAGCCGAAGACGTTGAACGCCGCATGCGCGGTGATCAGCCGGGCGTACCAGTCGCCGCCCAGGCCGGCGCGGGCGAGCAGGACGCCCAGCACCGCACCGAGCGGCAGCAGCATCCCGGCCGCGGCGTAGTAGCGCACCATCGGGCCGAAGCGTGACGGCAGTGCCCCGCGCAGCTGTCGGGCGAGGGCCAGCCCGTGCCACAGGGCGATCACCCCGACCACGATCCCGCCGGCCAGGGTCGCCGGCCACCAGGCGAACGCGATGCCCACGGTCACGGCGATCGCGCCGGCGTTGAACGCCGCCAACCTGATCGCCTGGGTGCGTTTGCCGTGGTCGCGGCCCAGCCGGAGCACGGCCTCGGTGAAGTACCAGCTCCAGATCAGGATCGCGGAGCTGATCGCGCCGAGGGCGACCAGGTGGACCAGCAGCCAGCCGGAGGCGTCGACCCGGTCGCGCAGCAGTGCCAGGATCACCACCGCGACCAACCAGGCCCCCACGACCGGGGCGGTGCGCTGGTGCCAGGTGCCGAGTTTCATCGGGGCCTTCCGATCGTCGGGGACGGCGCGGTGGCCGCACGGAGCGGACCGGCCGAATAAAGATGAATCAAACTGTAGTAAATTGGGCGGCGGGCGACCAATGACCGTCGTCACCGAAGACGTCCCGCCCGCTACGCGTGCGGCGGGAGAGGAAGGAATTGTGGCAGCGATGACAGTCGACGAGGTGATCATGGCGACCAGCGCCGAGGACGCCCAGGCCGTGGACGACCTGCGCACGACCCATGCCGAGGTGCTGGGCCGGCTGGCCGGCATCGCCGACGGCCTGGTGGGCCGGGCCGGTTCGGGTCCGGAGGACTTCGACAGCGTCTACCGCAACGGTGCGGCCTTCCTGCGCGGTGTGCTGCGCGGGCTCCGGCTGGCCGAGGAGCGTCTGTACCCGGCTGCGCGCCGGACCGAGCGGGCCCGCCTGCTGGTCGAGGCCACGCTCGCCGGCACGGGACTGATCGAGGGCCGGGTGATCGCCTATGAGCAGGCCACCCGACGGGCGGACGCGATCGCGGCCGCCGCGGCTCTGGTGGAGCTGGTCCGGGCGCGATTCGCCGCCGAGGACGAGTACCTGCTGCCGGTGCTGGCCGCGGACCGGGAGACCGATCTGCACGCCATCGTCGAGGAGCTGGTCAGCGCGGCCGAGGCCGCGGCGGCGGCGCCCGCCCCGGCGGCGCAGGGCGGCGGCTGCGGATGCGGCTGCAGCCACGGTGACGAGCCGGCCGAGCCGGAGCCGTCCGGCGGCTGCTGCGGCGGCGGAGGCGACCCGGCCCCGGCGGAGCAGTCCGGCGGTTGCTGCGGTGGCGGCGGCCAGGCGGCCGAGCCCGCCCCGGCGGCGGCCCACGACCACGGTGGCGGCGGAGGCTGCGGCTGCGGGGAGACCGATCACGGCGCGGAGCCGGAGCTGGACGTGCGCGAGATCCCGCACGCCATCCGGCACGCGACCGTGTTCGGCGCCTTCGACTCGGTGGCGCCGGGAACCGCGATGATCCTCATCGCCCACCACGACCCGATCCCGCTGCTGGGCCAGCTCCAGCAGCGCAGCGGCGGGCAGATGGCGGTCGAATACCTCATCCGCGGCCCGGAGGAGTGGCGTCTGCGCCTGCACCGCCTCTGAGCGCGGATGGGCCGGCGGCCCCGGCGACGAGTCTCGAACTCGACGCCGGGGCCGCCGCCGCGTCATGGGTGTGTGCGCTATCCGGTGAGCGCGCCGCCGAGCCGGCGCAGCTGCTGGACCGCCGAGCCGAGCGCGAACTCGTTGTGCTTGGCCGCCAGGTAGTAGCGGTGCACCGGATGGTCGCGGTCCAGGCCCACACCACCGTGCACGTGCACGGTGGTGTGCGCGACCCGGTGCCCGGCCTCGGCGGCCCAGAACTTGGCGATGCCCAGGGCCTCGTCGACGTCGAGGTCCTCGGCCAGCCGCCAGGCCGCCTGGGTCTGGGTCAGCCGCACGGCCTTGACGTCGATGTAGCCGTCGGCCAGCCGCTGGGCCACGGCCTGGAAGCTGCCGATGGGCCGGCCGAACTGCTCGCGCTCGGCGGCGTAGCGTGACGTCGCCTCCAGCGCGCCCTCGAGCACGCCGAGCTGCTCGGCGCACACCGCAGCGGTCGCGCGGCGCTGCAGATCGGTCAGCACGGCCGCGCCGGACTCGGCGTCGCCGACCAACTCGCCCGCGGTCACCGGATGATCGGCCAGCTCGATCCGGCCCAGGCTGCGCGGATCGGTGCCGCGCTGGCGCTCGATCGCCAGCCGCGAGGCGGGGACGGCGAAGACCAGCACGCGGTCTCCCGCGCGCGCGGGGACCAACACGGTATCGGCGATCGGGGCGCACGGTACGGCGGTGACCACCCCGGTCAGCGTCCAGCCGTCATCGGTCGGCGCGGCCGTGACCCCGGGGCGGTCCGGATCGGTGTCCGGCTCGTTCTCCAGAGCGGCGGTGAGCACCGTCTCGCCCCGCCCGGCCGCCGCGGCGAGCTCGCGTTGGGCCTCGGTGCCGTAGACGGCCAGTGTGGCGGCGGCGACCGCGATCGACGGCAGATAGGCGGTGGTGGCCAGCCGGCGCCCGAGCACGGTCAGCACCGCGCCGTGTTCCAGCGGTCCCAGCCCGCCGCCGCCGACCGATTCGGGAAGGGCCGCGGCGAGCACACCGGACTCGGCCAGGGCGGCGTAGAGCCGGTCGTCGTGGCGGTTCTCGAGTGCGTCGAGTTCGACCAGTCGCTCATCGGTGACGAGCTTGCCGACGATCTCGTCGGTCAGGGCGCTCAGATCGTCCTGCGCCTCGGTGCGAGAGAAATCCATCTCGAAACTCCTAGGGGGAAGCGGGGGGTCAGCGCCGGGAGGCCGGCAGGCCGAGGGAGGTCATGGCGATGATGTCGCGCTGCACCTCGTTGGTGCCGCCGCCGAAGGTCAGGATCAGCGCCGAACGCTGGAGCCGTTCGATCCGGCCGCGCAGCAGCGCACCAGGGGAGTCCTGCCGCTGGGTGGCCACCGGTCCCAGGACCTCCATCAGTTGCCGGTAGGCCTCGGTGGCGAACTCGGTGCCGTAGACCTTGCAGGCCGAGGCGTCGGCCGGCCGCGGGGCGTGCTCGGCCTGCCAGGAGATCTCCCAGTTCATCAGCTTGAGGAAGTCCACCCCGGCCTGCACGCGGGCCAGGGCGATCTGCACCCACTCCTGGTCGATCACCCGGGTGCCGTCGGCCCGCCGGGTGTCCTTGGCCCACTCGGTCACCGCCTCGAGCGCGCCCTGGATCGGTGCGGCCGAGGTCAGCGCGACCCGCTCGTGGTTGAGCTGATTGGTCATCAGCTTCCAGCCCTCGTTGACCGCGCCCACGCGCGCCGAGTCCGGCACCCGCACGTCCTGGTAGTAGGTGGCCGAGGTGTCGGGGCCGGCCATGGTGTGCACCGGGGTCCAGGAGAAGCCCTCGGCGGTGGTGGGCACGATCAGCATCGAGATGCCGCGGTGCTTCTTGGCCTCCGGATCGGTGCGCGCGGCCAGCCAGACGTAGTCGGCGTAGGCGATCAGCGAGGTCCACATCTTCTGCCCGTTGACGATCCAGTCCTCGCCGTCGCGCACCGCCGAGGTGCGCAGCGAGGCCAGGTCGGTGCCGGACTCCGGCTCGGAGTAGCCGATGGCGAAGTGGATCTCGCCGGCCGCGATCTTCGGCAGGAAGAACGCCTTCTGCTCCTCGGTGCCGAAGTGCATGATCGTCGGCGCGACCGAGTTGATGGTCAGGAACGGCACCGGGGCGCCGGCGATGGCCGCCTCGTCGGTGAAGATCAGCTGGTCGATGCTCGACCGGTTCTGTCCGCCGAACTCCTCCGGCCACCCCAGCGCGAGCCAGCCGTCGCGGCCCATCTCGCGCACCACCTCCCGATACACGTCGCCCTCGCCGTACTCGCCGGACTGCACGGCCAGTGCTTCACGGCGTTCGGGGGTGATCAGCCGGGCGAAGTACTCGCGCAGTTCCGCGCGCAGTGCCTCCTGCTCCGGGGTGTAGGAGATCTGCATCGGTGCCTCCGGTCGGTGGAACGGTCGCACGCGACACATCGCTGTGTCACGGCTCACCCTGGATGATTGCATACTGGTGGAACACGTTCTAATGTGTGTCTGTCCAAGAGTGTCCGGGTCGACGGGTGCCGGCGGCGTCCGCGGTCGGCGAAGGGAGTGGCGAGAAATGAAGGTCGAAGTCGATCTCAACCTGTGTGAGGCCAACGCGATCTGCGTCGGGCTGGCCCCGAAGGTCTTCGAGCTCGACGACGACGACGTGCTGCACGTCATCGTCGACGAGGTGCCCGAGGGGCTGGAGAAGCGCACGCGTATGGCCATCGACCGCTGCCCGAAGGCTGCGCTGCGGGAGGTCTGAAGTCTTTCGCGCAGCGTCGGCGTCGGCTCGCGCGGGTCGACGCCGACGTGTGTGTGCGCCGGCCGGGGTTGTGTCCGTGCCGACCGCCCGGAGGGTTCTGTGATCTGGGCGACTGTGTATTAGATTCGTTTCATTCGCGTCGAAGGGTTCCTGGTGGTCGAGACCCGAAGCGCGGCCGCACCGGCTAGTGTGGCGGCAGTCATAGACATACGTCTTGGAGCGTCGAGGTCTCACCCGAGCATCGGTTCGGGGCCGAAGAACGCCAGCGACAGGGAAGGAGGGTGGGTGAAGAACGTTATCGAGGCGCCGGTCAAAGGCATCGGCGGTTTCTTCGCGATGACGCTGGACGCCTTCCGCTACACGTTCTCCCGACCCGTCCAATGGCGGGAATTCGTGGAGCAGTCCTGGTTCATCGCACGTGTGTCGATGATCCCCACCGTCCTGGTCGCGGTGCCGTTCACCGTGCTGGTCAGCTTCACCCTCAACATCCTGCTGCGCGAGATCGGCGCCTCGGACCTGTCCGGTGCGGGCGCGGCCTTCGGCACCGTCAGCCAGGTCGGCCCGATGGTCACGGTGCTGATCGTCGCCGGCGCCGGCGCGACCGCCATCTGCGCGGACCTGGGGGCCCGGACCATCCGCGAGGAGATCGCGGCCATGGAGGTCCTGGGCATCGACCCGGTCAAACGGCTGGTCATCCCGCGGATGTGGGCCTCGATGCTGGTGGCCATGCTGCTCAACGCCATGGTCACCACGATCGGCATCTTCGGCGGCTTCGTCTTCTCGGTCTTCCTGCAGGACGTCAACCCGGGCGCCTTCGTCAACGGCATCCCGCTGCTGACCGGACTGGACGAGCTGATCATCTCCGAGGTCAAGGCCGGAGCCTTCGGGCTGATCGCCGGACTGGTCGCCTGCTACCGCGGGCTGACCGTCAAGGGCGGGCCGAAGTCGGTGGGCGATGCGGTCAACGAGACCGTGGTGTTCGCGTTCATGGCGCTGTTCGTCGTCAACGTCATCATCACCGCGGTCGGCGTGAAGGTCGCGGGGTAGGGTCATGGCAGTGATCACCAGCAGGTTCCCGCGGATGCGCCGCCGGGTCGGGCGGATGTCCGACTCGATCGACGATCTGGGTCGGCAGGCCAACTTCTACTACCGGGCGCTGGCGTACATCCCGTTCGCCGTGCGCAGCTACAAGAAGGAGACCCTCCGGCTGATCGCCGAGATCTCCATGGGCACCGGTGCGCTCGCCGTCATCGGCGGCACCGTGGTCATCGTGGGCTTCCTGACCCTGATGGCCGGCGGCACCATCGCCGTGCAGGGCTACAGCTCGCTGGGCAACATCGGCATCGAGGCGCTGACCGGTTTCTTCGCCGCGTTCATCAACGTGCGCATCGCGGCCCCGGTCATCGCCGGCATCGGCCTGGCGGCGACCATCGGCGCCGGCTCGACCGCGCAGCTCGGCGCGATGCGGGTGTCCGAGGAGATCGACGCGCTCGAGGCGATGGCCATCTCCTCGGTGCCGTACCTGGTCTCCACCCGCGTGCTGGCCGGCATGGTCTCGGTGATCCCGCTGTACTCGCTGGCGGTGATCGCCTCGTTCCTGGCCAGCCGCTTCGCCACCGTGGTCATCTACGGTCAATCGCCGGGCATCTACGATCATTACTTCTCGACCTTCCTGCAACCGGTGGACATCCTCTGGTCGTTCCTGCAGGCGATCGCGATGGCGATGGTGGTCATGCTGGTGCACACCTACTATGGCTACAACGCCTCGGGCGGTCCGGCCGGGGTGGGCGTGGCCGTGGGCAACGCGGTGCGCACCTCGCTGATCGCGGTGGTGTCGGTGACGCTGCTGCTGTCGCTGGCGATCTACGGCACCTCCGGCAACTTCAACCTGTCGGGATAGGGGGAAACGACGATGAGCGCCGATTTCGGCAAGCAACCGAACCTGCGGCTGTCCGCCCTGATCCTGGTGTTGATCATCGGCGGGCTGATCGCGGTTACGCTCAGTGCGTTCTTCGGCGGGTTCTCCTTCCCGAAGAAGATCACCCTGGTCACCGATCGGGCCGGTCTGGTGATGGAGCCCAAGGCCAAGGTCAAGATGCGTGGGGTCCAGGTGGGCACCGTGCGCACGATCAAGCAGCGCGGCGACCACGCCGTGCTCGAGCTCGACATCGACCGCGGCGAGATGAAGCACATCCCGGCCGATGTGCAGGCCGACATCCAGTCCTCCACCGTGTTCGGCGCCAAGTACGTCGACCTCGACGTGCCGGCCGGCACCCCGGCCGACGCGCCGATCCAGGCGATCAAGGCCGGCGCCGAGATCACCTCCGACAACGTCACCGTCGAGTTCAACACCCTGTACGAGAAGCTCGACGAGGTGCTCAACGTCGTCCAGCCGGAGAAGATCAACGCCGCCCTCGGCGCGGTCTCCACCGCACTGGAGGGGCAGGGCACCGAGATGGGCGAGGTGCTCGCCGGCGGCGGCGCATACCTGCGCGAGGTCAACCAGGTGCTGCCGGAGTTCCAGCACGACCTGCAGCAGCTGGCCTCGGTCTCGGGCACCTACGCCGATGTGAGCCCGGATCTGATGCGGCTGTTGGCCAACGCCACCGGCGTCGGCGAGACCGTCGTCGACTCCCAGGACGATCTGCGGGACACGCTGCGCGCGGGCATCCAGACCGGCCAGTCCGGCTACGACGCCACCGCCCCGGCCTCCGACGATTTCATCGACGCCATCGGCACGCT
>JAJYRZ010000131.1 GCA_021793835.1 Actinomycetes bacterium | reverse complement strand
ACCTGCATCCTGGTGTTGACCTCGAGGAAGGAGACCAGGCCGTCCTGGCCGACCAGGTACTCCACGGTGCCGGCGCCGTAGTAGCCCGCCTCGCGGCAGATGTCCTTGGCGGAGGTGTGGATCTGCTCGATCTGCTCGTCGGTCAGGAACGGCGCGGGCGCCTCCTCGACCAGCTTCTGGAAGCGGCGCTGCAGCGAGCAGTCACGGGTGCCGGCGACGATGACGTTGCCGTGCTGGTCGGCGATGACCTGGGCCTCGACGTGGCGGGGCTTGTCGAGGTAGCGCTCGACGAAGCACTCGCCGCGGCCGAAGGCGGCCACGGCCTCACGGGTGGCCGAGTCGAACAGCTCGGGGATCTCCTCCATGGTGCGCGCGACCTTCATCCCACGCCCGCCGCCGCCGAAGGCGGCCTTGATGGCGATGGGCAGGCCGTGCTCCTTGGCGAACTCCAGGATCTCGTCGGCGTCGGCGACCGGGTCGTTGGTGCCGGGCACCAGCGGCGCGCCGGCGGCGGTGGCGATGTGCCGGGCGGTGACCTTGTCGCCCAGGTCGGCGATGGCCTTCGGCGGCGGCCCGATCCAGATCAGGCCCGCGTCGATCACGGCCTGCGCGAACTCCGCGTTCTCGGCCAGGAAGCCGTAGCCCGGGTGCACGGCGTCCGCGCCGGTCTTGGCGGCGGCGTCGAGGATCTTGGCGATGTCCAGGTAGGACTCCGGAGCGGTCTGACCGCCGAGCGCGATCGCCTCGTCGGCCAGGCGCACGAACGGCTCGCCCGCGTCCGGCTCGGCGTAGACGGCGACACTGCCCAGTCCGGCGTCCTGCGCCGCTCGGATCACTCGCACCGCGATCTCGCCCCGGTTGGCGACGAGCACCTTGGTGATCTGCTTGTTGGAGTGATTCGGCACAGGGCCCTCCCGATGTGAAGTGTGGCGCCCTTGTGGGGGCGTGCGTCCGGTGTGTAGCGATTCTAAGGAGTGCGCCGCGTGTGGGCACATCCCCGTCCCGATCCGGCCTAGCGCTTGCTAGGTCTCACGGGTGACCGGTACACCATAGCCGCCCGCCCCCGGGCGGATGTCACTGCGTTTCGCGAAGGCGCCGTTTGATGCGCGCGAGCATCGCCGACAGCCCCCGCAGACGCAGCGGGCTGACGGCCTTGGCCAGGCCGAGATCGGCGTAGAAGTCCTCCGGCACCGCCAGGATCTCCGCCGCCGAGGCCCCGTCGAGGCCCTGGTGCAGGATCGAGGCGAAGCCGCGCGTGGTCGGGGCCTCGGGCGGGGCGCTGAAGTGCAGCCGCACCTGCTCCGGATCGTCGGCGTCGACGTCCAGGAACAGCGGCGACTGGCACTCCGGCACCGGCTCCATGGAGGCCTCGACCAGATGGTCGGGCAGGGCGGGGAGCTCCTGGCTGAACTCCAGCAGCAGCGCCAGCTTGTCCTGCCCCTCCATCTCGGCGAACTCCTCGACGATCTCGGCGAGGGCTGCGGGCACCGCCATCAGCGCGGCGCCTTGCCCGGTGCCTCGCCGACCGCGACCGGCACACGCACGGTGTTGCCCCACTCGGTCCACGAACCGTCGTAGTTGCGCACCTTCTCGTAGCCGAGCAGGTAGGTCAGCACGAACCAGGTGTGGCTCGAGCGCTCACCGATGCGGCAGTAGGCGATGATGTCGTCGCCGGTGGCCAGATCGGAGTAGATCTCGTCGAGCTCGGCGCGGGAGCGGAAACGGCCGTCGGCCGCGGCGGCACGGGCCCACGGGATCGACACGGCGGTGGGGATGTGACCGCCGCGCAGCACACCCTCCTCCGGGTAGTCGGGCATGTGGGTGCGTTCGCCGGTGTACTCCTCGGGCGAGCGCACATCGATCAGCGGGCCGGCGCCGATGTGGGCCAGGGTCTGATCCTTGTAGGCACGGATCTTCGTGTCGTCGCGCTCGACGACCGGGTACTCGGTGCGCGGGCGATCGGGCACGTCGAAGGTCATCTCACGGGCCTCGGCCAGCCAGGCGTCCCGGCCGCCGTCGAGCAGGCGCACGTCCTCGTGGCCGAACAGGGTGAACACCCACAGCGCGTAGGCGGCCCACCAGTTGGACTTGTCGCCGTAGATCACCACGGTGTCGTCACGGGAGATGCCCTTGCGGCTCATCAGCTCGGCGAAGGCCTCGCCGTCGATGTAGTCGCGGGTGACCTGGTCGTTGAGGTCGGTGTGCCAGTCGACCTTCACCGCGCCGGGGATGTGCCCGACGTCGTAGAGCAGCACGTCCTCGTTCGACTCGACCACGACCAGGCCCGGGGCGCCCAGATGGGCGGAGAGCCACTCGGTGGACACGAGTCGCTCGGGGTGGGCGTAGTCGGCGTAGGCCGGGTTGTTGTCGATCTCGACAGACACGGATTCCTCCTGGTTGGCGATGTGGTGGTCGATGGGGCGGCCACGATCAACCCTAGCCCGCCGCGGTCGCCGTCTCTCGGCGGGCGCGGTGTGGGCCGGGCCGCAGCGCTGCGGTGCGCCGCCGGCGGACGGTCTAGTTGCGCGCGTCCGGGTCGAGCATGGTCAGCAGCAGGGTCGCGTCGGTCAGCGCCTCGACCGCGTGCGGCAGCCGCGTGGTCAGGTGGGCGATCGAGCCCGGGGCCAGGTCCGTGGTCTTGCCCGCCGCGGTGAACCGGATGGTCCCGCGCAGCGACTGCACCATGATCGGGAAGGCCGCGGTGTGCTCGGGCAGGCCCTGGCCCTTGCGGAAGTCGAACACGATCACGCGGATGTGGTCGGCGACGAGCACCCGCTTGACGCCGGGGCGGTCCGCGGTGGCGGCGACCACCTCGGTCAGCTCGTGCAGATCGGTCATCGCCGCACCCGGCGGATCGCCGATCGGCAGGTCGATCGGGTCCTGATGGTCGGGCAGTTTCACGGTGGCCTCCTCGGCGGTCGGCGGTCGGGGTCGTGCCGATCACCTCCACCTAAGCAGTGCGGACCGGGCCGGTCAATAAAAAACGGAGTAGATCACTTTAAAATGGTGGGGGTTGCGGCCCGGACGCCCGGCGGGTCCTATCCTGAACCGTATGCGCAGGGCCTCGATCGCGGTTCCGTGGTGGGCGGTGGCCGCACCGCTGATCAACATCGTCGTGCTCGCCGGCGCGGCCACCACGGCCCGTGCGCTGCGCGGACCCGACTACGATCCGGTGCATCAGACCCTCAGCTCCCTGGCCGAGACGCCCCGTCACGGCTGGGTGATGACGGCCGGCTTCGTCGCCGCCGCCCTGTGCTACATCATCACCGGCATCGGCCTACGGGCCCTGGGCCGCCCGGCACGGATCACGATCGTGCTCGCCGGTGTGGCCGGACTGGTCGTGGCCGCGACTCGGGAGGATCCGGCCGCGCCGCTGTCGGTGCACGGGGCGGCGGTCGCGGTCGGCGGTGCGGCACTGGTGGTCTGGCCGCTGCTGGCGGCCAGCCGCGCGCCGGGGGCGGCGCTGCCGCGGCGGGTGCCGGCGGCGATGGCGGTCAGCGCGGTGCTCGGCGGGCTGAGCCTGTGGCTGCTGTACGCGGCCAACACCGGCGGGCCGGTGGGGCTGGCCGAGCGGGTGGCGATCGTCGCACAGATGGTCTGGCCCGCGGTCGTGGCCCTGGCGGTGTGGTCAGTCGCGCGCCGACCACAGCTCGGCGACGGTGACACCGACGCGCTCGAGCAGCGTGCGGGTCAGCGGCAGGCTGATCCCGATCACCGAGGACGGATCACCGTCGACCCCGTCGACGAACCAGCCGCCGAGCCCGTCGAGGGTGAAGGCGCCGGCCACCCGCAGCGGCTCGCCGGTCGCCAGATAGGCCTCGAGATCGGCCGGTGACGGATCGCCGAAGCGCACCACGGTCCCGCGGTGCCCGAGGGCCTGGTCGACCACCCGGCCCTGCCGGATACGCAGCACCGCATGGCCGGTGATCAGCTCGCCCTCGGCCCCGCGCATGGCCTGCCAGCGGGCGCGGGCGGCCTCGACGGTGCCGGGCTTGCCCTCGAGCCGGTCGCCGATGTGCAGCATCGAATCGCAGCCGATGAGCACCGCGTCGTCCAGGTGCCCACGCAGCGCCGGATCGGCGGCCATGGTCTCGGCGACGTCGTGGGCCTTGGCCGCCGCCAGAGCGCACACCACCTCGGCCGGCGGGGCGAAGGGGCCCTGCGCGCGGGCCACCGCGTCCTCGTCGACCGCGGAGACCTGCACCAGCGGAACGATCCCGGCGGCGCGCAGCACCGACAGGCGTGCCGGAGACGCCGAAGCGAGGATCGGCGTCGGTGCCGATCCTCGCCCCGGGGTGCTCCGGTCAGTAGGTGTTGAAGTCACCGTTGAGGTAGGCGCGCGGCCCGAAAGAGACGAACCCGATGGTGCGCAGCGCCTCGTCACGATCGCCCCAGCGGTCCAGCGGTCCCTCGGCGCGCGGGGCGCTCGCCCCGGCGGCCGCGGCGGCGACGACCGTGGTCAGCGCCGCCAACTCCTGCGGGCTCGGCGTGCCCTTGAGCACGCTGAGCAGCGGCGGGGTCTGCGCGGCGTCGGCGGACTGATCGGTCATGGTCTCGCTCCCGTTCTCGGCGGTCACAGCGGGATGTTCCCGTGCTTCTTCGGCGGCATCGCGGCCGACTTGCGCTCGAGCAGGCGCAGCGACTTGGCGATGTGTGCGCGGGTGTGCGACGGCGGGATGACCGCGTCGAGGTAGCCGCGCTCGGCCGCCACATACGGGTTGACCAGGGTGTCCTCGTACTCCTGCTGGAGTTCGAGCATCAGCGCGTCGACGTCCTCGCCGGCCGCCTGCGCCTCCTTGATCTTCTTGCGGTAGACGAAGCCCACCGCGCCAGAGGCGCCCATCACCGCGATCTGCGCGGTCGGCCAGGCCAGGTTCACGTCGGCGCCCATGTGCTTAGAGCCCATGACGTCGTAGGCACCGCCGTAGGCCTTGCGGGTGATCACGGTGATCTTGCCGACCGTGGCCTCGCCGTAGGCGAACAGCAGCTTCGCACCGCGCCGGATGATGCCGTCGTACTCCTGGCCGGTGCCCGGCAGGAAGCCCGGCACGTCCACCAGGGTGACGATCGGGACGTTGAACGCATCGCAGGTGCGCACGAAGCGTGCGGCCTTCTCCGAGGCGTTGATGTCCAGGGTGCCGGCGAACTGGGTGGGCTGGTTGGCCACGATGCCCACCGAGCGGCCGTCGATGCGGGCGAAGCCGACGACGATGTTCATCGCGCGCTCGGCCTGCACCTGCAGGAACTCGCCGTCGTCGACCAGCCGCTCGATCACACCCAGCATGTCGTAGGGCTGGTTGGGCGAGTCCGGGATGATCGTGTCGAGCTCGAGGTCGGTGTCGATGATCGAGTCCTCGATCGCGGTCTCGACCGGGTTCGGCGCGTAGGTGCGCGGCGCCTCGGCACGGTTGTTGCTCGGCAGGTGGCCCAGCAGCTCCTTGACGTAGTCGAGCGCGTCCTGCTCGTCGGAGGCGACGTAGTGCGCCACCCCGGAGGTGGACATGTGGGTGTTGGCCCCGCCCAGGTCCTCCATGGTCACGTCCTCGCCGGTGACCGTCTTGATCACGTCGGGGCCGGTGACGAACATCTGGCTGGTCTTGTCGACCATCACCACGAAGTCGGTCAGCGCGGGGGAGTAGACGTGGCCGCCGGCGTTCGGGCCCATGATCAGCGAGATCTGCGGGATCACACCGGAGGCCTGGACGTTGCGGTAGAAGATCTCGCCGTAGAGCCCGAGCGAGACCACACCCTCCTGGATGCGGGCGCCGGCGCCCTCGTTGATGCCCACCAGCGGACGGCCGGTCTTCAGCGCCAGGTCCATCACCTTGACGATCTTCTCGCCGTAGACCTCGCCGAGGCTGCCGCCGAAGACGGTGGCGTCCTGGCTGAACACGCAGACCTCGCGGCCGTCGACGGTGCCGTAGCCGGTGACCACGCCGTCGCCGAGCGGGCGGGTGGCGTCCAGTCCGAAGTTCGTCGACCGGTGCCGGGCCAGCGCATCGATCTCCACGAACGAGCCCTCGTCGAGCAGCTCGGTGATGCGCTCGCGCGCAGTCAGCTTGCCCTTGGCGTGCACGCGCTCGACGGCCTCGGGGCCGACGGGCTGCTTCGCCTCCTCCATGCGATTGCGCAGGTCGGCGAGCTTTCCGGCGGTGGTGTGGATGTCGATCGCGCCCGCACCCTGTGGGGTGGCGGCGCCAGACGGTGAATCAGAGGCACTGGTCATGGGCTGCATCGTAACCGGGGGCGCTCACCCTTTGTCCTGCCAGGTCCGGCTACCGGCCGGTAGCCGCCGTGTGGGCCGCGAGGATTTAGGCTCTGGCCATGACCGCAGCCCCTGCTCGCCGCCCCTTCGACCCCGACCGCCTCACCGCCGCGCTGACCGCGGAGTCCGGCGGGTCGTGGCGGGCGGTGACGGTGACCGCGCGCACGGGTTCGACCAACGCCGATCTGCGCGCGGCGCTGGCCGCCGCCCCCGATCCGGACGCGCTGGCCGGGACGGTGCTGCTGGCCGATACCCAGGAGGAGGGCCGGGGCCGACACGGACGCGGCTTCGGCGGGGCGCCGCTGGCGCAGATCCCGGTGTCGGTGGTGCTGAACCTGTCCGGGGTGCCGATGGCCGGACTGGGCTGGCTGCCGCTGATCACCGGGGTCGCGGTGGTGGAGACCCTGCGCGAGGTCGGCGGGTTGGACGCCGCGCTCAAGTGGCCCAACGACGTGCTGGTGCGCGGGGAGGGCGCGGGCAAGATCGCCGGCATCCTGGCCGAGGTGTTCCGCGCCGGCGACCGCCCGCTGGTGGTGCTCGGGGTGGGGCTGAACGTCGACCAGCGCGCCGACGAACTGCCGGTCGACACGGCGACCTCGCTCGCCCTGGCCGGGGCGCGCACCCTCGATCGGGACGCGCTGGTGATCGACTTCCTGACCCGGCTGGCCGCGCGGGTGGACCGGTGGTGTCGCCGCGGCGGGGTGGACGGGGTGCTGTTGGCGGACTACCGCGCACACTGCTCGACGATCGGGCTGCCGGTGCGCGCCCTGCTGCCCGGTGACGCGGTGATCGCCGGACGTGCCGACGACGTCGACGATCAGGGCCGGCTGCTCATCGCGGTCGAACACGTCGAAGGCGACGCCGCGGCGACGGTCGGCGGTGTGGCCGCGGTCGCCGCGGGCGATGTGACCCACCTGCGCCCGGCCCCGGACGGGGGAGCGGCCGATGGCCTTCCCTGAACGGCTGCTGGCCGCGGACGAGACGGTGCTGTGGCACCGGCGCCGACACTGGAGCGCGGCCGCCGGGGCGATGGCGGTCCTGCCGGGGGCGAGCCTGCTCGCCGGGGTCGGGGTGGGGCTGATCGAGCAGTATCTGGCCGCGCAGTGGCAGACCGTCGCAGTGGGCGCGGTCGCGGCCGTCTATCTGCTGGTGGTGCTGATCTGGGTGGTGCTGCCCTGGCTGCGCTGGCGCGGCACCCAGGTCGCGCTGACCGATCGGCGCGTGGTGCTGCGCGAGGGCATCGTCGATCGGCGCGGAGCGGAGATCGCGCTGTGGGAGATCGTGTCGGTGCAGGTGCACCGGACGTGGCGCCAGCGCCTGACCGGGACCGGCACCGTGGTGATCCGCCGGGTCTCGGGACCGCCGATCGGCCTGCCGCACACCGCCCGGCCCACCGCGCTGGCGGCCGCGGTGACCGAGGCGCTGCCGCCCCTGCCCGATCCGGGTCACGGGGCGCCGAGGCACTACGCCTACTAGGCGCGCCGGGCTCCCCGTCGGGCCGCGGGGGCGGGACCGTCAGGCCGGGTCGCCCTCGGTGGACTCGGTCGCGCCCAGGGCCACCGGGTCGGTCTGCTCGGCGTGCAGACGGGCGTTCTCGTAGGGGAACACCCAGCGCCGCAGCGCCCAGAAACGGAAGGCCATCTGGGCCAGGTTGCCGATGATGTAGGCGCTGATGAAGTCCGCGATGTTCTCGGTGGTCAGCGAGACGTTCGGGGTGCGCAGGTCGAACACGTAGCTCGAGATCCACAGCGGGATGAACGACAGCACCACGCCGATGCCGCTGACGACGAAGAACAGCACCGCCTCGAAGGAGACGTTCAGCCCGCCTCGGGAACGGAACGACCAGTTGCGGTTGAGCAGGTACGACAGCAGCATCGCCGCGACCCCGGCGATGATCTTGGCCGACACCGGGCGCTCTTCCATCACCGTGAGCTTGAGCAGGTAGAAGATCGCCAGGTCGAACACGAAGGTGGTGCCGCCGACGATCGCGAACTTGATCAGTTCACGGTGGCGCACCGCCATACCGCGCAGCGGTTCGGGGATGCGAGCGATCACGGTGTCGACGAGGGGCACGGTGGCAGTGTAATGGCCGCGCCGGGCGCCGGTCGGGACGCGGGTGGATAAGTGCGCGGAGCCACACCTTCACCCCGCGGTGACCCGCGTCCTGTGAGCCCACGGTCCGCACCGCGCGGCGACGTGCGACGATTGGGAACCGTGACGCAGTCTTCGCCTGACCCCGCCCAGTCCCCGCGCGGTGCGCGCATCCTCGGCCCGTCCCGTCCGGGCCCGGCCACGGCGCGCGGATCCGCGCCGGTCGTGGCGATGATCGGCGGCGGACAGCTCGCCCGGATGACCCACCAGGGGGCGATCGCGCTCGGCCAGACCCTGCGCGTGCTCGCGGCCGACCCGGCCGAGTCCGCCGCCCAGGTCACCGCCGACGTGGTGCTGGGTGCGCACACCGACCTCGATGCGCTGCGCGCCGCGGCCGACGGTGCCGATGCGCTGACCTTCGACCACGAGCACGTGCCCCAGGAGCACCTGCACACCCTGGTCGCCGAGGGCGTGAACGTGCTGCCCCCGCCCGAGGCCCTGCTCTACGCCCAGGACAAGCTGGCGATGCGCCGGCGCCTGGCCGAACTCGGCGCGCCGGTGCCGGCCTTCGCCCCGGTCGACACGGCCGCGGACGTCGACGCCTTCGCCGCCGCCCAGGGCG
>JAJYRZ010000130.1 GCA_021793835.1 Actinomycetes bacterium | reverse complement strand
GATCCGCTGCCGCAGGTCGCCACCGCGGTGTCGTCGAATCCGGACGCCTACGTGTACCTGGCCGAATCGATCCGGGCCTGGCCCGATCAGCAGGGCCTGGCCGAGCGGATCGCCGCGGCCGGCTGGTCGCAGGTGCGCTGGCGCAACCTCACCGGCGGCATCACCGCGCTGCACCACGCCCGGCGCCCGTAAGCACGGACGCGGGCCGATGCGGCCTGCGCGTGGGTGATCGCCACTCGGCTATCCGGAGGCGCCGAACAGCGGCCGACGATCGATGCGTTCGGCCCCGCGCCCGACCGCACGCCAGGTGCGCCCGACCAGGTCGGTGTCCTGCTCGGTGACCAGATTGCCCATCACCCGCACGGCCGCGGTCATCAGCGCCTGCGAACTCATGCCCACCGGACCGGCCGCGGGCAGGAACCGGGGCAGGGTGAGCAGCCCGGCCAGCCTGCGGGCGAGCGCGAAGGACGGACCGTAGTGGGTGGACAGCAGCAGCGGCCACGCCCGGGTCAGATCCGCGCCGAGCCCGCGCGCGGTCAGCAGATCGACCAGCAGCCGGGCGCCCTCGAGTCCGTAGTCGATGCCCTCGCCGTTGAGCGGATTCACACAGGCCGCAGCGTCGCCGACCAGCGCCCAGTTCGCCCCCGCGACCCCCTCGACCGCCCCGCCCATCGGCAGCAGCGCCGAGGCGAACGACTCCGCCTCGCCGGTGAGTTCCCAGTCCTCGCGGCGCCGGTCGACGTAGTGGGCCAGAAGGGGCCGCATGGGCGCGCGGGCGGGCCGGGCGGCGGTCTGCAGCGATCCCGCACCGATGTTCACGGTGCCGTCGCCGAGCGGGAAGATCCAGCCGTAGCCCGACAGCAGGGTGCCGGCGGCGTCGCGCAGCTCCAGATGAGAGGAGATGCGCGGGTCGTCGTGTCGATCCGAGGCGATGTAGGCCCGCGCGGCCACGCCGTAGGGGGTGTCGCGGTGCCAGGTGCGGCCGAGCATCCGGCCCACCGGCGACCGCACCCCGTCGGCGACGATCAGCACCCGGCACGCCACCCGGTGCACGGCGCCGTCGATCGTCACCTCGGCGGCCGCGACCCGGGCGCCGTCGTATTCGATCCCGGTGACCCGGGCGCCGTCGATCATGGTCGCGCCGGCCGTGATCGCCTCCCGGCGGATCCTGTCGTCGAGCACGGTGCGCCGCACCGCCGAACCGGTGGTGGGGAAGGCCCGGTCGGGCCAGTCGATCACCTGCTCACGGCCGAATCCCATCAGCCGCAGACCGGTGTTGGTCGCGTGCCCGCGCGCCCAGCCGCCCAGGCCGAGCCGGTCCATCTCGGCCATCGCCCGCGGGGTCAGTCCGTCCCCGCAGGTCTTGTCGCGCGGGAAGACCGCGGCATCGAGCAGCAGGACGTCGAGACCGGCGCGGGCCGCCCAGATCGCGGCGGCCGAGCCGGTGGGGCCGGCACCGACGACGAGGACTTCCACCGACGGCGGTGGGGCGACGGGGGTGCGACCGGTTAGGCTGGACACGACGCCCATCTTGTCAGGTGTATCGAATGTCGGAGCGGCGGCCGTGACGGGCCTGCGCATCGGCGGCGACGCGCCCCGTGACGGGATCGGCCGACACCGCCACACCGCCCACCGCCGGCGGTGAACGAATCCAGACAGGACGGGTATGGGGATCGTGAGCACAGACGGGTCCGCGGACACCATCGTGGCCGGTGTCGACCTCGGCGATCCGCAGCTCGCCGCGACCGTCGGCGCACGCATGGCCGAGGCCGAACGGCTGCTGATCGACACGTTGTCCACCGGAGAGGACTTCCTCACCGAACCGGTCCTGCATCTGGCCATCGCCGGAGGCAAGCGGTTCCGGCCCCTGTTCACGATCCTGACCAGCCGGTTCGGCGCGCACCCGGACGACCCCGAGGTGGTCACCGCGGCGGTGGTGCTCGAACTGGTGCACCTGGCCACGCTCTACCACGACGACGTGATGGACGAGGCGACGATGCGCCGCGGTGCGGTCAGCGCCAACTCCCGGTGGGGCAACTCGGTGGCCATCCTGGCCGGCGACTACCTGTTCGCGCAGGCCTCCCGGCTGGTGTCCACCCTCGGCCCGGCCGCGGTGGAGATGATCGCGGTGACCTTCGCCGAACTGGTCACCGGACAGATGCGGGAGACGGTCGGTGCGCGGGAGTCCGATCCGGTCGAGCACTACCTGGCGGTCATCGCGGAGAAGACCGCCTGCCTGATCGCGGCCGCCGGCCGCTTCGGCGGGGAGTTCTCCCGCGCCGACGCCGACCGCACCGCGACCCTCGAGCGGCTCGGCCTGGCGGTGGGCATGGCCTTCCAGATCTCCGACGACATCATCGACATCGCCTCGGAGTCCGAGCAGTCCGGCAAGACCCCGGGCACCGACCTGGTCGAAGGGGTGTTCACCCTGCCGGTGCTCTACGCGCTCAGCGAACCGGGCGCCACCGGCGACCGGCTGCGCGCGCTGCTCGACGGCCCGGTCACCGACGACGCGGTGCTCGCCGAGGCGCTGGAGCTGCTGCGCACCTCGTCCGGCATGGCACAGGCCAAGCAGGTGCTCGAGGACTACGCCGACCAGGCACGCGCCGAACTGGCGGCGCTGCCCGCGGGCCCGGCCAACACCGCGCTGGCCCGGCTGATCGACTACACGATCGCCCGGGTGGGGTAGACCGCAGCGGGAACCGCGGGCCCGGCCCACGCGTTGACCGGGTGGATGCGTCGAAACCTGACAACGAAGGGGTCGCCGGGTGCACCGACACAACAACGGGCTCAAGACGGCACTGCTGCTGGGGGCGATGTCCGCGCTGATCGTGCTGATCGGCGGACTGTTCGGCAAGACCACACTGATCATCGCGGTGGTCCTGGCGGTGGGCATGAACGGCTACGCCTACTTCAACAGCGACAAGCTCGCGCTGCGGGCGATGCACGCGATCCCGGTCACCGAGCTCGAGCAGCCGCAGATGTACCGGATCGTGCGCGAGTTGGCCAACGCCGCGCACAAACCGATGCCGCGGCTGTACATCTCACCGACCGAGGCGCCCAACGCCTTCGCCACCGGCCGCAATCCGCAGAACGCGGCCGTGTGCTGCACCCAGGGCATCTTGAACCTGCTCGACGAACGCGAGCTGCGCGGCGTGCTCGCCCACGAGCTCGCGCACGTCTACAACCGCGACATCCTCATCTCCTCGGTGGCCGGCACCCTGGCCGCGGTGGTCACCGGCCTGGCCAACATGGCGATGTTCGCCGGGATGTTCGGCGGCCGGGACTCCCGGCCCAACCCGCTGGCGATGATCCTGGTCTCGATGCTCGGACCGGTGGCCGCCGGACTGGTGCGCATGGCCGTCTCCCGCTCCCGGGAGTATCAGGCCGACCAGTCGGGGGCCGAACTCAGCGGCGACCCCCTCGCGCTCGCCTCGGCGCTGCGCAAACTGCAGTACGGCACCCAGGCCGCGCCGCTGCCGCCGGAGCCGAAGCTGGCCGCTCAGTCGCACCTGATGATCGCCAACCCGTTCCGGGCCGGCGACCGCATCGGGCACCTGTTCGCCACCCACCCGCCGATGGACGACCGCATCGCCCGGCTCGAGCGCATGGCCGGCCGCGAACTGCCCTGACCGTCCCCCTCGGCCGGCGTCGGCGTGTGCGGACGCGTGAGGCGCCGGGGTGTGCCCCGCGGGCGGAGCACACCCGGCGGGCTCAGCGGAAGTTGACGTACTGCAGCGCGATCCCGAAGTCCTCGCCCTTGAGCAGGGCGATGGTCGCCTGCAGGTCGTCGCGCTTCTTGCTCGAGATCCGCAGCTCGTCGCCCTGGATCTGTGCCTTGACCCCCTTCGGGCCGGAATCGCGCACGGTCTTGGCGATCTTCTTCGCGTTCTCCGCGCTGATCCCCTCGACCAGCGAGCCGGTGATCTTGTACTCCTTGCCCGATTCCCGCGGCTCGCCGGCGTCGAAGGCCTTCAGCGAGATCTGGCGCCGGGTGAGTTTCTGCTGGAACACGTCCAGGGCGGCACGCACCCGATCCTCGGAGTCGGCGCTGAGCTCGATCGCCTCCTCACCGGACCAGGCGATCTGCGCGCCGGTGTTGCGGAAGTCGTAGCGGTTGGCGATCTCCTTCGCCGCCTGGTTCAGCGCGTTGTCGACCTCCTGCCGGTCGACCTTGCTGACCACGTCGAACGAGGCGTCTGCCATCGGTTCCTCCTTGCAGCCGTCGCGCGCCCGCAGGGTGCGGGCGCGCTGTTGTCCACCCGGTGCGCACCGGGTCGCCGACCTCGACGGTAGCCCTTGGGGTCAGGCCCGCCCGGGGCCGGTGCGCGGCGGAGACGGGCCGATTTGGCAAACCGGGGGAGGTGCCGTGTATCGTGTTCCTGCACCCACCGAGCGGTTCGGCGGGCTCTTCACCAGAGCGCGGACGATCCGACCCGGCACGCGGTATGCACGGCAGATTGCCCGAGCGGCCAATGGGAGCGGACTGTAAATCCGCCGGCGCAAGCCTTCGTAGGTTCGAATCCTACATCTGCCACCACGAAAGGCCCCGACCCTCACGGTCGGGGCCTTTCGTCGTTTCCGGGCTCGGCCCCGCCCGTGCCGCGGTCGAGGGGCGGGCGGCCGGTGATGGCGGACGCGGCCACCGGTCCGCGCAGACCGCTGCGCCGGCCGCCCACCGGGCGGGCTGCGCGGGTGTCGGTGCTGGTCGCGGACGGGGAGGCGCGCTGTTTTGCATCGGCAGGGCGCGCTGTGTAATCTCGTGAAGGCTTCACCGGGAGGTTCCCGAACGAAGAGCAGCGTTCCAGAGGCGTTTTGGCATCCGGACCGGACATGCTCTACAGTTCGAAACGCCCGGAAGGGCACGCCCCCTTAGCTCAGTCGGCAGAGCGTTTCCATGGTAAGGAAAAGGTCGTCGGTTCGATTCCGACAGGGGGCTCGCTGGGGCGGTCGGATCGCGATCCGGGCGGCTCAACATGCGGCGGTGTAGCTCAGTCGGTAGAGCAAGCGGCTCATAATCGCTGTGTCGCCGGTTCGATCCCGGCCATCGCCACCACCGACGAAGACGTACCAACGGCGTCGCCCGACCGGAAGGTTCGGACGGCCCGGCCCGCAAGGGTTCACCCGAAGGAAGGCATCTCGTGGCCCGCTCCGACGTTCGCCCCAAGATCACGCTGGCCTGCGAGGTTTGCAAGCACCGCAACTACATCACTCGCAAGAACCGGCGCAACAACCCCGATCGCCTGGAGATGAAGAAGTTCTGCCCGAACTGCAGCACTCACCAGGCTCATCGCGAGACTCGCTGAATCAGCTCAAGCAGGCGCGGCATCGACGTGACGTCGTTGCCGCGTCTTTTGCATGGCAGAAGGGGAGACCATGGCGATCAAGGAAGGCTTCGCCGACGTCCGGTACGTCGTCGAGGACGTCTACGAGGTGGCGCGGGAGAAGGTGCGCGAGTACTCGGCCGCGGTGCACAACCGACATCCGGCGCACCACGACACCGAGGCCGCCCGGGAGCTGGGCTACGACGGTGTCGTCGCACCGCCGACCTTCGTCGCGATCTTCGGCGTCATCGCCCAGTCCCGCCTGCTCGAGCTCGGCGAGATGGACATCACGCGGGTGATGCAGACCGATCAGCGGATCGTCTACCATCAGCCGCTGCTCGACGGCATGCGTTTGGACTGCGAGGTCTCCGTCGAGTCGGTCCGGCAGATCGCCGGCGCCGACATCATCGTCAGTAAGAACCTGGTCACCGACCGGGCCACCGGTGAGCCGGTGCTGACCACCTACACCACGGTGGTCCACCGCGAGGCGGCCGAGGGCGACGAGGAGCCGGACGCCGATGTGATGGCGATGGTCCGGCGCACCCAGAGCAAGGAGGTCGGCCGATGAGCAGGCGCGCATTCGACACGGTCGCCGCCGGCGACCCGCTGCCGCCGGTCACCGAGGAGTTCGAGCGGTACGACCTGATCCGCTACGCCGGGGTCTCCGGCGACCTGAACCCGATCCACTGGGACGACGAGGTCGCCCGCCGGATCGGACTCGACGGCTCGGTCGCCCACGGCATGCTCACCATGGGCGCGGCCGGCGGCTACGTCACCGACTGGGTCGGCGACCCCGGCGCCGTGCTCGAACTCAACGTCCGGTTCACCAGCCCGCTGTACGTGCCCACCCAGCTGGAGGGGCCGGTGCAGGTGGTCTACGCCGGCAAGGTCAAGTCCGTCGACCCGGAGACGCGCACCGCGGTGCTCGCGCTCACGGCCACCGTCGACGGCAGGAAGCTGTTCGGTCGCGCCACCGCCACGGTGGCGCTGGCCTGAGCGGACCGGTCGGGCGACCGCCGATTGGGAGCCCGGGCGATCGTGCAGTACACTCGACGATCGTGGACGGCGATGCCCCGGTGTCGCCGACCCGACCGTGGTCACGGTGTCGCAAGTCGGCACGGTGACCGAAGGGGCGTAGCTCAATTGGCAGAGCAGCGGTCTCCAAAACCGCAGGTTGCAGGTTCGAGTCCTGTCGCCCCTGCCACCGTCCCGGTGATCCGGGAGCGTAGACGAGAGGACCACGGTGAGCGACGAGAAGGACACGGCCGGCGGCCAGCCCGCACGTCCGGACTCCGATTCCTCGGCGTCTGCTGCGCCGGTCCCTCGGGGCAAGCAGCGGATCGCGGTGCGCTCCGGGGCCAAGTCCCGCGAGGGTGAGGCGGAGCGCAGCCGTAACCCGTTCGCGGTGATCGTCCGCTTCATCCGCGAGGTCGTCGCGGAGATGAAGAAGGTCATCTGGCCGGACAAGCGCGACATGATCACCTATACGATCGTCGTCGTGGTCTTCATCGTCGGCCTGGTGGCCTTCACCACCGGCCTGGACCTCGGATTCGGTAAACTCGTCGATTCGATCTTCGGGTGACCCGGACCGGCCGGGCTGCAGACAGACCCGGGCCGAGTGCCCCACCGATGACGAAGAACGCGGACGAGACGAAGAAAGCGAGTGCCCAGTGAGCGCCCAGGACAACGAGATCGGACAGTCCGACGTGGTCGACACCGCGTCCGAGGTCGACGATCTGTCCGCCGAGGAGACGACGCCGACCGTGGACGCCCAGTCGGCCGGTGACGGCGCGACCGAGGACACCGCGGACACCGCTTCGGAGGCCGCGACCGAGGAGTCGCCGGCCGAGACCGAACCCGAGCCGGAGATCGACCCGATGGTCGCGCTGCGCCGCGAGCTGCGCCGGCTGCCGGGCGACTGGTACGTCGTCCAGTCCTACGCGGGCTACGAGAACAAGGTGAAGACCAACCTCGAGTCCCGCGTCCAGAACCTTGACGTCGGTGACTACATCTTCCAGGTCGAAGTGCCGACCGAAGAGGTCACCGAGATCAAGAACGGCCAGCGCAAGCTGGTCAACCGCAAGATCCTGCCCGGCTACATCCTGGTGCGCATGGAGCTCAACGACGAGTCGTGGAGTGCGGTGCGCAACACCCCCGGGGTGACCGGCTTCGTCGGTGCCACGGAGAAGCCGACGCCGCTCAAGCTCAAGGAGGTCGCCAAGTTCCTGCTGCCGCAGCAGGAGAAGGCGCCCACCGGTACGGTCGCCGACGATCAGGCGACCGTGGAGGGCGTGGCGGCGCCGGTCATCGAGGTCGACTTCGAGGTCGGCGAATCGGTGACGATCATGGACGGCGCGTTCGCGACGCTGCCGGCCAGCATCAGCGAGGTCAACGCCGAGCAGCAGAAGCTGAAGGTCCTGGTGTCCATCTTCGGCCGGGAGACCCCGGTCGAGTTGAACTTCACGCAGGTCTCCAAGATCTGACCGGGTCCTGACAGCGGACGTCCAAACCCCGGCCGGACCCGGCCGGGAACCTGAAGAGGATTTTCACGATGCCCCCCAAGAAGAAGAAGGTTGCTGGGCTGATCAAGCTCCAGATCCCGGCCGGCCAGGCCAACCCCGCGCCCCCCGTGGGCCCGGCGCTCGGCCAGCACGGCGTCAACATCATGGAGTTCTGCAAGGCCTACAACGCCGCCACCGAGTCCCAGCGCGGCAACGTCGTGCCGGTGGAGATCACCGTCTACGAGGACCGCTCGTTCGACTTCAAGCTCAAGTCGCCCCCGGCCTCGCAGCTGCTGCTCAAGGCCGCCGGTGTGGCCAAGGGCTCGGGTGAGCCGCACAAGGACAAGATCGGCAAGGTCACCCAGGCGCAGCTCGAGGAGATCGCCAAGGTCAAGCAGGCGGACCTGAACGCCAACGACGTCGCGGCCGCCTCGAAGATCATCGCCGGCACCGCACGCTCGATGGGTATCACCGTCGACGGCTGACCGCCCGACTCACGCAGCACGAACTACCTCAAGTGGCAGGGCCGGCGCTGGCCCGACGACCACGACTGACCCGTAAGGACAGATATGGCAAAGCGCAGCAAGGCGTACCTCGCCGCCGCGGCGAAGATCGACCGCGACAACCTGTACACCCCGCTCCAGGCCGCGAACCTGGCCAAGGAGACCTCGTCGGCCAAGATGGACGCGACCGTCGAGGTCGCCATGCGGCTGGGCATCGACCCGCGCAAGGCGGACCAGATGGTGCGCGGCACCGTCAGCCTGCCGCACGGCACCGGTAAGGAGGTCCGCGTGATCGTCTTCGCGGCCGGCGCGAAGGCGACCGAGGCCGAGGAGGCCGGTGCGGACGCGGTCGGTGCCGAGGACCTGATCGAGAAGATCCAGGGCGGCTGGCTCGAGTTCGACGCCGCGATCGCCACCCCGGACCAGATGGCCAAGGTCGGCCGGATCGCGCGTGTCCTGGGCCCGCGCGGCCTGATGCCGAACCCGAAGACCGGCACCGTGACCATGGACGTGGCCAAGGCCGTCTCGGACATCAAGGGCGGCAAGGTCAGCTTCCGGGTGGACAAGCACTCCAACCTCCACATGATCATCGGCAAGGCCTCCTTCCCGGCCGAGCAGCTGGTGGAGAACTACGGTGCCGCCCTCGACGAGG
>JAJYRZ010000129.1 GCA_021793835.1 Actinomycetes bacterium | reverse complement strand
CCGCGGAAAAGCCCGCCTCGGCCCCGATGTCCCCACCCGGACATCGGGGCCGAGGCGTCACATGCACGACCGCCGAGCGGGAGCCGGACTCGGGGTGTGACGGCCCCATCGGTAGATTTCTGACACAGGTTCCATCACAGTCCCCGTCGTCTTCTCAAAGGAAGGGTCGTCCGTGACCTCATCTCAGCGTTTCGCCGGCAAGGTCGCCTTCATCACCGGCGCCGCCCGCGGCCAGGGCCGCGCCGAGGCCGTGAAGTTCGCGTCCGAGGGCGCCGACATCATCGCCGTCGACGCCTGCGCGCCGTTCAAGTCCACCTCCTACGCCCCGGCGACCGAGGAGGACCTGGCCGAGACCGTGCGCCTGGTCGAGGCCACCGGCGCGAAGATCATCGCCCGGAAGGTCGATGTGCGCGACTTCGGCGCCCTGTCGGCAGCACTGACCGAGGGCACCGAGGCGTTCGGCCGACTCGACATCGTCATCGCCAACGCGGGCGTGTGCTCGGGCGCGCTGTCCTGGGAGGTCACCGCCGAGCAGTGGCAGGAGACCATCGACGTCAACCTCACGGGCACCTTCAACACCGCCAAGGCCGCGATCCCGTATCTGATCGAGCAGGGCGAGGGCGGATCGATCGTGTTCACCAGCTCGGTGTCGGGCCTGAAGGGCACCCCGTTCACCGCCCACTACACGGCCTCCAAGCACGGCATCACCGGCCTGGCCAAGACCATGGCCAACGAGCTCGGCGAGCACAAGATCCGGGTCAACACCATCCACCCGGCCGGGGTGGAGACCGGGATGAACATGGCCGAGGACATGCAGCCGCTGTTCGCCCGTTTCGCGCACACGCTGGCGCCGATCTTCATGAACTCGCTGCCCTATGCGATCACCCAGCCCGAGGAGATCGCCGACGTGGTGGCCTGGGTCTGCTCGGATGAGGCCAAGTATCTGACCGGGGTGCAGCTGCCGGTCGACATCGGCAACCTCAACCGCTGACCGGAGTACCGGATGTGGGCGGGGCCCGGAGGACCTGTGCGGTCTTCCGGGCCCCGCCCGCATCCGGCAACCCTGATCGCCGGATAGCCGCGGCCCGGCTCAGCCGGTGACCGCCGGCGCGGGGTCGGCGCCACCGGACTCCGCGTCCTGCCCGCCGGGAGGGAAGGCGGCCGTGCGGCGCGCGCTGAGCAGCACCCACACCAGCACCGCCACCCCGGCCATCACGGCCGCGGTGACCGCTGCGGCCACGTGCATCCCGGCCACGAAGGAGTGCTGGGCTGAGTCGAACATCGCGGCGCCGACCTCGTCGGCTCGGTCGCGGGCGACGTGCATCGCCCCGCCCAGGGTCGCCTTCGCGGCCGAGGCCTGCTCCGCGGCCAGCCCGGTGACGTCGATGCCGGCGCGGTAGATCGCCAGCAGCACCGAGCCGAGCACCGCGACCCCGGCCGCGAGCCCGAGTTCGTAGGAGGTCTCCGACATCCCCGATGCGGCCCCGGCCTTCTCGGGGCGCACCGCGGCAAGGATGAGCGCCGAGGTCAGGGTCAGCCCCACGCCCGAACCCAGCCCGATGATCGTGAACCCGGTGGCGAACAGCCACGCATGACCGTCTGTGTCGAGCCCGACCAGCAGCAGTGCACCGGCGGCGGTGGCCGCCATCGACACCGCCAGCACCGTCCGGTCTCCCCACCGGGCGGCCGCCGCGGCGGCGAGAAGAGCGCCGAGCACGCTGGCCGCGGTGCCCGGGGTCGCCCACAGTCCGGCGGTGAGCGGGGACAGCCCCAGCACCATCTGCAGATACTGCGAACCGAAGAACAGCACACCGGCCAGGGCGAACACGCTGAGCAGGTTGGTGACGATGGAGGCGGTGAACACCGGGTTCGAAAACAGCGACAGGTCCATCAGCGGATGGTCGGTGCGGCGCTGGCGCCGGATGAACCCCACCGCCGCGGCCACCCCGATCGCGGCGATCGCGAGCAGTCGCAGCTGCACCCCGGCCACGGCCGTCTCCTTCAGGGCGAACACCAGCGGCACCATCGCGGCGATGAACAGCACCATCCCCGGCACGTCGAACCGTCCCGGCGCCGGGTCCTTGGATTCGGGCACGGTCAGCGGCAGAGCGATCAGCAGCACGATGAGCACCGGGATGTTGATCAAAAACACCGAACCCCACCAGAAGTGTTCGAGCAGCACCCCGCCGATCAGCGGTCCGATCGCCGCTCCCCCGCCCCACATCGCGCCCCAGATGCCGATCGCGGTCGCGCGCTGGCGGGTGTCGGGGAACAGCGCCCGGATCAGCCCCAGGGTCGAGGGCATGAGCGTCGCACCGAACACACCCATCAGCACGCGGGCGGCGATGAGCATCACCGGGGTGGTCGACAGGGCGGCCATCAGCGAGGCGAGCCCGAAGCCGGCGGCGCCGATCATCAGCAGTCGGCGCCTGCCCACCCGGTCGGCGAGCACACCCATGGTCACCAGTAGTGCTGCGAGCACGAAGGAGTAGACGTCGATGATCCACAGCAGTTCGGTGCCGCTCGGACCCAGATGATCGGACAGCGAGGGCACCGCAAGGTCGAGCACCGTGCCATCGACGGCGATGAGCAGCACCGCCATCGACACCACGGCCAGGCCGAGCCATTGGCGCACCCCGGCGCGCGGCGGGGCGGATTCTGCGGTGGTGAGCACGGCGACTTCCTTTACTGAACCGTCTGGACGGTACAGAGATTAACAGAAAACCGTCCGGACGGTACAGTCCCTGTCATGGCGACCTCCTCCACCCGTGACCGGATCCTCGACGCGCTCGAGCGCCTGCTGCTCGACCACTCCGCGCAGCAGGCCACCCTGGAGGCCGTGGCCGCCGAGGCCGGGGTGTCCAAGGGCGGGCTGCTGTATCACTTCCCCACCAAGGAGGCGATGCTCGCCGCGATGGTGCGGCGGATGGGTGCGCGCTCGGACGACCAGTTCGCCGAGGCCGTGGCCGGCGGCACCGATGTCGCCGAGTTCTATCTGCAGACCTTCGACGAGGCCGACTTCGAGGACCGCCCGCTGTATCAGTCGGTGCTGGCCGCGCTGCGCTCGGCCGACGGCAGCCACGGCGAGGTGCACACCGCGGTGGTGGAGGTCATGCGCTCGTGGGACCACTGGTTGCAGGCCGAGTTCGACGATCCGGTCCAGGCCGAGATCGTCCGGCTGGTCGGCGACGGGATCTTCATGGCGGCCCTGCTCGACCTGCCCGCCCCCGATCCGGCACTGCACCGACAGGTGGTCGACCGGCTGCTCGGCCGGGACGGGTGAACCGGGACGCGACATCCGACGCCCCGGTGCGCCGGCGGCTCTACCGGAAGGCGTTCTCCCCGGTCAGCGCCTGGCCGATCATCAGCTGGTGCACCTCGGAGGTGCCCTCGTAGGTCAGCACCGATTCGAGGTTGTTGGCGTGCCGGATCACCGGGTAGGCCAGCGTGATGCCGTTGGCGCCGAGGATGGTGCGGCATTCGCGCGCGATCGCGATCGATTCGCGGCACGAGTTGAGCTTGCCGAGCGAGACCTGCGCGGGGGCGACCTCGCCGGCCTCCTTCTGCCGGCCCAGGTGCACCGCGAGCAGCTGCGCCTTGCCGAGTTCGACCGCCATGTCGGCGAGCTTGGCCTGGGTGAGCTGGTAGGCGCCCAGAGGCTTATCGAACACCTCGCGGGTGCGCGCATAGTCCACCGCGGTCTCCAGGCAGTCCCGGGCGGCGCCGATCGCGCCGAAGATGATGCCGAAGCGGGCCTCGTTCAGGCACGTCAGCGGTCCGCGCAGCCCGCGGGCACCGGGCAGCCGGGCCGATTCGGGCACCCGCACCTCGTCGAGCACCAGTTCGGAGGTCACCGAGGCGCGCAGCGACATCTTGGCCGGCACATCGGTCGCGGTGAATCCGGGGGCGTCGGTGGGCACGATGAATCCGGCGACCTTGTCGTCGGTCTGCGTCCAGATCACCGCGATGTCGGCGACCGAGCCGTTGGTGATCCACATCTTCGTCCCCGAGATCACCCAGTCGTCGCCGTCGCGGCGGGCGAAGGTGCGCATCCCGCCCGGATCCGAGCCGAAGTCCGGTTCGGTCAGCCCGAAGCAGCCGAACACCTCGCCTGCGGCCATGGCCGGCAGGTACTGCTGCTTCTGCTCCTCGCTGCCCCAGTGGTGGATGGCGAACATCGCCAGCGAGCCCTGTACCGAGACCAGCGACCGGATCCCTGAGTCCACGGCCTCGAGCTCCTGGCAGGCCAGGCCGTAGGCCACGGCGCCGGCCCCTGCGCAGCCGTAGCCGTCCAGGTGCATCCCCAGCAGACCCATCCCGCCCAGTTCGGTCGCCAGTTCACGCACCGGCAGCTCACCGGCCTCGAACCAGTCGGCGATGTGCGGGCGGAACCGCTTGGCCGCGAACCCGCGCACACTGTCGCGCAGCGCGATCTCCTCGGCCGAAAGCAGGGTGTCGACGGCGAACAGCTCGTCCACGGTGCGGGTGTCGGTCACGGCGGGTCCTCCCGGTCGCTGAAGCGGCGGGCCCGGGGCTTTACGCGGCCCCGGCCCGGTGCGGTCTAGGTCAAGTATCGGTATGCGGGCGAGCCGGGGACAAGCCTTTCGACATCCATCGGTGAGGACTCCATGCGTGCGCGCAGCGCCTCGAGGTCTTCCGGGGCGCCGAGTTCGATGCCCACCAGCGCGGCCCCGGTCTCCCGGTTGTTGCGCTTGACGTACTCGAACAGGGTGATGTCGTCGTCGGGTCCGAGCACCTGGTCGAGGAACATCCGCAGGGCGCCGGGCTCCTGCGGGAAGTCGACCAGGAAGTAGTGCTTGAGGCCCTGGTGGACCAGGGAGCGCTCGAGGATCTCCCCGTAGCGCGAGACGTCGTTGTTGCCGCCGGAGATCACCACCACCACGGTCGATCCCGGGACCAGTTCCAGCCCTTCGAGGGCGGCGACGCCGAGCGCGCCGGCGGGCTCGGCGATCACGCCTTCGTTCTGGTACAGGTCCAGCATCGCGGTGCACACCGCGCCCTCCCCGACCTGCGAGAGCGACACGCCCCCGCGGTCGCCGGCCGGCACCACCGCGGTCACCAGCGGCAGCGAGGAGTGGGTGATCACCTCGGCCCCGGCACCGGAGACGATCCGGTACGGCAGGTCGCCGATGCGGCGCACCGCCGCGCCGTCGACGAACGGGTCGACCTCCGACAGGGTGACCGGCCCGCCCGCGGCCAGCGCCGCGGTCATCGAGGCCGCGCCCTGCGGTTCGACGCCGATCACCGCGACCTGCGGGGCCTGCTCGGCCAGATACGCCGTGATCCCGGCGATCAGTCCGCCGCCGCCGACCGGCACCACCACGGTGTCGGGGGCTCGGCCGAGCTGGTCGATGATCTCCGCGGCGACCGTGCCCTGTCCGGCGATGGTGGCCGGATGGTCGAACGGCGGCACCAGTGTGGCCCCGGTGCGCGCGGCGTCCTCGGCGGCCGCGGCGGCGGCCGCGTCATAGGTCTGACCGGTCAGCACCAGTTCGACGAACTCCCCGCCGCGGGCGACGATCCGGTCGCGCTTCTGCTTCGGGGTGTTGGTCGGCACGTAGATCCGGCCGGTGATGCCGAGCTTCCTACAGGCGAAGGCCACGCCCTGGGCGTGATTGCCGGCGCTGGCCGCGACCACCCCGGCATCGCGTTCGGCCGCCGAGAGCTGGACCATGCAGTTGAAGGCGCCCCGGATCTTGTAGGAGCGCACGGCCTGCTGGTCCTCGCGCTTGAGGTACACCCGCGCGCCGGTCTCCTCGCTCAGCCGCTCGCAGTACTTCAGCGGCGTCGCCTCGATCACCTCGGCGATGCGGGCGGCCGCCGACGTGATGTCGGCGGCGCTCACCGGTGACGCGGCGGACGGGGCGGGATTCTCAGCGCTGGACACAGTTCCCCATCTTCCCACCGCCGCCTATCGCCCGCACAGCCGGGACCTGCCCGGCCGGGTACGGGCGCGGCGCGCGCATCCGGCCCTGCCTGCTATCCGCCCAGGCAGCCCGGCCCCAGCAGTGCCTTCAGATCGCCCATCAGCGCCGAGCTGGGTTCGACCCGCAGCCGGTCGTCGAGCTTGAAGGTGGAGATCTTCTCCCCCGACACCAGGCGCACGTGCACGTCCGAGGTGCCGGGATGGCGGGTGAGCACCTGTTTGAGCGCGGTCACCCGGTCCGGGGTGCACAGCCTCGTCGGCAGGCTCACCGCCACCGGCCGGGACTCCCCGGCCGCGGAGACGTCGGGCAGCACCAGGTCGTTGACGATGATCGACAGCCGGCCCTCACGCTCGTTGACCCGGCCGCGCAGCAGCACGATCGCATCGTCGGCGACCTCCATGCCGAACACCGCGTAGGTCTTGGGGAAGAACAGCACCTCCACCCCGCCGGTGAGGTCCTCGAGCCGGGCGTTGGCCCACGGCAGACCCTGCTTGGTCACCCGGCGTTCGACCGAGGTGAGCAGACCGCCGATCGAGACCTGGGTGCCGGACTTGACCTGGCCCTCCAGGATCTTGGGCACCGAGGAGTCGGACATGTCGGCCAGCAGGTGCTCGACCCCGTCGAGCGGATGGCCGGTGACGTACAGCCCGAGCATCTCGCGCTCGAGCGCCAGCTTGTGCTTGGTCTCCCACTCCTCGTCGGGGATGGGGACCTCGAAGATCGTCGCGTTGTCGTCACCGCCGGCGTCGCCGAACAGGTCGAACTGGCCCACGGCCGCAGCCTTCTTGGTGCCCATCACCGAGTCGACGGCGTCCGCATGCACCAGGAGCAGTCCCTTGCGCGGGTGACCCAGCGAATCGAACGCCCCGGCCTTGATCAGCGATTCGACCGCCTTCTTGCCGCAGGCCACCGCGTCGACCTTGTTCAGGTAGTCGGAGAAGCTGGCGAAGTGCCCCTTCTCGGTGCGCGAGTCGATGATCGACGAGACCACGTTGTGGCCGACGTTGCGCACCCCGGACAGCCCGAACCGGATGTCCTCGCCGACGGAGGCGAAGTTGGTCACCGACTCGTTGACGTCCGGCGGCAGCACCGTGATGCCCAGGTGACGGCAGTCCGCGAGATAGATCGCGGCCTTGTCCTTGTCGTCGCCGACGGAGGTGAGCAGCCCGGCCATGTACTCGGCCGGATAGTTCGCCTTCATGTAGGCGGTCCAGTAGGACACCAGGCCGTAGGCGGCGGCGTGCGACTTGTTGAACGCGTATCCCGCGAACGGCAGAACCGTGTCCCACAGCGCGGTGATCGCGGCCTGGGAGAAGCCGTTGTTCTTCATCCCCTCGGCGAAGCCGCCGTAGGCCTCGTCGAGGATCTCCTTCTTCTTCTTGCCCATCGCCCGGCGCAGCAGGTCGGCCTGGCCGAGCGAGTAGCCGGCGACCTTCTGCGCGATCTGCATGATCTGCTCCTGATACACGATCAGGCCGTAGGTCTCGCCGAGGATCTCCTTGAGCGGCTCCTCGAGCTCGGGGTGGATCGGTTTGATCTCCTGCAGACCGTTCTTACGCTTGGCGTAGTCGGTGTGCGCGTTCACCCCCATCGGCCCGGGCCGGTAGAGGGCGAGCACGGCGACGATGTCCTCGAAGCCGGTGGGCTTCATCATCTTCAGCAGCTCACGCATGGCCACCCCGTCGAGCTGGAACACCCCGAGGGTGTCGCCGCGGGCGAGCAACTCGTAACTCTTCTCGTCGTCGAGCGCGAGGGTGTCCAGGTCCAGGTCGATGCCCCGGTTGGCCTTCAGGTTGTCGATCGCATCGCCGAGCACCGTCAGGTTGCGCAGGCCGAGGAAGTCCATCTTCAAAAGGCCGATGTCTTCACACGACGGGTAGTCCCAGCCGGTGATGATCGCGCCGTCCTGGGGACGTTTCCACAGCGGGACCGAGTCGATCAGCGGCTCCGAGGACATGATCACCGCGCACGCGTGCACGCCCGCGTTGCGGATCAGCCCTTCCAGGCCGAGCGCGGTGCCGTAGATGGTCTTCACATCCGGATCGGTCTCGATCAGGGTGCGCACCTCGGCGGCCTCGCTGTAGCGCTCGTGGTTCGGGTCGGTGATGCCGGCGACCGAGATGTCCTTGGCCGCCACCGGGGGCGGCAGCGCCTTGGAGATCCGGTCGGCCATCTGGAAGCCGGGCTGGCCGAAGTGCACCCGGGCCGCGTCCTTGATCGCCGCCTTGGTCTTGATGGTGCCGAAGGTGATGACCTGGGCGACCTTGTCGTGGCCCCAGCGGTCGGCGGCGTAACGCACCATCTCGCCGCGCCGGCGGTCGTCGAAGTCGATATCGATATCGGGCATCGACACGCGCTCGGGGTTCAAGAACCGCTCGAACAGCAGCCCGTAGGGGATCGGGTCGATGTTGGTGATCCCGAGTGCGAAGGCGACCAGCGAACCGGCCGCCGAGCCGCGGCCGGGCCCGACCCGGATGCCCACCTCGTGGGCGTGCTTGATCAGGTCACCGACGACCAGGAAGTAGGCGGGGAAACCCATCTGGGCGATGACGTCGAGTTCGTAGTAGGCCCGCTGCCGGTACTTCTCGGGCACCCCGGTCGGGAAGCGCCGCTCCAGGCCGCGGTCGACCTCGACGCGCAGCCAGCTGTTCTGGTCGTGACCGTCGGGCACGGGGAAGACCGGCATCCGGTCGCGCGGGGTCCAGATCTCCTCATAGGACTCGACCTGCTCGGCGACCAGCAGCGTGTTGTCGCACGCGCCCGGGATCTCGGCGTCGAACAGTGCCCGCATCTCGGCCGGGGACTTGACGTAGTAGCCGTCACCGTCGAACTTGAACCGGGTCGGATCGTTGAGGGTCTTACCGGTCTGCAGGCACAACAGCGCTTCGTGGGTCTGCGCGAAGTCCTTGGTGGTGTAGTGGCAGTCGTTGGTCGCCAGCGGCGGCATGTCGAGCTGGCGGGAGATCTCCAGCAGGCCCTCGCGCACGCGGCGCTCGATCGACAGCCCGTGGTCCATCACCTCGAGATAGAAGTTCTC
>JAJYRZ010000128.1 GCA_021793835.1 Actinomycetes bacterium | reverse complement strand
GATCCGCCGGGGGTGATCTTCACGGCCTTCCTGCGCGCGGCCGGGGTGTCCGATACCGGCGGCGACGAGGCGGCCGAGGCGGCCCGCCAGCTCGGTTGGGGCGTGAAGCTCGCCCCGCCGGGCATGCCCGCGGACACCGGCACCGCCGAGAAGGGGAAGGTCGCCACCACCGCCTACGGGATGGCGCTGGCGGCCGCGACCATCGGTGCCGGCGAACTGCCGGCCATGCAGCTGTTCGCCGACGACCGGGCCGCGGTGCCCGAGGACGCACCCGCACTGCCGGGCGAGCGCCGCGAGGCCTACCGCTCGCTGATGGTCGACTCGGTGCGTTCGGGCGCGCTGACGGTGCTGAACACCCACGACGGGCTCGATGCGCTGACCGGGCTGGTCGAGGGCGACGAGGAGGCCCCGCCGGGCTGGCTGATCGGCATCCGCGGAGATCTGGCCATCGGCGTCTACGTCGGCGCCACCGACGGCACCTCCAACGCGGTGATCGTGGCCGACCAGTTCTTCCGGGCGCTCGCGCGCGGGCGCTGACCCGCGGGCCCGCGGGAGCGGTGGCCGCCCGGTCAGTAGCCGGGGATGCGTGAGCGCAGCGCCTCGGCCAGCAGGTCGGCTGCCGGACCGTCGAGCCGGGCCGGGCTGCGCCACACCGCGCGCAACGTCCGGCGCAGATCCAGACCGTCGACCTGCACCTCCACCAGCCGCCCGGCCGCGATGGCCTCGGCCACGGCCAGGGTGGACAGCACCGCCGGGCCGACCCCGCCGATGACGGCCGTGCGCACCGCGGCGCTCGAGCCGAGCTCGAGCAGCGGGGCGGCGGCCGGCCGATCACCCAGGGCCCGTTCGAAGGTGATGCGGGTGCCCGAGCCCTGCTCACGGGTGACCAGCGCGGTGTCGGCCAGTTCGCCGGTGGCCAGCGGGCGGCGCAGCCGCGCCCACCGATGCGAAGGCGCCACCACCACGGTGAGCCGGTCCTGCGCCACGGGCCGGGAGTGCAGTTCGGCCGGCGGGGCGGGGGTCTCGACGAAGCCGAGCGCGTGCGTGCCGTCGGCGACCGCGTCGACCACGGCCGAGGAGTTCGCGACCTCGAGCCCGACCCGCAGATCGGGGTGGGCGCGCTGCAGGGCGCCGAGCCAGCCGGGCAGCAGATGTTCGGCCACGGTCATCGACGCCCCGATCGACAGGGTGGTGCGTCGGGATTCACGCAGGGTCGCCGCGGCCTGCTGCAGCCGGTCGATCTCGCCGAGCAGGCGGCGCGCCCAGTGCACCACCACCGTGCCCTGCGGGGTCAGGCGCGACCCGCGGGCGTGCCGCTCGACCAGCGGCAGGCCCAGGTCGCGTTCGAGTCGGCGCAGTGTGCGGCTGGCGTTGGGCTGGGCCAGCCCCTGCGCGCGGGCGGCGGCGCCGAGCCCGCCGTGGTCGTCGATGCCCACCAGTAGGGCGAGCGCGGTCGGATCCGGGGCGGGCGCGGTCATGCGCCCAGGATATGCCTTGTGGCCGGATCCATATCACTGACGATATGGATCGATGCGGATCCGGCGTCTACCGGACGCCCGGCCACCCGCGCACCCTGGAGGACATGACCGACACCGCCGTCGCCGTCCTGCCTCCCGCGACCGATCCGGGCCCGCCCGGTCGGGGCGGAAAGGTGCGCGCCGCGCTGCCCGGGCTGGCGGTCGCGGGCGCGGCGACCGCGGCGGCGATGGGCCTGGGCGCGGCGGTGCCGGCCGCGAGCCCCCTGCTGACCGCGATCCTGCTGGGGGTGGTGTGCGCGCAGCTGCTGCCCACCACCGGCCGGCTGGCCCCGGGCCTGTCGGTCGCGTCCAGGTCGGTGCTGCGCATCGGGGTGGCTCTGCTCGGCCTGCAGCTCGCCCTGGGCGACGTGCTCGGCCTGGGCGCCGGCGCCCTGCTGGTCGTGGTGGCCGCGGTGACGATCGGGATCGGCGCGACCTGGGTGCTCGGCGGCTGGCTGGGCGTGCCGCCGGTGCGCCGCTTCCTCATCGCCTGCGGCTTCTCGATCTGCGGGGCGGCGGCCGTCGCCGCGGCCGGACCGACCGCAGGCGCGAAACAGGAGGACACCGCGGCCGCGGTCGCCCTGGTGGTGGTCTTCGGATCGCTGATGATCCCGCTCGGCCCGCTCATCGCCGCCGGTGCGGGGCTCACGGGCGAACAGACCGGGATCTTCCTCGGCGCGGGCATCCACGAGGTCGCCCAGGTGGTCGCGGCCGGCGGGCTGGCCGGCGGCGGGGTGCTCGCCGTGGCGGTGCTGGTCAAGCTCGCCCGGGTGCTGCTGCTGGCCCCCGTGATGACCGGGGCCGCGCTGGTGATCCGGCGACGCACCGGCAGCGCCGCCGGTCCGCGCCCGGCCCCGGTGCCCGGCTTCGTCCTGGGCTTCATCGCGTGCGTGGCGATCGCCTCGATCGGCCTGCTGCCCGGCGCGGCGATCACCGGCGCCGGATTCGTGCAGACGGCCGCACTGACCGCGGCGATGTTCGCGCTCGGCACCGGGGTCCGCCCGGCCGCGCTGCGCGGCATCGGTATCCGGCCGGTGCTGCTGGCGGCCGCGAGCACGCTGGTGGTCGGCGGCGTCGCACTGGCCGGGGCCGCGCTGCTGGGCTGAGCCCGACAGGGGAGTCCGGGCGGTTCAGTGCACCCCGCTCATCAGCCGCCGGATCGCCGGGGTGGCCACCGCCAGCACCGCGCCGACCGCGACCGCGACGGCGCCGAGAGTGGCGAAGTAGGGCACCTCGTGGGTCTCGTCGTAGAACCGGGCGAGCGATCCGGACAGTGCGGTGCCGAGTGAGACCGACAGGAAGAACAGGGCCACCATCTGGGTGTGGAACGGGCGCGGGGCCAGCTTGGTGGCCAGCGACAGCCCCACCGGGGAGAGCATCAGCTCCGAGGCGGCGAACACGCCCAGGATCAGCACCAGGCCCCACACCGGGGCGCTGTTGGGTCCGCCCCCGGCCATCGCGATGAACAGCAGGAACGCCCCGCCCATCCCGGCGGTGCCGAGCGCGAACTTCATCGGCGAGCTCGGCTGGCGCGGACCCAGCCGGGTCCACAGGGCGGCGAACGCCCCGGCGCCGATGATCACCCACACCGGCTGGATGGACTGCACCCACGACACCGGGAACTCCCAGCCGAAGATGCGCCGGTCGAGCCGGCGGTCGGAGTAGATGGTCAGCACGGTGAAGATCTGCTGGAACAGCGACCAGAACACCACCGAGGCGACGAACATCGGGATGAACGCGTACACCCGGCGCCGCTCGGTCGGGGTGATCTGCCGGCTCAGCAGGATCACGGCGAAGTAGCCGACCGCGGCGATCGCCGCGACCACGACCGTGATGTCGGCCAGCCGGGCCGCGGTGATCACCCCGACCACGGCCAGCACCGCGATCAGCGCGATCAGCGCCAGCGCACCGACCCCGGCCCGGATGCGGCCGCGCCGCGGCAGCGGATCGGCCGGGGCCGCGCCCAGGCCGCGCAGGTTGCGGCGGAAGACGGTGTACTGGATCAGCCCGGCCGCCATACCGAGCGCGGCCAGCCCGAAGCCCCAGTGGAAACCGGCCTTGTCCTGCAGCAGACCGGTCAGCAGCGGGCCGGTGAGCGCACCGATGTTGATGCCCATGTAGAACAGCGAGAACCCGGCGTCGCGCCGCTGGTCGCCCGGCGCGTACAGATCGCCCACCAGCGAGGTCGCGGTCGCCTTGACCCCGCCGCCGCCGACGGCCACGCACACCAGGCCCACCCCGACCCCGGCCATGCCGGGCAGCAGCGCGAGCGCCAGGTGGCCGACCATCACCAGCACGGCGGAGGAGAACAGGGTGCGTTCCGCGCCGAAGATCCGGTCGGCGACCCAGGCGGCGAGCACGGTGGAGATGTAGACCAGGCCGCCGTAGGCGCCGACGATGGCGGTCGCGGTGGCCTCGGAGATGCCCAGGCCGCCCCGGTCGGCGCCCCAGTACAGGTAGATCAGCAGGATGCCCTGCATGCCGTAGAAGGAGAACCGCTCCCACAGCTCGACACCGAACAGGTTGGTCAGCGCCATCGGCTGGCCGAAGAACGAGCGGTCGCGATGCACGGCGGCCACCGGATCGTCGGCTGCCGGCGCGGCGGACGGCGGGTCTGCGGGCGCGGGGCGCGGGGGTGTTCCGGACATGGGGGCGGTAGCTCCTGACGGCGGGCCCGGTGGTCACCGGGCCGGGCGGGGACGCCGCTGATCGTACGCCCGGAAGGGCCGCTCAGGCGCGGCGGCGCATCCGGGTGATCACCTGGGCGATCAGACGCCAGCCGCCGAGGGTGGCGAGCAGGAAACCGGCCGCGACGGCCATGAAGGACACGGCGGTGCCCTGATCGGTCACCGCGCGCAGGATCATGCCGACGGCGAAGGTGCTCAGCCACACGATCAGCCCGGCCGGGACCAGCGCGGACATCGCCCGGGCGCGCAGCCCGCCGGCGACCACGGCCGTCAGCAGCCAGCCCGCCACCAACCCCACCAGGAAGGGCCAGGCGGTGTCGAGTACGCCGAGCACGGGGGAATCCCGGTCGTGGGTGGTCCGTCCGCTCGCGGCGAAGATCAGTACGAACAGCACGTCGAGCGCCAGGGCGGCGGCCAGGACCGCGGGGCGGGGACGAAGGGCGGTGTCGGTCACGGGACCCACCGTACTGAGCGGGCCGCGCCGGATGGTCAGTCCGTGGGCCGGAACACCCCGTCGCGCACGGCGAAGCCGCGGTGGAGCACCGAGCGGCGCGGGGCGGCCAACCGGGTGCCGGCCCGGCGCCCGCGCAGGGTGATGTTGTCCAGGCGCTTCCACTGGTCGGCCTCGACCGGGTGGGCTGCGTCGAGTACCCGGGCCGCGGCCAGCACCCGGCCGTCGCGGGTCTTGGCCAGGTCGGTCAGCCGCGCGGCCTCGTTCACCGGGTCGCCGATCACCGTGTACTCGTAGCGGTCGGGAGCGCCGATGTAGCCGGCGACCACCGGCCCGTGGGAGACGCCGATGCCGGCGTCGGCCAGGCCGAGTTTGACGATCTCGTCGCGCAGGGCGCGCGCGGTGCGCAGCGCCGCCCCGGCCGGATCGTCGAGCTGCTGGGGCGCGCCGAAGATCGCGAGCGCGGCATCGCCTTCGAACTTGTTGATGAAGCCGCCGTGCGCGTCGACGGTGGCGACCACGACGCGGAAGAACTCGTTGAGCATCTCCACCACGCGGGCGGGCGGATTGTTCTCGGCCAGCCCGGTCGAGCCGATGATGTCGGTGAACAGCACCGCCACCTCGATGGTGCGGCCGCCGAGTGCGGTGCCGTGCTCGACCGCCTCGCGGGCCACGCCCTCACCGATGTGCTTGCCGAGCAGGTCGCGCATGCGTTCGCGCTCCTCGAGCCCGTCGACCATGGCGTTGAAACCGGCCTGCAACCGGCCGATCTCCGAGCCGTCGTAGACGGTGATGCGGGTGGACACGTCCCCCTGCTCGACCCGGCGCATCGCCTGGCTGACCTGCCGGACCGGATCGGCGATGGTGCGCACCACGAACACCATCCCGGCCAGGCCCACCGCGAGGGTGAGCACGCCGACCATGAACACGGCCGGGCCGATCGAGCCGAAGGCCTTCGGCCCGACCCGCACCGCCTCCGGGTAGGCGATCATCACGATGCCGAACACGGGGATGGCGGTGGACAGGAACCAGATCGCCAGCACCCGGAAGGTGATCGAGGCGGTGCGCCACTCGCCCTCCGGGTTCGAGGCCCAGGCGCGGGCGACCATGCCGCGCAGTTCGCGCTCACCCATCACATAGGCGACTCCGCAGGCCACGGCCGCCCCCATCGCGATCGCGAGCGAGACCTGGGTGACCATCATCGCGCCGAAACGCAGGTTGACCAGGATGAACACCACAAGGCCGGTCAGCCAGGACGCGAGCTGGATCCCGAGCTGGCGCAGCGGCTGGTGCAGGGTGGCGATCCGCTGGATGCGGGTGGGCGCCCCGCCCCGGCGGATCCACTGCAGGATCGGCCAGGCGGCCACCAGCCCCCCGCCGATCAGGATCACCAGCGACACCGGCATGAACGCGATGAAGGTGGTCGTGTTCACCCGACGCAACTCATCGGCCGGGGCGCCCTTGGGCAGCGGCAGCACGTAGAGCACGAGGAAGAACACGAACACCGCGCCGATGACGTGTGCAAGCAGCATCCGGGCCGCATAGACCAGGACGGGGCGCCGGATCAGCGGCCTCACCTGCGGTGCTTGCAATTGCATACGCTCAAGCTAACGGCATCGGAAGGGGTTTGTCAGCCCGCGCGGTGTGGGATTGTCCACACCGCGCGCAGCGGGGCCGATCAGCTGCATTTGGACACCACACGCTCGGCGAAGTCCTCGAGCAGGTTGATCTTCTCCGCCAGCGGCTGGGTGTCCTGTTCCATCTGGTACGCCCAGCGGAAACCGACGATCACATCGGTCACGCCCTTGTCCTCCAGGCGGCGCACCCCGTCGACGGTGAACGCGTCCATCGAGATCACGTGGATCTGGAACGGATCGTCTTCCTTGCCCTCCTCCTTGCGGATCACGGCCAGCCGATCCAGCAGGGTGTCGAGCTCGGCCGGATCGGCGCCGCCGGCGTGCATCCAGCCGTCCCCGCGCACCACCGCGCGGCGCAGCGCGGCATCGGAGTGGCCGCCGACCAGCAGCGGGATCGGCTCGGCCGGGACCGGGTTGATCTTCATCGACTCGATCTCGTAGATCTCGCCGTCGTAGGAGAAGTACTCGCCCGAGGTCAGTCCGCGCACGATGTCCATCGCCTCGTTCATGCGCTTGCCGCGGCGGGAGAACGGCAGACCCATCGCCGCGTAGTCCTCCGGCCACGGGCTCAGACCCACCCCGAGGGAAAGCCGGCCGCCGGACATGTAGGCCACCGAGGCGGCCTGCTTGGCCACCAGCACCGGCGGGCGCACCGGCAGCTTGAGCACGAAGGGCACGAAGCGGATCGTCGAGGTCGCCGCGGCCATAGCCGTGGTCAGGATGAAGGTCTCGACGAACGGCTTGTTCTCCAGGAACTCGCGGCTGCCGTCGGGGGTGTACGGATACTTCGAGTCCGACACCTCCGGGTAGCAGATGCTGTCTGCGACCGCGAAGGAGTGGTATCCGGCCTCCTCGGCCGCCTGGGCGAGCGGGACGTAGAAGGACGGGTCGGTCATCGCGTCGGCGTAGGTGAAGCGCACGGGGCATCTGCTCCTGGTTCGGCGGCGTGGACGGGGGCGATGTGTCGTGCCCCACTGCACCGCCGATCCTAGAACGTGTTCCACTCCGGGGTGGGGGCGGTGCCCACCCCGAGGGAAACGGGCCGGGGATCAGGCCAGGTCGCGGGCCAGTGCCCGGCCCGCCTGCCGGCCGGAGAAGATGCAGCCGCCGAGGAAGGTGCCCTCGAGCGCGTTGTAGCCGTGCACCCCGCCGCCGCCGAAACCGGCGACCTCGCCGGCCGCGTACAGGCCGTCGAAGCGGCTGCCGTCGGCCCGGCGCACGGCCGAGTCCAGATCGGTCTCCAGCCCGCCGAGCGTCTTGCGGGTGAGCAGGTGCAGCCGCACCGCGATCAGCGGACCGTGGGCCGGGTCGAGCAGCTTGTGCGGCTTGGCCACCCGGATCAGCTTGTCGGCCAGATAGTTGCGCGCGTTGCGCACCGCCATCAGCTGCAGATCCTTCGAATACGAGTTGTCGAGTTCGCGGTCGCGGGCGAGCACCTCGCGTTCGATCTGCTCGTACGACAGGGTCGGGCCCGCCCCGATCGCGTTCATCCCGTCGACCAGCGAGCGCAGATCGTGGCGCACCACGAAGTCCTCGCCGTAGCGCTTGAACGCCTCCACCGGGCCCGGGGCGCCCTTGCCGACCCGGCCCAGCAGCAGCTTCAGGTCCTTTCCGGTCATGTCCGGGTTCTGCTCCGAACCCGACAGGGCGAACTCCTTCTCGATGATCGACTGGGTGAGGATGAACCAGCTGTGGTCGTGCCCGGTGGCCAGGATGTGCTCCAACGTGCCGAGGGTGTCGAAACCGGGGAACAGCGGAGCGGGCAGGCGTTTACCGGTGGCGTCGAGCCACAGCGAGGACGGGCCGGGGATGATCCGGATCGCGTGATCGGGCCAGATCGGATCCCAGTTGACGATGCCCTCGGTGTAGTGCCACATCCGGTCGCGGTTGACGATGTTGCCGCCGGCCGACTCGGTGATGCCGAGCATACGCCCGTCCACGTGGGCGGGCACGCCGGTGATCATCCGCTCGGGCACCCGGCCGAGCCGCTCGGTCGGCCAGTTCTCGCGCACCAGATCCGGGTTGCCGCCGATGCCGCCGGAGGTGACCACCACCGCCTGGGCGCGCAGCTCGAACTCCCCGACCGCCTCGCGGGAGGACTTGACCCCGCGGGACTCGGTGGACGGCTCGAGCACGGTCCCGCGCACCCCGACCGCGGCGCCGCCCTCGACGATCAGCGAGTCCACCCGGTGCCGGTGCCGGAAGGTCACCAGGCCGCGCTCGGCGGCGGCGAGCGCCGGTTCGGCGAAGATGCGCACCACCTCCGGGCCGGTGCCCCAGGCGATGTGGAAGCGCGGCACCGAGTTGCCGTGGTCGAGCGCGGTGCCCCGCCCGCGCTCGGCCCAGCCGACCGTGGGCATCAGCCGCAGGCCCAGATCGTGCAGGTAGGGGCGCTTCTCGCCGGCCGCGAACTGCACATAGGCCTGCGCCCACTGCCGGCCCCAGTGGTCCTCGCGCTCACGGTCGAAACCGGCCGAGCCGAGCCAGTCCTGCATGGCCAGGTCGTAGGAGTCGCGCACACCCATCCGGCGCTGCTCGGGGCTGCCGACCAGGAACAGTCCGCCCAGCGACCAGAAGGCCTGGCCGCCGAGGTTCGCGGCGTTCTCCTGGTCGACCACCGTCACGCGCTTGCCGGCGCGGGTGAGCTCATAGGTCGCGACCAGTCCGGCCAGCCCGGCCCCCACCACGATCACATCGGCGTCTTCGGCCATGTCCGTCCCTTCGCTGTCGGTGTGCAGAT
>JAJYRZ010000127.1 GCA_021793835.1 Actinomycetes bacterium | reverse complement strand
GAAGTGCGGCGGGCCGGTCTCACCCATCGTCGTGGGCACGGTGACCCCGGCGACCATGTCCGCGGGCAGTCCCACCCGGGTGGTCTCGGCCAGGGCGCGCCAGTCGGCCGGGGTCGCGGCGTCGGCCGGCACATCGACCCCGAGCGCGGTGGCGATCAGGTGCGTCCACGACCGGGGCACCACCTGCACCAGGCCGTACCCGCCACCGCCGAGCGCCAGCCAGCGCCCGTCGGCCACCTCGTCGGCCAGATCGCGCATCGCCTGATAGGAGGCCTTGTGCGCATCGACGGTCAGGGCCAGGTCGGCGAGCGGGTCCTCACGGTGACTGTCGGCCCCGCACTGGCTGACGATGATCTGCGGTTTGAACGCGCGCACCGCGCCGGGCACCACCGCGTGGAAGGCGCGCAGCCACGGCCCGTCCCCCATCCCGGGCAGCACGGCGATGTTGATCGCGGTGCCCTCGGCGTCGCCGTACCCGATCTCGGCCGGCCACCCGGTGTTGGGCCACAGGGTCGCCGGATGCTGGTGGATCGACACCGTCAGCACACGTGGGTCGTGCACGAAGGCACGCTGGACGCCGTCGCCGTGGTGGACGTCGACGTCGATGTAGGCGATCCGGTCGAAGCCGTTGTCGAGCAGCCACGAGATCGCGATGGCCGCATCGTTGTAGACGCAGAAGCCCGCGGCCTGGCCGGGCATCGCATGGTGCATGCCGCCGCCGATGTTGACCGCCTTGTCCGTCCGGCCCCCGGCGATCGCCCGCGCCCCGGCCAGGGAGCCGCCGACCAGCAGCGCACTGGAGTCGTGCATGCCCTCGAACACCGGGTTGTCGTCACTGCCCAGCCCGTATTCGATCTTGCCGGCCGGATCGCGCACCGCCGCCAGATAGTCGGCGCTGTGGATGCGCATCAGCTCGCCGTCCGACGGCACCGTCGGTCGGACGGTCTCGATGCCGTCGAGCAGCCCCAGCTCGGTGGACAGCGCCATGGTCAGCGCGAGCCGGGCCGGGTTCATCGGGTGTTCGGCGCTGAGCCGGTAGGACAGGTAGTCCGGGGACCAGATCACCGCCGGGTCGGTCGAGGCGGCGGACCGCACGCGAGGCGCAATCGGGAACGTCATGTGTCCGACGCTACTGCGCCACCCCCGCGGTGCGCGCGGGCATCGGCAAGCTCCGGGCTCGGGAGGGCGGCGATGTTCGGCCGATCCGAACACTGCGACAGGTCCGACCGATAGGCCAGGCAGTCCCTACGCAACCGCCATCGCCCGTGGCTAGGATGGGGCCGACGATAGGGGTGTGTTGTGAGGGATCTGGTGGACACCACGGAGATGTATCTCCGCACCGTCTACGAACTCGAGGAGGAAGGCGTGGTGCCGCTGCGCGCGCGCATCGCCGAACGCCTCGAGCAGTCCGGACCGACCGTCAGTCAGACGGTGGCCCGCATGGAACGCGACGGATTGATCACCGTCGGCGGTGACCGCCGACTGGAGTTGACCCCGCAGGGCCGTTCCCTGGCGGTGGCGGTGATGCGCAAGCATCGGCTCGCCGAACGGCTGCTGGTCGATGTGATCGGCCTGGACTGGGAGGACGTCCACGCCGAGGCGTGCCGCTGGGAACACGTGATGAGCGAGGACGTCGAGCGCCGGCTGATGGCGGTGCTGGGCAACCCGACCACCTCCCCCTACGGCAACCCCATCCCCGGACTGTCCGAGCTCGGCGCGGGGTCGGCCGACAAGTCCACGGCCGGGTTGATCCGGCTGTCCGACCTGCCCCTGGGCACCCCGACCGCCGTGGTGATCCGCCGACTGGCCGAACACGTCCAGTCCGACATCGACGTGCTCGGCGGTCTGCGTGACAAGGGCGTGGTGCCCAACGCGCGGGTCACCGTCGAGCGCGAGACCGACGGGGTGACCATCGCCGCCGCCGGCCACCAGTCGTTCGAACTGCCCGAAGACCTCTCGCACGCGATCATGGTGGAGAAGATCGACTGATGAGACTCCTGGTCACCGGCGGCGCCGGCTATGTCGGCAGCGTGGTCGCCACCCGGCTGCTCGAACTCGGCCACCAGGTCGTGGTGCTCGACGATCTGTCCACCGGTAACCGTGAGGCGGTCCCCGCCGGCGCCGAGTTCGTGCACGGGGAGGTCGGCGCGGACACCGCCGGTGTGCTCGCCGCGCACGGGCCCTTCGACGCCGTCCTGCACTTCGCCGCGATGTCGCTGGTGGGCGAATCGGTGACCGACCCCGACAAGTACTGGCACGGCAACGTCGTCGCCGGGATCGCGCTGTTGGACGCGATGTGCGAGGCCGGGGTGGGCACCCTGGTGTTCTCCTCGACCGCGGCGACCTACGGCGAACCCGACCGGGTGCCGATCGTGGAGACCGCGCCGACCGCACCGACCAACCCCTACGGTGCGACCAAGCTCGCGATCGACCACGCCATCACCTCCTACGCCCACGCCCGCGGCCTGGGCGCGGTGAGCCTGCGCTACTTCAACGTCGCCGGCGCCTACGGCGGGGCCGGCGAGAACCGGGTGGTCGAGACCCACCTGATCCCGCTGGTGCTGCAGGCGGCCCTGGGCCACCGGCCCGACATCGCGATCTTCGGCACCGACTACCCCACCGCCGACGGCACCGCCGTGCGCGACTACATCCACGTCGCCGATCTGGCCGACGCCCACGTGCTGGCCCTCGAGGCCGCCGAATCGGGTACCCACCGGATCTACAACCTCGGCTCGGGTGAGGGCTTCTCGGTGCGTGAGGTGATCGACACCTGCAAGCAGGTCACCGGGATCGACTTCCCCGTGCGCATCGCCGAGCGGCGCGCCGGGGATCCGGCCGTGCTGATCGCCTCCTCACAGCGCGCCGTCGACGAGCTCGGGTGGCGCCCGCAGCGCACCGACCTGACGCAGGTGGTCGCCGACGCCTGGGAGTACACCCGGGCACTGGGCGAGCGCGCACACTCCGCCCCGCGCTGAACCATCCGGCCGGTCACGGCAGCCGCACCCCCAGATCCTGTGCACACGCCACACCGACCTCGGCGAGTTCACGGATCCGGTCGGGGTGCATGCCGTTGCCCAGTGCCTCCGACAGCAGGGTCGCCAACCGGTGGCCGGGCCGCGCCGTGAGTGCGGCCTCCACCCCGATGCCCGCCGGCGGGCCCTCCCCGCGGGCATAGGCGGTGAAGGCGAACAGTGCGGCGGTCTCCGCCCGCCAGGGCGCCGGCAGCACCCGGGTGGCCTCCGCCCAGAAACGTTCGGCCCCGGCCGCCAGCGGCCCGACCGCCAACCCCAGCAGGCTGTCGCGCACGTCCGGGCGCAGCACATCGGTCGCGATCTGCACCAGCTCATCGGCCGGCAGCTCCCCCGCCCCGGTTCCGGCCGCGAGCACCGTGCACAGCCGCTGCACCGCGGCCCGGTCCCGGTCCCGGTCGGTCCGGTCGCCCAGGTCTGGGGCGGGCGGTGCGGTGGGCAGCGCCGCCAAGGCCTCGGCCACCGCCGGGTCGACGATGCCGGGGGCGAGCACCTGCGCCATCTCCGCGCGACTGCCGTACAGGGTGCGGCCCTGATAGACGTACGCGGCCGCCATCGCGGACTGCCGCGGATCGGACAGCCTGCCGCACCGGTCGTCGCCGAGCCCGATCCACTCCGCACCGGCCGCGATGCGGGTGCACAGCAGCGCATCGCGCAGTTCGATCTTGTCTGCGGACAGCGTCCAGGCCAGGTCCTCGACGATTTCGCGCTGCCACCGGTCGTCGACGCCGAACCGCCACTGCGGGTCGATCACGACCATCAGCACCGCGGTGACCTGCTCCTGTGCACACACCCGGCCCACCTGCGCGGCGATCGCGGCGCGGCGCGGCTCGGGCCCGCGCAGTTCGGCCAGGTCGTGCCGGGCCACCGCCACCATCGAACGGCCGTGACGCCCGCCGAGCAGGATGGTGACCAAAGAGTCGTCGGGGGCGAACCCGAGCATCGCCGGCAATGCGGTCAGCAGGCCCTCGGGGCCGGAGACCCGCATCGGGGTGCCGGAGGTGCCGGATCCGCCACCGGGCCCGGACCCGCGGTCGTGGTCATGGTCGTGGTCGTGAGAAGAAACATGTGCGGTCATGGCTCGACCTTCGCCCCGCCGGCCGACCGTGCCGGGCCGAAACGACGCCCGCGGCCCCGCCTGCTGGGGAGACCGGTGCGAGCTGTGGATAACCGCGGTGCGCACCCCGCCCGCGACGACCGCGATGTCTGGCCGGTGTGTCCGGGCGCGCAGACGCCCGTCCGCTGTCCGGGCCCCCGAGTCACGGTTCGGCGGTCAGCGCCTCACCTAGCAGTCCGGTCACCGTGCCGGTGTCGATCCGGCCGCCCTGTTGATCCATCCCGGTCACGGTCACGGTCACGTCCCCGCGCCGAGCCCGAGCGATGGTCATCGCGCGCAGCACGGTGCCGTCCTCGTCGACGACCTGCTGGGTGTAGGTCACCGCCTGGTATCCGCCGACCTGAGCGGTGTCCGGGCTCGAGCGCAGCAGCCGGGTCGCCACCCCCGATTCGACGACCGTGACCTCCCCACAGTCCTGCACCGTCTCGATCGTCTCGTCGACGCTCGGCCCGCCGCGTTCGGCCTCCAGGGCCAGGATCTGGCGACTGTCCGGCTCGGTGCCCGAGGCCATCGCGAAATCCACCGCCTCGGCCGGGAAGGCCCCGGCCTGGCAGCGCACCGGGTTGACCCGCCCCGCCCGCGGGATCGCCGACAGGTCCTCGGCCGCGAGCACCGCCTCCTGCTCGTCGAGCACCGTGGTCTGGTAGCCGGTGGGGAATCCGCCGCCGTTGAGCACGGCCCGTACCAGGGCGCCGGGATCGGGTCCGGGTTCGGACGGATCGGTCTGAGCGCTCTCCCCCGGCCCGACCGCGACCCCGGTGAGCACCGTGGTCGCACACCCGCTGAGCGTGGTGGCCGCGGCGACGGCGATCGTCATCGCGGCCACGGCGCTGTGCATGGCCGAGCGCCTGCCGCGGCGCGGCGTGCCGCCGATGCGCACCTGATCGCCTCCTCGCGGTCGAAACCGGCGGTCGCCCGCCACGTCGGTCACGGCTCGCCCGGTCGGGCCCCGTTCGAATCGTCCCACTACGATAGAGGCAGGACGTTCGCGCATCTGTGCCCCCTCTGGGCGGCGGCCTGTGCGCCGGTGGTGGCACGGTGAGGAAAGGGCTCTTTAGGTGGAGGACCGATCGAAGATGTACGAGTTGGAGTTCCCGGTTCCCGATCTGGCCACGGAGGACGGCCGGGGCCCGGTGCTCGTGCACGGTCTGGAGGGCTTCGCCGACGCCGGGCACGCGGTGCGCCTGGCGACCGAGCATCTGCGTGATGCGCTCGAGTCCGAGCCGGTGGCCACCTTCGCGGTCGACGAGCTGATCGACTATCGCTCCCGCCGGCCGATGATGACCTTCGAGGACAACCGCTACACCGACTACACCGCGCCGCGACTGACCCTGTCCGCGCTGCGCGATCAGACCGGCACCCCGTTCCTGCTGTTGTCGGGGCTCGAACCGGACCTGCAGTGGGAGCGGTTCACCGCCGCGGTGCTCGAACTGATCGAGCATTTCGGGGTGCGCCGCACCGTCGGTCTGAACTCGATCCCGATGGCCGTGCCGCACACCCGGCCGATCGGCATGACCGCGCATTCGGCCAACGTCGAGATCGCCGGCGACTACCACACCTGGGACAACCGCATCACGGTCCCGGGCAGCGTGGATGCGCTGATCGAGCTGCGGCTGGGCGAGAAGGACCATCCGGCGCTCGGCTTCGCGGTGCACGTGCCGCACTACCTGGCCCAGTCGGACTACCCGGAGGCCGCGCTGAAGATGCTCGAGGCGGTCGCCGAGAACACCGATCTGGAGTTGCCGCTGTCGGCGCTGGGCACCGCGGCCGCGCGCACCCGCGAGCAGATCGACGAGCAGATCACCGGCAACGAGGAGGTCCAGGGGGTGGTCAGCGCCCTGGAGAACCAGTACGACGCCTACGTCGCGGCCGAGGAGAAGCGGGCCTCGCTGCTCGCCCAGACCGAGGACCTGCCCAGCGGTGACGAGCTCGGTGCCGAGTTCGAACGCTTCCTGGCCGAGCAGAGCGACGGCTTCGGGTTCGGCGAGCAGACCGACCCGCCCGCCGCCGACGACGACGGGCCTGATCCGGACGACGCCGACGACGACTCGGACACCGAGGACGGGCGGGACGCGTGAGCGGGGCCGACCTGCTCGACCGGCTGCCCGCAGACGCCGGCGACGAGGAGGCCCTCTACGAGGCGTTCGTCGCCTGGACCGAGGATCGGGGCATCTCCCTGTATCCGGCCCAGGACGAGGCCGTGTTCGAACTGGTCGCCGAGTCGAACGTGATCATGGCGACCCCGACCGGGTCGGGGAAGTCGATGGTGGCCGTCGCCGCACACTTCATGGCCGTGGCCCGCGGACAGCGCTCCTTCTACACCGCGCCGATCAAGGCGCTGGTGTCGGAGAAGTTCTTCGACCTGTGCGAGGTGTTCGGCGCCGAGAACGTCGGGATGATGACCGGCGACGCAGCCGTGAACGCCGATGCGCCGATCGTGTGCGCGACCGCGGAGATCGTGGCGAACCTGGCGCTGCGCGGCGGGGCGGACGCCGACATCGGCCAGGTGGTGATGGACGAGTTCCACTACTACGCCGAACCCGAGCGCGGCTGGGCCTGGCAGGTGCCGCTGATCGAGTTGCCGCGCGCCCAGTTCGTGCTCATGTCGGCCACCCTGGGCGACGTGTCGGATCTGCGCACCGACCTGACCCGGCGCACAGGACGTGAGACCGCGTGGATCACCGGGGCCGAGCGGCCGGTGCCGCTGGAGCACACCTATGTGCTCACCCCGGTGCACGAGACCATCGAGCAGCTGGTCACAAGCGACAAGGCGCCGATCTACGTCGTGCACTTCACCCAGGCCGCAGCCCTCGAGCGCGCCCAGTCGCTGACGAGCGTGAACCTGTGTTCGAGGGCGGAGAAGGCCGCGATCTCCGAGGCGATCGGCGGTTTCCGGTTCGCGACCGGATTCGGCCGTACCCTGTCACGTCTGCTCAAGCACGGCGTCGGGGTGCACCACGCCGGCATGCTGCCCAAATACCGGCGGCTGGTCGAGCGGCTCGCCCAGGACGGGCTGCTGAAGGTCATCTGCGGCACCGACACGCTCGGGGTGGGCATCAACGTGCCGATCCGCACGGTGCTGCTGACCGGGCTGACCAAATACGACGGCCAGCGCACCCGGGTGCTGCGGGCCCGGGAGTTCCATCAGATCGCCGGGCGGGCCGGGCGCGCCGGCTTCGACACCGAGGGCTTCGTGGTCGTGCAGGCACCCGAGCACGACATCGAGAACCACCGGGCGCTCGCGAAGGCCGGCGACGATCCGAAGAAGCGCCGCAAGGTCCAGCGCAAGAAGGCGCCCGAGGGGTTCGTCTCCTGGTCGGACAAGACCTTCGAGCGCCTCGTGGCGGCCCCGCCCGAGCCGCTGGTCTCCCGCTTCCACGTCACCAACGCGATGATCCTGGACGTGCTGGCCCGGCCCGGCAACTGCTTCACCGCCATGCGTCATCTGCTCGAGGACAACCACGAGCCGCGTCCGCGCCAGCGCCGACACATCCTGCGGGCGATCGCGCTGTACCGGTCGCTGCTGGCCTCGGGTGTGGTCGAACAGCTCGACGCCCCCGACGAGCTCGGCCGCTACGCCCGGCCCGCGGTCGACCTGCAGGAGGACTTCGCGCTCAACCAGCCGCTGTCCCCGTTCGCACTGGCCGCGCTGGATCTGCTCGACCGCGACTCGGTCGACTACGCGCTCGATGTGATCTCGGTGGTCGAGGCGACCCTGGAGGATCCGCGCCCGGTGCTGCGTGCCCAACAGCACGAGGCGCGCGGCGAGGCGGTGGCCGAGATGAAGGCCGACGGCATCGAATACGAGGAGCGCATGGAGCTGCTCGAGGAGATCACCTGGCCCAAGCCGCTGGTCGATCTGCTCGAGCCGATGTATCAGACCTACCGCGAGACCCACCCGTGGCTCGACGAGTTCGGTCTCAAGCCCAAGTCGGTGGTGCGCGAGATGGTCGAGTACGCGATGACCTTCTCCGACATGACCTCGCGCTACGGACTGGCCCGCTCGGAGGGTGCGCTGCTGCGGTATCTGACCGACGCCTATCGGGCGCTGCGCCAGACCGTGCCGGTCGAGGCCTCCACCGAGGAGCTCGACGATGTGATCGAGTGGCTCGGCTCGCTGATCCGCCTGGTCGACTCCTCGCTGCTCGACGAGTGGGAGCAGCTCACCGACCCGGACTTCGATCCGGCCGAGATGCGCGAACAGGCGTTCGCCCTCGATGACGAGCGGTCGATCACCGACAACCCGCGGGCGCTGAAGGTGATGCTGCGCAACGCGATGTTCCGTCGGCTGTCGCTGGCCGCCGATCGGCGGTGGGCGCAGCTCGCCGATTTCGACGAGGGCCTGTCGGCCGACGACTGGGCGGCGGAGATGGACCCGTTCTTCGACGAGTACGGCGAGGTCGACATGGGGCCCGATGCGCGCGGCCCGCACATGTTCCGCATGGAGCTGGTCGACGGCGAGTGGGAGCTGCGCCAGACCATCCCCGACCCGGACGGCGATAACGGGTGGGCGCTGCTGGCGGTGCTCGACGCCGAGGCCTCCGACGAGGTGGCCGAGGTCGTGCTCGGCGACATCGAGGTCGTCGCCGGGTAGACCTGCACACTCGGCCCGCGCGGGCCGGTTCGGCCTAGCCTGGACCGATGTCCTCGCTCGTGCTCGGTGTACTCGCGGTCGTCGTCGGTGCGGTGTTCTGTCTCCGCGGGGCGGCGGCCATGCGGCTGGTGCTCGCGATGTGGGGCGCGTTCGCCGGATTGAACCTGGGCGGGACCGCGGTGTCGGCGCTGACCGGGGACGGCCATCTGACCACGGCCGCCGGCTGGATCGTCGGCGCGGTGGCGGCCGCGGTGTGCGCGGCCCTGGCCTACCTGTACTACGCGGTCGCGATCACGGTCGCGATGG
>JAJYRZ010000126.1 GCA_021793835.1 Actinomycetes bacterium | reverse complement strand
ATCTTCTCCGCGCCCGCTCATAAGGCGTCGGCGTCGGCGATGCCGGCGGCCGGCAGGGCCTCGTCGGTGATGAAGTCGTACAGGATCCGGTCGACCTGGATGCCGTCGATGTTCACGCGGTCGGTCACGGGCTCTCCCTTTCTCTGCGGGGGAGCGGCGGGTGGCGAGCACCCGCCGCGGTGGGCGAGACACCACGTTAGATTTCACGATGTGGAATCTTGCGTACGTCTAGTGAAATAATACCCTCCGCGCGGCCGAAGGGCGAGGGCGGCGGGTGCGCGAGGCGCGGGCACCCCGGCCCAGGCGCACACAAAAGTGGGACCATGGAGGGGACATGGTCGATGAACATGCCGACGGCGGGCGAGCGCCGTACGACGAGCCGACGATCGGCGAACTGCAACTGGAGGCGCGCGGATCGCTGCGCCGGGTGGTGGGGCTGTCCACCGAGCTGACCGACGTCACCGAGGTCGAACAGCGCCAGCTCCGGCTCGAGCAGGTCGTGCTGGTGGGGGTGTGGACCTCCGGCACGGCCGAGGAGGCCGAGACGTCGATGGCCGAGCTGGCGGCCCTGGCCGAGACGGCCGGCTCCCATGTGCTCGATGCGCTCATCCAGCGCCGCGACCGGCCCGACCCGTCGACGTACATCGGCTCGGGTAAGGCCCGCGAGTTGGCCGACATCGTCGAATCCACCGGCGCGGACACCGTGATCTGCGACGGTGAGCTCAGCCCGGCGCAGCTGACCTCGCTCGAGCGCGTCGTCGATGTGAAGGTCATCGACCGCACGGTGCTGATCCTCGACATCTTCGCCCAGCACGCCACTTCGCGGGAGGGCAAGGCGCAGGTGGCGCTGGCCCAGATGGAGTACATGCTGCCGCGGCTGCGCGGCTGGGGTGAGTCGATGTCGCGTCAGGCCGGTGGCCGGGCCGGGGCCGCGGGCGGGGTGGGTCTGCGCGGACCGGGGGAGACCAAGATCGAGACCGACCGGCGCCGGATCCGTTCGCGGATGGCCAAGCTGCGCCGTGAGATCGCCGCGATGAAGACCGCCCGACGCACCAAACGCGACCGGCGGCGGCGCTCGGACCTGCCCTCGGTGGCGATCGTGGGCTACACCAACGCCGGCAAGTCCAGCCTGCTCAACGCGCTGACCGGGGCGGGGGTGCTGGTCGAGGACGCGCTGTTCGCCACCTTGGATCCGACCACCCGGCGGGCCGAACTTCCCGACGGCCGCGCTCTGGTGTTCACCGACACCGTCGGCTTCGTCCGGCACCTGCCCACCCAGCTGGTCGAGGCCTTCCGTTCGACCCTGGAGGAGGTCGTCGAGGCCGATCTGTTGCTGCACGTGGTCGACGGGGCCGATGCGATGCCGATGCGGCAGATCCGCGCGGTCAACGAGGTGATCGCCGAGGTCCTGGCCGAGCAGGAGGCGGAGGCGCCACCCGAGCTGCTGGTGGTCAACAAGACCGACATCGCCGACCCGGTCACCCTGGTGTCCCTGCGGGCCGCCCTGCCCGGCGCGGTGTTCGTCTCCGCGCACACCGGTGAGGGACTGACCGAACTGCGCGACCGGCTCGCCGAGCAGATCCCGGATCCGGAGGTCGAGGTGTCGGTGACCGTGCCCTACACACGCGGAGACCTGCTGGCCCGGGCGCATGAGGTCGGCACGGTGCTGGCCACCGAACACGGCGGCGCCGGCACCAGGCTGCACGCGCGGGTGCCGGCCGACCTGGCCGCGGAGTTGGCCGAGGCGGAGGCAGGGCAGCGGTGACTGCCCGGGCCCGGGCCCGCATCGGCTGCGCCTGGCGGATCGGCGTGTCTGCGCTGACTGCTGCAGTCGCGCTCGGGACGGGCGGGATGGCCGCGGCCTCGGCCGACAGCGGGCGGTCCGGCCAGGCCGACGGTCGCGAGATCATCACCGCAGAGCTCGCGGCGCGCCAGTTGTGCACCCCCACCGACCCGGACCTGGAGGAGGTGTCCGGCCTGGTGGTCACAGGCGAGGCGATGTACGCGATCGGTGACAGCGGCAGCGACCACCAGATCCTGGTGTTGGACGCCGACTGCGCCGTGGTCGGCGTGCTCGAGGTGCCGGTGCCGACCGTGGACGTGGAGGACATGGCGCTCGGGCCCGACGGCCGGCTCTGGCTGGCCGACATCGGCGACAACCGGGCGATCCGCGAGAGTGTGCGCCTGATCGGCATAGACCCGCAAGCCCCGGACGAGGCGATCGTCCACGAACTGGTCTACCCCGATCGCGCCCACGATGCGGAGGCGCTGCTGCTCGGGCCGGACGGCGTGCCGATCATCGTGGTGAAGAAGCCCCTCGGTCCCGACGGTGTCTACGCACCCGAGGAGCCGATGGCCGTGGGCGATCAGCCCGGCACTGAGCCGGTCCCGCTCGCGCAGGTCGGCACGCTCGAACTGCCCGTCACCGACACTCCGGGCGGCCCGATCCCGGGGGTGCACACCCCGGCCGTCACCGGCGGGGCCGTCGAACCAGGCGGCGCGGTCGTGGCACTGCGGACCTATACCGACCTCTACCTCTATCGGGTGGCCGAGGGCGAGATCGTGGCCGGACTGCGCGGCCCGGCACTGCATCTGCCCCTGCCCGAACGTCCGCAGGGCGAGGCGATCGCACTGACCGCAGACGGCGCCGCGGTCATGGCCTCGGAAGCCGCCTCGGGCCCGCTGCCGCCACTCGACGAGATCCCCGGTGCGGTGCAGGCCGCGCTGGCGGAACTGCCCCCGCCGTCAGCCACCGAGGTGGAGGCCGGATCGGGTGAGCCGGCGGAAGCGGCGGACGAGTCGAACGGCCCGAGTACCGGGGCGCTGCTTGCGATCGGCCTCGGATTCTCGGTGATCGCGGTGGCCACGTGGGCCGCAGCGCTGTGGAAGATGCGCCGGGACCGCCGGGGCTGACCCGCCGTCAGACCTTGCGCAGGACCGCGACGACCCGGCCCAGGATCGTCGCCTCGGCGCCGTCGATCGGCTCGAACAGCGGGTTGTGGGGGAGGAGCCAGACCCGCTTGTCGGCCCGCTTGAAGGTCTTGACCGTGGCCTCACCGTCGATCATCGCGGCCACGATGTCCCCGTTGTCGGCCACGTTCTGCTCACGCACGACCACCCAGTCGCCGTCGCAGATGGCGGCATCGATCATCGACTCGCCGGTGACTCGCAACAGGAAGTTCGTGCCGGTGCCGACCAGTTCCTGCGGCAGCGGGAAGATCTCTTCGACGTTCTGCTCCGCGAGCACCGGTCCGCCGGCGGCGATCTGGCCGACCACCGGGACGAAGTGCGGCGTGGGCAGGTGTGCCTCGGCGCCGTCGACCTCGTCCACCGTGTCCTCGTTGATGGACTCCAGGCCTCGGACGTCCACCGCGCGCGGGCGGTTCGGATCGCGGCGCAGGAAGCCGAGCTTCTCCAACGTGCGCAACTGGTAGGCGACCGAGGAGGTCGAGGCCAGGCCGACCGCGTCACCGATCTCGCGGATGCTCGGCGGGTAGCCGCGGGAGACCACGGAGCGCTGAATGACCTCGAGCACCTTGCGCTGACGATCGGTCAGGGACTCGATCGAACGTGTGGGGGTCTCCGGATCGACGTTGTCGACCCCGGTCTCCTCGGACATGCGGGCCTCCTCGTGACGAACCGTTCCGCCCGTCGGGCGTGGGGACGACGGCTTCGTCCTGTCATTCGAACATACCCCCGAACACGTCTTTCGCAAATGTTTTCGGACCTTCAGGTGTCCGTGTCGGTGGCGCGTGGTAGAACTTCGAACAGACGTTCATCGAACGCACGGGCTAAAGATCGTGTGTTCGACGATCCGATCGAAGCGAAGAGGTGGAGGACGCGATGGACACCATGGTGATGACCGCGGGTGGACGGTCCGTGGTGGATGTACAGGCGCTGCGTCGTGAGCGGAGCCATGCGTATGCAGGTCTTCCGAGCCGGCGCCGCGTAGCGCGGCAGCGGCCGCACGGTCGGCCGGCCGAGCTGGCCGGGACCGGGGCGCGGCTCTCGCGCGCATCGCACCCGCTGCCGCGGAACACAGCGCGCGCCGCGCTGGCGCCGGCACGGACGATCGCCCGGCGTCGGGACGCTGCGGTGGTGGCCGTGACGGTCGTGGCGATCGTGCTCATCGGCCTGGTGGGCTTCATGGTCCGTGGGCTGGGGGACAGCGGCGCTCCGGCGGCGGAGACCACCGTGCAGGTCGAGCCGGGCGAGACGCTGTTCGGTATCGCCGAGCGGGTCGCGCCGGGCGAGCCGACCGCGGCGACGGTCGGCCGGATCCGGGTGATGAACGAGCTGGCCGGCACCACGGTGCACTCCGGGCAGACCCTGCGCGTGCCGGTCTCGGCCGACTGACGCGCCGGGCATACAGGGGCGCCACGGTGGTCGGGCCGGCCACGCGTAACATCATGGGAAGACCCCGCGCAGCGGCGCTGTGTGCCGCCACGCGGAATGTCGGATCATGAAGGGATCCCTGATGCACTGCCCGTTCTGCCGTCATCCCGATTCGCGTGTCGTCGATTCACGGGAAGCGGATGAGGGTCAGGCCATCCGGCGTCGGCGCGCGTGCCCCGAATGCGGCAAGCGGTTCACCACCGTGGAGACCGCGGTGCTCTCGGTGGTCAAGCGTTCCGGAGTGAAAGAGCCCTTCAGCCGTGCCAAGGTGGTGCGCGGAGTCCGTGCGGCCTTCCGTGGGCTGCACGTGGACGAGGACGCGTTGCACCTGCTGGCGCAGAAGGTCGAAGAGACGGTGCGCGCCACCGGTTCCGCGGAGATCCCGAGCCACGAGGTCGGCTTGGCCACGCTCGCGCCGCTGCGCGACCTCGACGAGGTCGCCTACCTGCGTTTCGCCTCGGTATACCGGGGATTCACCTCCGCCGAGGACTTCGAGAACGCGATCAACGACCTGCGCCGCGATAAGCAGCGCAGCTCCGACAGCGACGAGGTCTCCGCGCAGCAGTGACCGACCGGCGCCGCCGGCCCGTGGTCACCGCAGTTGCGCGATCGCGTTGACGATCCGCTTTTCACTCACGGTCTGTGCGGTGCCCAGATGCTGGGCGAACAGGCTCACCCGCAACTCCTCTATCGACCAGTGCACGGCCGCGACCTCGGCGGACTGCGCGGCCTCGGGTGCAGCGGTGTCCAGATGACGCTGCAGTGCCGCATACACCCGGTCGAGCACGGCCACTCCCGTCGTCTCCGACAGCGGGATGCGCGCCCCGGACGGGACCGCCTCCAGCCGTGCGGCGGCGGCCGCCAGATAGCGCGGCAGATGCGAGGCGTGCCCCGGTCCCGCGGCCAACAGGAATCCCGGATAGACCAGGTCCTGGACCTGGGCTCGGACGTCTTCGGCCGTGTCCGGGGCGGCGGTGGGCAGCAGCCGCTGGATCTTGCCCCACTGCGCGGTGACCCGCGCACCGGTGAGCAGCAGCGCCGAGGTCCGGGCCGTGACCGCACCGGCGATGTGGGTGCGCAGACGCGTGAAGGCCTCCGCATCGCGCACGGCCGGATCTGCACCCATCAGCTCGTCCACCGCCGCGGTGTAGGCCTCCTCGAGCAGGCCCTGCGCACCGCCGTGCGGATACTGTGCCAAGACCAGACGGACCTTGTTGTCCAGGCCGGTCAGCAACGACTTGGGCGGACCGGGCAGCGCGTTGAGCAGCAGCTGCCGGGTGCCTTCGCGCATGAGTGCGCGCTGCTCGGCTGCGGTCGCCACCACGGTCACCCCGACGGGAGCCTGGCGCTCGGTCCCCTCGTCCGCGACCTGCAAGGCGGGGAAACCGACCACTGTGTGCCCGTCGACGGTGCTGGTGACCTTCTCGGGGATCTCACCGATGGTCTCCGAGGTCCACTCCAGGGTGGCCGGGCGGGCCGCGTCGGCGGTGTGCCGGGCGGACGCGGTGCGCATCTGCTCGGCCAACAGGTGCTGCAGTGCGGCCAGGTCCTCCCCGGCGGCCAGTTCGGCACCCGAGGCGTCGACGATCACGAACCGCATCCGCAGGTGGGCGGGCAGCTGGTCGGGTCGGAAGTCTTCGGAGCGGATCGGTGCGCCGGTGATCCGGGTCAGCGCCCCGGCCAGGGCGGAGACGATCGGCTCGCTGCGCGGACGCACCGCGGCCAGGGCGGCGGCCGCGAAATCAGGAGCCGGCACCACGGCCCGGCGCTGGGCCTTGGGCAACGATTTGATCAGGGCCACCGCGAGCTCCTGACGCATCCCGGGCACCAGCCAGTCGAAACCGACCGGTGCGAGCTGAGCGAGGACCTCGATCGGGATCCGGGCGGTCACCCCGTCGTCCTCGGCACCCGGCTCGAACCGGTAGGCCAGCGGGAACCGCACCCCGCCCTGCTGCCAGACCTCGGGGAAGTCGGTGGCCGCGACCGGGGCGGCATCGACGTTGGTGACTGTGGCCTGCTCGAAGTCCAGTAGATCCGGGGCCTGGCGCCGCGCCTTCTTCCACCAGGTGTCGAAGTGCCGGGCGGAGACCACCTCGGCGCCGATGCGGTGATCGTAGAAGTCGAACAGCTCATCGTCGGTGACGACGATGTCGCGGCGTCGGGCCCGATGTTCGAGCGCCTCGACGTCGTCGAGCAGCTCGCGGTTGCGATGGAAGAACTCGTGCGGGGTCTCCCATTCGCCCTGGACCAGTGCGTGCCGGATGAACAGCTCACGGCTGACCTCCGGATCGATACGGCCGTAGCCGACCAGCCGGCGCGAGACCAGCGGCACCCCGTAGAGCGTGACCGTCTCGTAGGCCATCGCCGCGGCCCGTTTGGTCGACCAGTGCGGCTCGGAGTATTGGCGCTTGACCAGGTCGCCGGCGAGCCGCTCGGCCCACGCCGGTTCGATCCGCGCGACCGTGCGGCCCCACAGCCGAGAGGTCTCGACCAGTTCGCCCGCCATGAGGAACCGCGGCGGCTTCTTGGCCTGACCGGAACCGGGGAACACGGCGAACCGGGCGCCGCGCGCCCCCAGGTACTCGCGGGTCTCGCCCTCGCGCATCCCGATCTGGGACAGAAGGCCTGACAGCAGTGCCTGATGAATGGTGTCCGGGTCTGCCGGGGAGTCGTTGGCCGTCCAGTTCATCTCCCGGGTGATCTGACGCAGCTGGGAGGTCAGATCCTGCCATTCCCGGATCCGCATGAAGTGCAGGAACTCGTCTCTGCACATGCGCCGGTAGCGGCTGCCCGACAGCTCGCGGCGCTGCTCGCGCAGGTACTCCCAGAGTTTGAGGTAGGACAGGAAGTCCGATCCGGGGACGTGGAAGCGCGCGTGCTGCTGATCGGCGGCCTGCTGGTGGTCGGCGGGCCGTTCGCGCACGTCCTGCATCGATATCGCGGCCACGATGATCAGCGTCTCGGTGAGCGCGCCGAGCCGGTGGCCCTCGAGCAGCATCCGGCCCATGCGCGGATCGACCGGCAGCCGGGCCAGCGCGGTACCGGTCTCGGTCAGGGTGCGCACGGGATCGCCGCCCTTGGCCGGGGCGAGGGCACCGAGCTCGTCGAGCAGGGCCACTCCGTCGCGGATGGCGCGCTGATCGGGCGGTTCGACGAACGGGAAGGCCGCGGTGTCGCCGAGGCCGAGTGCGGTCATCTGCAGCACCACCGACGCCAGGTTCGTGCGCAGGATCTCCGGTTCGGTGAACTCCGGACGGGCGAGGTAGTCGTCCTCGTCGTAGAGCCGGATGCAGATGCCGTCGGCCACGCGCCCGCAGCGGCCCGCCCGCTGATCGGCCGAGGCCTGGGAGACGTCCTCGATGGGCAGGCGCTGGACCTTGGTGCGCGCGGAGTAGCGGGAGATGCGCGCCTTGCCGGTGTCGATGACGTACCGGATGCTCGGCACGGTCAGCGAGGTCTCGGCCACGTTGGTCGACAGCACGATGCGCCGACCGCGGTGCGGGCGGAACACCCGCTGCTGTTCGGCCGAGGACAGCCGGGCGTACAGCGGCAGGATCTCGGTGCCGGCGAACTTGCGTTTGGCCAGTGCGTCGGCGGCGTCCCGGATCTCGCGCTCACCGGATAAGAACACCAGGATGTCGCCGGGGCCTTCGGCGATCAGTTCGGCGGCGGCGTCGCAGATCGCCTCGACCGGGTCGCGGTCGACGGTGCGGTCGCCGACCTGTTCGGTCAGCGGCCGGTAGCGCACCTCCACCGGATACGTCCGGCCCGAGACCTCCACGATGGGGGCCGGCTTGCCGTCGACCGCGAAATGCGCCGCGAAACGTTCGGGGTCGATCGTCGCCGAGGTGATGATCAGCTTCAGGTCGGGGCGCTTGGGCAGCAGCTGCCGCAGGTAGCCGAGCAGAAAGTCGATGTTCAGGCTGCGCTCGTGCGCCTCGTCGATGATCAGCGTGTCGTAGGAGCGCAGCAGCCGATCGCGCTGGATCTCGTTGAGCAGGATCCCGTCGGTCATGACCTTGACCAGGGTGTGGTCGGAGACCTTGTCGGTGAACCGCACGGTGTAGCCGACCGTGTCGCCGAGCGGACGGTCGAGTTCCTCAGCGATGCGTTCGGACACCGACCGGGCGGCCAGCCGCCTCGGCTGGGTGTGGCCGATCAGTCCGCGGACCCCGCGGCCGAGCTCGAGGCAGATCTTGGGCAGCTGGGTGGTCTTGCCCGAGCCGGTCTCGCCGGCCACGATGACCACCTGGTTCTCGGCGATGGCGGTGGCCAGGTCGTCGCGCCGGGCGGAGACCGGCAGCTGCTCGGGATAGGTGATCTTCGGCAGCGATGCGGCACGGTCGGCGGCACGCTGGGCGGACCGGGAGACCTCGGTGGCCGCGGACTCCAAGGCGGCGAGTGTGCGGGCCCGGTCCACGCGGCGTGCCAGGCGGTGTGCGTCACGCAGCATGGTGGTGTCCAACCCGCCGCGCAGTTCGTCGCGCAGGGCGGTGAACGCCGGATCGGTGCGCTCGTCGGGGCCCCGGTCCTTCCGGTGCGGGGCCCCGGTGCCGGGCGCGCCGCCCGGCCGGCCACGGCCACGGCCGCGCCCGCGACCGCGTCGGCGGCGGCCGGACGGGCGGGCGCCGTCGGCGCCGGTGGGATCAGGGGAGTCAGACATCGCGCTCCACGATATCGAGCCG
>JAJYRZ010000125.1 GCA_021793835.1 Actinomycetes bacterium | reverse complement strand
TCGGGATTCACGAGGACTTACGACCGGCGCCCCGATCCGCGCAGCCGCGCGGATCGGGGCCACGTGCGTGGGCCCCGGCCCGCGGCCCCCACGCGCGGCCGCGTGCGCCGCGGCGGGAAAGACACGGATGCGCTGCGCGGCGGGTTCACCCGCCGCGCGACCCTGCTCAACGTCGGCATGCTGATGCTGCTGGGCGTGGTCATCGCCCAGCTGGTGCTGGTGCAGGTCATCCGGTCCCCGCAGTTGCGCGCCGAGTCGGCGGGCCAGCGCACCGTGGTCACCGAGGAACTCGCCGTGCGCGGCGACATCCTCGACGTCGACGGGCAGCCGATGGCCTACACCCGCTCGGCCCGATCGCTGACCTTCCAGCCCAAGGTCGTGCGCGCCCAGCTCGAGGCCGCCCACGCGCAGTCCGACAGCGAACCCACGGTCGAGGAGTACCTCGAGGGCGCGGCCGAGATGATCGACGACCTGGTCGGGGAGCAGGCCCCGCGCAAGAAGACCCTGGAGCTGATGGAGGGCGACGGCGACTTCGTCTACCTGGCGCGCCGGGTGGACCCGGCCGTGGCCGCGCAGATCACCGAGGAGTATCCGCTGATCGGTACCGACCCGGACGACGTGCGCGAATACCCCGGAGGGGCGCTGGCCGCGAACATCATCGGCAGCCTGCGCGCGGACGGCGATCCGGCCCTGGGACTCGAGCAGTCGATGGATTCACTGCTCGGCGGCACCTCCGGCACCCGCACCTACGATCGCGGCTCGGCCGGCGAGGTGATCCCGGGCAGCAAGCGCGACGTGCAGCCGGCCGTCGACGGATCGGACGTGCGCCTGACCATCGACTCGGACATCCAGTACTTCCTGCAGCAGTCGGTGCAGCAGGCCAAGGACGTCTCCGGTGCGGACAACGTCTCGGGTGTGGTGCTCGACGTGGAGACCGGGCATGTGCTGGGCATGGCCAACGACGGCACCTTCGATCCGGCACGCGGGCTCGGCGACAAGGCCAACCAGAACGCCTCGCTGTCGAACATCGCGGTGTCCAGCCCCTTCGAGCCCGGCTCGGTGAACAAGATCATCACCGCGGCCGCGGTGATCGAAGACGGGGTCACCGACCCGGACGAGGTGCTGCAGGTCCCCGGGGCGATCACCGTCGACGGCGCCACGGTCTCCGACGCCTGGGAGCACGGCGTCGCCCCGTACACCACCACCGGGATCTTCGGTAAGTCCTCGAACGTGGGCACGCTGATGCTCGCCGACCGGGTGGGCCCGGAACGCTACGCCGAGATGCTGGAACTGTTCGGTCTCGGTCACCGCACCGGGGTCGAGCTGCCCGGTGAATCCGGCGGCCTGGTGCCCCCGCTGGACCAGTGGTCCGGCGGCACCTTCGCCAACCTGCCGATCGGGCAGGGCCTGTCGATCACCCTGTTGCAGATGGCCGGACTGTTCCAGACCATCGGCAACGACGGCGAACGGATCCCGCCGCGGATCGTGGCCGAGATCGTCGATGCCGACGGCGAGGTCACCCGCCCCGAGGCCGCGGAGCCGGTGCGGGTGGTCAGCGCCGAGACCGCGGCCACGGTGCGCGAGATGTTCCGCGCGGTGGTCCAGTCCGATCCCGGCGACCAGCAGGGCACGGGCCCGGCGGCCGCCGTGGACGGCTACCAGATCTCCGGCAAGACCGGCACCGCTCAGCAGGTCGATCCGGCCTGCGGGTGCTATTCGAACTCCGACTACTGGATCACCTTCGCCGGGCTCGCCCCCGCCGACGATCCGCGCTATGTGATCGCGCTGATGATGGACCGGCCCGAGCGCGCCTCCGACGGCAGCGGGGCCCCGAACGCGGCGCCGCTGTTCCATGAGATCGCCGCCTGGTTGCTCCAGCGTGACCAGGTGCCGCTCTCGCCCCCGGCCCCGCACCTGTTGCTGCAGGCCGGATGATCCCGGCGCGCTGGAATCGGACCGCGAGGTACGGACCGGTAATCTGATGCGCTGAAGACAGGGATCCACATCGGACAACACCACACCCGAGGAGCAGGCATCGAGATGGCGACCACCGACCCCGGCAGCCGACCGGCAGAGCCGCCGCACACCCGGCTCGACCGGGTCGCCGCGGTCGCCGGTGCGCCGACACCGGCCGCGGATCACGCCGATGTGCTGGTCACCGGGGTCACCCTGCGGGCGCAATCGGTGCGCGCAGGCGATCTGTTCGCCGCTCTGCCCGGCACCCGGGTGCACGGGGCGCGCTTCGCCGCCGAGGCGGCCGCGGCGGGCGCGGCCGCGGTGCTCACCGACCCGGCCGGCGCCGCCCTGCTGGCCGAGACCGGGGTCGCGGCACCGGTGATCGTGGCCGAAGATCCGCGCGCGGTGCTCGGCGCGGTCTCGGACCTGATCTACGGCCACCCGTCCCGGCACCTGAACCTGATCGGGGTGACCGGCACGGCCGGCAAGACCACGGTCACCCACCTGATCGAGGCGGGGCTGAAGGCGGCCGGGCGGCGCGCCGCGGTGATCGGCACCGTGGGCGTGCGCATCGACGGGGTCGACCTGCCCAGCGCCCTGACCACCCCCGAGGCGCCCGAACTGCAGGGGTTGCTCGCGGTGATGGTCGAACGCGGCATCGACACCGTGGTCATGGAGGTCTCCAGTCACGCCCTGGTGCTCGGCCGGGTGGACGGTTGCCGGTTCGCGGTGGGTGCGTTCACCAACCTGTCGCAGGACCACCTGGACTTCCACCGCGACCTCGAGGACTACTTCGCCGCCAAGATGCGCCTTCTGGCCCCGGATTCGGCCGTGCGGGCCAGGGCCGCGGTGGTGTGCGTCGACGACGAGTGGGGCCGGCGCGCCGCCGACCTGGCGGCGGGCGACCCGGCGCTGCCGACGGTCACCGTCGGTGTGGAGTCCGGTGACGGGGCGGCCGACTGGTCGGTCCGCGATGTGCAGGCCGCGGCCGACGGCACGCAGCGTTTCCTGGCCCGGCGGGAGGACGACGAGGTGCCGGTCGAGCTCGCGCTGCCCGGTCGGTTCAACATCGCCAACGCCCTGGTCGCGCTCGCGGTGCTCGACACGGTCGGCATCGCACCGGCCGTCGCGGGCCGGGCGCTGATCGATGCGGCCGTACCGGGCCGGCTCGAGCGGATCGATGCCGGTCAGGACTTTCTGGCCGTGGTCGACTATGCGCACAAGCCCGGCGCGCTGTCCGCGGTACTGACCACGTTGCGGCGCCAGACCGAGGGCCGGCTGATCGTGGTGGTCGGCGCGGGCGGGGATCGGGATGCGGGCAAACGTGAGGTGATGGGCCGGGTGTCGGCCGAACTGGCCGACCTGGTGGTGGTCACCGACGACAATCCGCGCACCGAGGACCCCGATACGATCCGAGCGGCCCTGGTGGCCGGCACCCGGCAGGTGCCGGAAGGCGGCCGGGCCGAGGTCGCCGAATACGGGGACCGGGCGGCGGCGATCGCCTATGCGATCGGCCGCGCACAGACCGGCGATGCGGTACTGGTCGCCGGCAAGGGGCACGAGACCGGACAGCAGATCGGCGCACGGGTCGAACCGTTCGACGATCGGACGGTCGTCGCCGAGGCCATCGCGGCCCGCGACCGGGCAGCAACGACGAGGGACGAGGACTGACGATGATTCCGATGACGCTGGCCGATATAGCGGAGGTGGTCGGCGGCCGTCTGGTGGACGTGCCCGACGCCGACGCGGTGGTGACCGGCACGGTCGAGTACGACTCGCGCCGGGTGGGCCCGGGCGGGCTGTTCGTCGCGCTGAAGGGCAACCGGGTCGACGGCCACGAGTACGCCGACAAGGCCGTGGCGGCCGGGGCGGTCGCAGTCCTGGGCTCCCGGCCGCTGGGCGTGCCCACGATCGTCGTCGACCCCGACCCGGACGCCGTGGTCGAGGGCGCGGAACTGTACGACAACGACGGCGACGGCGCGGCCGCCGCGGTGCTGCGCGCCCTCGGCGCACTCGCCCACACCAGCGTCACCCGCCTGGTCGACCGGACCGGGATGACCGTGGTCGGGGTGACCGGCTCGGCCGGCAAGACCTCCACCAAGGACCTGCTGGCCACCCTGCTCGCACCGCTCGGGCCCGTGATCGCACCGCCGGGGTCGTTCAACAACGAGCTCGGCCACCCGTGGACCGCGCTGCGCGCCGACGAGACCACCCGCACCCTGGTACTGGAACTGTCGGCACGCGGAACCGGACACATCGCGGCCCTGGCCCGGATCGCCCCGCTGCAGCTGGGCGTCGTGCTCAACGTCGGCACCGCACACCTGGGCAGCTTCGGCTCGCGCGATGCGATCGCCGAGGCCAAGGGCGAACTGGTCGAGGAGCTGCCGTCGGCGGACCGGGGCGGGGTGGCGGTGCTCAACGTCGACGACCCGATGGTCGCGGCGATGGCCGAGCGCACCGTCGCCCGGGTGGTGCCGGTCGGCCAGTCCACACTCGCCCGGGTCCGCGCGGTCGATGTGCGCCTGGACGGTGCGGCGCGCGCCGAGTTCACCCTGGTCACCCCGGACGGGGCCGCCCCGGTCTCACTCGCCGTGCACGGCGAGCACCAGGTCGGCAACGCCCTGGCCGCGGCCGCAGTCGCCCTGGAGTGCGGGGTCGAGGTGGCCGAGGTCGCCCGCCTGCTGGGAGAGGCCGTGCCCGCCTCTGCACGCCGGATGGACGTGCGCACCCGCGCCGATGCGGTCACGGTGATCAACGACTCCTACAACGCCAACCCGGACTCGATGAAGGCCGCCCTGCGGGCGCTGGCCACGATGTCGCGGGGCGAACCGGCCCACGGGGTGCCGATGCCCGCCCGCGGCAAGCGGCGCACCTGGGCGGTGCTCGGCGAGATGGCCGAACTCGGCCCCGACACGGTCGTCGAACACGACGCGATCGGCCGGCACGCGGTGCGCCTGGACGTGGAGAACATCATCATCGTCGGTGTCGGCCGCAGCACGCGCGCGATGTATCAGGGCGCCGTGCAGGAGGGCTCCTGGTCCGGTGAGGCGGTGCACGTGGCCGACGCCGACGAGGCGCTCGAGCTGCTGCGCGCCGAACTGACCCCCGGCGATCTGGTGCTGGTCAAGGCCTCCCAGGTGGTCGGACTGTGGAAGGTCGCCGACGAACTGCTGGCCGATGCGCCGGCCGAAAAGTCGGGCACCGAGGGGGAGGACCGGGCGTGAGACAGATCCTGTTCGCCGCCGGCATCGCGCTGGTCGTGGCGATCCTGCTGACCCCGCTGCTGGTGAAGATCTTCTCCCGGCAGGGCTTCGGGCAGGAGATCCGCAACGAGGGCCCGGCCAGCCACCAGAAGAAGCGCGGCACCCCGACCATGGGCGGGGTCGCGATCATCGTCGGCATGTGGGCCGGCTACTGGGGCTCGCACCTGATCGGCATCGGCTTCGACGCCGACGGCCCCAGCGTCTCCGGACTGCTCGTGCTCGGTCTGGCCACGATGCTCGGCCTGGTCGGCTTCCTCGACGACTTCCTCAAGATCCGTAAACAGCGCAACCTGGGACTGAACAAGACCGCCAAGACCGTCGGTCAACTGGCCGCAGCCGTGATCTTCGGCGTCCTGGCGCTGCGCTGGCCGAACGAGCAGGGGCTCACCCCGGGCTCGGACAAGCTCAGCTACGTGCGCGACATCTCGTCGATCACCATGGGCTCGGTGGTGTTCGTGCTGTTCTGCCTGCTGCTGGTCAGCGCATGGTCGAACGCGGTGAACTTCACCGACGGACTCGACGGGCTGGCGGCCGGATCGATGTCGATGGTGCTGGGCGCCTACGTGGTGATCGCGTTCTGGCAGTACCGCAACTCCTGCATGCGCACCGACATGGCGGTGGGCTGCTACCAGGTGCGCGACCCGCTCGATCTGGCGCTGCTCGCGGTCTCCGCGGGCGCGGCCTGCGTGGGCTTCCTGTGGTGGAACGCCGCCCCGGCGAAGATCTTCATGGGCGACACCGGTTCGCTCGCGCTCGGCGGGCTGATCGCCGGACTGTCGGTGACCACCCGCACCGAACTGCTCGCGATCGTCCTCGGTGCGCTGTTCGTCGCCGAGGCGGCCTCGGTGGTCGTGCAGATCGCGGTCTTCCGCACCGCCGGGCGCCGGGTGTTCCGCATGGCGCCGTTCCATCACCACTTCGAACTCGGCGGCTGGCCCGAGACCACGGTGATCATCCGCTTCTGGCTGCTCACCGCGATCGCCTCGGCGCTCGGGCTGGCCCTGTTCTACGGCGAATACCTCAGCGTGGTCGGCTGATGACCCCCGCCCGTCCGGTACCGGATGTCACCGACCTGTCCGCGGCGACCGTGCTGGTCGCCGGGGCCGGGGTGACCGGGGTGGACGCGGCGCAGACGCTGGTCGAGGCGGGCGCCGCGGTCACCGTGGTCGACTCCCGCGCCCCGGGCGGGGAGACCGGCGCCCAGCTCGCCGCTCTCGGGGTCACCGTCGTCGACCCGGACACCGCGCAGCCGCGTATCCCCGCGGCCGACCTGGTGGTGACCAGCCCCGGCTGGCGCCCGGACAATCCGCTCGCCCGGGCCGCGGCACAGGCCGGGGTGCCGGTGTGGGGCGATGTGGAACTGGCCTGGCGGATGGACGCCGCCGGGGTGTTCGGCCCGCCACGCACCTGGCTGGCGGTGACCGGCACCAACGGCAAGACCACCACCGTCGGGATGCTCGAGCAGATGCTGCGCGCCGACGGGCGCGCCGCGGTGGCCTGCGGAAACATCGGTCTGCCGGTACTCGCCGCGCTGCGTGCCACCCCGCGCATCGACGTGCTGGCCGTCGAACTGTCGTCGTTCCAGCTGCACTGGGCGCCGTCGCTGACCCCGGCCGCCGGGGTCGTGCTCAACATCGCCGAAGACCACCTGGACTGGCACGGAGACCTGACCGCCTACGCCGCGGCCAAGGCCCGGGTGCTGCGCGGGGCGGTCGCCGTGCTGCCCACCGGCGACGATCCGGCCGCACACCTGGCCGACACCGCCGCCGGGCGCCTGGTGCGCTTCGGACTCGAACCGCCCGCAGCCGGCGATTTCGGGGTCGATGACGGCCGGCTGCGCGACCGCGCCTTCGCAGTCGGTGACGCGGCCGCCGACCTCGCGGCGACCGCGGACGTGACCCCGGCCGGGCCGGCCGGGATCGCCGACGCACTCGCCGCGGCCGCGCTCGCCCGGTCGATCGGCGCATCCGCGGAGTCGATCGCCGCCGGACTGGCCCGGTTCCAGACCGGCCCGCACCGGGCGCAGACCGTCGCCCGGATCGACCGGGTCACCTACGTCGACGACTCGAAGGCCACCAACCCGCACGCCGCCCGCGGCTCGATCCTCGGGCGCGGACCGGTGGTGTGGATCGCCGGCGGACTGCTCAAAGGCGCCGACGTCGACGACCTGGTCGCCGAGGCGGCCGACCAGCTGCGCGCGGTGGTGCTGCTGGGTCGGGACCGGGCGCAGCTCGCCGAGGCGCTGGCCCGACACGCCCCGCAGGTACCGGTGGTCGATATCGCCACGGGTGAAGATGAGGGCCGGGGCCCGACCGGGCCGGAGACGGAGGCACAGATGGGGCGAGACGGCGCGCTGCGCGCACTGACCGACCCCGGACGCCCCGCGCCGGTCGCCGCCGCCGACGGACCGGCCGCGATGCGGGTGGCGGTCGCCGCCGCGCGCCGCCTCGCCGGCCCCGGAGACGCGGTGGTACTCGCCCCCGCAGCGGCATCGCTGGACATGTACCCCGACTACATCGCCCGCGGGCGCGCCTTCGCCGACGCGGTGCAGGCACAGGAGACCCCGTGACCGCGGCGACCACCGGCGACGACCGGACCGGCGGACCCGGCGACGCCCCGCGGCGCACGCCGACCTCGGCGCTGGCCGCCTGGTGGCGTGGACCGCTGCTGTCGTTCCACCTGGTGGTGGCGGTGACGGTGCTGCTGTCGGTCTCCGGGCTGGCGATGGTGCTCTCGGCGTCCTCGGTCGAATCGATCTCCGTCGGCGGCTCGGCGTTCTCGATGTTCCGCAGCCAGCTGATGTACACCGTGGTCGGGGCGGTGCTGTTCATCGGCGCCCTGACCGTGCCCATCCGCACGCTGCGACGCCTGTCGCCGGGGCTGGTGCTGGTCTCGATCGCGCTGCTGTTCTTGGTGCTGGTGCCCGGCATCGGTCGGGCCGGGCCCGACGGGGCGCGCCGCTGGGTGGGCTTCGGGCCGGTGTCGCTGCAGCCGTCGGAACTGATGAAGCTCGCCCTGGTGGTGTGGGGCGCCCACATCCTGGTGCGCGGTCGCACCCGCCCGGGCGTGATCGGCGATCCGCGCTGGCACCTGACCGCGGTCGCCGTGCTCACCGGGGTGCTGGTGATGCTCCAGCCCAACCTGTCGACCACCATCGCGCTGGGCATCATCGTGGTGACCCTGCTGTGGTTCACCGGCCTGCAGGGCCGCTGGTTCATCGTGCTGCTGCTCGGCGGCGGCGCCGTCGCCGTCCTGGCGGCACTGACCTCGGACTACCGCGCCAAGCGCATCATGAGTTTCTTGAGCCCGGGCGAGGATCCGATGGCGGACGGCTATCAGGCCCGCCAGGCCCGCTATTCGCTGGCCGACGGCGGCTTCTTCGGCCGCGGACCGGGCGAGTCCCGCGCCAAATGGGACTACCTGCCCAACGCGCACAACGACTTCATCTTCGCGATCATCGGCGAGGAGCTCGGCCTGATCGGCGCGCTCGGTGTGCTCGCGTTGTTCGCGCTGTTCGCCTACGTCGGCATGCGCATCGCCCGGCGTTCGGTCGACCCGTATCTGCGCCTGTTCGCGGTGACGGTGACCGTGTGGACGATCGCGCAGTCGTTCATCAACATCGGCTACGTCATCGGGCTGCTGCCGGTCACCGGCCTGCAGCTGCCGCTGATCTCCGCCGGCGGCTCGTCGACGATGATCACCCTGGCGGCCTTCGGGCTGCTGGCCAACGCCGCTCGGCACGAACCGGAGGCGGTGTCGGCGCTGCGCGCCGCCCGCGACGGCCGGCCCCGGCGCCGCTTCCGTCTGCCGCTGCCGGCGCCCTACGATCCGCGCCGCAACCCGTTCTCCGCGCGTTCGGGTCCGCGTCGGCCCGGGCCGCACCGCCCGGCGCCGCCCGGCCGGCCGGC
>JAJYRZ010000124.1 GCA_021793835.1 Actinomycetes bacterium | reverse complement strand
GCCTGACGGGGACGGCCGGCCTTGGACTCGGCACGCCAGTAGGCGGCGGCGTGCCGCAGCGGGGCGAAGTGGCCCTTGAGGTGCACCCGGGTGACCGAGTCCCACTCCTCCTCGCTCATCGACACCAGCATCCGGTCGCGCAGGAAGCCGGCGTTGTTGACCAGCACGTCCAGCGCGCCGAAGTTGTCGATCGCGGTCTTGATCAGGTTCTCCGCGCCCTCCCACGAGGCGACGTCGTCACCGTTGATCACGGCCTGGCCGCCGGCCGCCTTGATCTCGGCGACGACCTGCTCGGCCGGCGACTCGCCGGTGTCCGAGCCGTCGGCCCCGGCACCGATGTCGTTGACCACGACCTTCGCGCCCTCGGCGGCGAAGGCCAGCGCATGCGCCCGGCCGATGCCCCGGCCCGCACCGGTGACGATGACGACCCGGTCCTGCACCAATCCACTCATCTGCACTCTTCTCCTTGTCGTGGGTGTTATGTGCTAACTTACCAAGCAACTGCTTGGTTTGGTAAGGCCGGGCGTCACGACGTTAGGAATCACCCCATGAGCATCACCACGAAAGCGATCGGCGGCGGCATCACGACCGTCACCGTCGACTTCCCACCCGTCAACGCGCTGCCGTCTGCCGCCTGGTTCGAGCTCGGCGATCAGATCCTGGCCGCCGGCAAGGATCCGGCCACCCACGTGGTGATCCTGCGGGCCGAGGGCCGCGGCTTCAACGCGGGCGTGGACATCAAGGAGATGCAGGCCACCGAGGGCTTCGACGCGCTGGTGGCGGCCAACCAGGGCTGCGCGGCCGCCTTCTCGGCCGTCTACGACTGCGAGGTCCCGGTCGTGGTGGCCGTCAACGGCTTCTGCGTCGGCGGCGGCATCGGCCTGGTCGGCAACGCGGACGTCATCGTCGCCTCCGACGACGCGGTCTTCGGGCTGCCCGAGGTCGACCGGGGCGCCCTGGGCGCGGCCACCCACCTGGCACGCCTGGTCCCCCAGCACATGATGCGCACCCTGTACTACACCGCGCAGAACGCCACCGCCGAGCAGCTGCACCACTTCGGCTCGGTCCACCGGGTCGTCCCGCGCGCCGAGCTCGACGCGGCCGCGGTCGAGGTGGCCGAGAAGATCGCCGCGAAGGACCCGAAGGTCATCCGCGCGGCCAAGGCCGCGATCAACGGCATCGACGTCCAGGACGTCAAGACCAGCTACCTGCTCGAGCAGCGCTACACCTACGAGCTGAACCTGGCCGGGGTGGCCGACGAACACCGGGATGCGTTCGTGGCCACCGGCAAGCCGAAGAGCAACACCGTTTCCGAGGGAGAGGGCAAGTAATGGCACAGAAGCGCGATAAGCGCCGGAGCCTGGACGAAGCCGTCGCCGGCATCGAGTCCGGGATGACGATCGGCATCGGCGGTTGGGGTTCGCGGCGCAAGCCGCTGGCGCTGGTGCGCGCCCTGATGCGCACCGACGTCACCGACCTGACCGTCGTGGGCTACCTGGGCCCGGACCTGGGTCTTCTGATCTCGGCGGGCAAGGTCAAGCGGGCCTACTACGGCTTCGTCACGCTCGACGCCCCGCCGTTCTACGATCCGTGGTTCGCCAAGGCGCGCCTGGAGGGCACCATCGAGGCCCGCGAGATGGACGAGGGCATGGTCAAGGCCGGTCTGCAGGCCGCTGCTCAGCGCCTGCCGTTCCTGCCGATCCGGGCGGGCCTGGGCTCGGCGGTGCGCGACTTCTGGGGCGAGGAGCTCAAGACGGTCGTCTCCCCGTACGCCTACGAGGACGGCAAGCACGAGGAGCTGCTGGCCATGCCGGCGCTCGAGCTCGACGCCGCCCTGGTCCACCTGGACCTGGCCGATGAGCACGGCAACGCCGCCTACACCGGCATCGATCCGTACTTCGACGATCTGCACATGCTGGCCGCCAAGCAGCGCATCCTGTCGGCCGACAAGATCGTCACCACCGAGGAGCTGGTCTCCGCGGTGCCCACCCAGGCGCTGCTGCTGAACCGGATGATGGTCGACACCGTCTCCGAGGCGCCCAACGGTGCCCACTTCACCTTCGCCGGCGAGTACGGGCGCGACACCGCGTTCCAGAAGCACTACGCCGCCTCGGCGAAGGATCCGCAGGAGTGGCAGAAGTTCGTCGACACCTACCTGTCGGGTGGCGAGGCCGAGTACCAGGCCGCCGTCGCCCAGTTCGCGAAGGAGCAGAAGGCATGACCGAGGTGACCCGGGCCGAGTACTGCGTGGTGGCCTGCGCAGACCTGTTCGCCGGAGCAGGCGAGATCATGGCCTCGCCGATGGCGACGATGCCGCTGCTCGGTGCGCGGCTGGCCAAGCTGACCAACGAGCCGGATCTGCTGCTCACCGACGGTGAGGCACGCATCCTGGCCGAGACCCCGCCGCTGGGCGGCACCTCGCCGATCGAGGGTTGGACCCCGTTCTCGCGGGTGTTCGACATCGTCGCCGCGGGCCCGCGCCACGTGGTGATGGGCGCCAACCAGATCGACAAGTACGGCAACCAGAACCTGTCGGCCCTCGGCACCTACGACAAGCCGACCCGGCAGATGTTCGGCGTGCGCGGTGCCCCGGGCAACGTGATCAACCACGCCACCAGCTACTGGGTGGGCAAGCACCAGAAGCGCGTGTTCCCCGAGCAGGTCGACATCGTGTGCGGCGTCGGCTACGACAAGGTCGACCCCGACAACCCGGCCTACCGCTTCCTGGACAACCACCAGGTCGTGACCAACCTGGGCGTGTTCGACTTCGGCGGGCCCGACCGGACCATGCGGGCGGTCAGCCTGCACCCGGGCGTGACCGCCGAGGAGGTGCGCGAGAACACCGGTTTCGAGATCGCCGAGCTCGACTCCGCGCCGGTGACCCGTGAGCCCAGCGCCGAGGAGCTGAAGATCCTGCGCGAGTACCTCGACCCGAAGAACGCGCGCGATCGCGAGATCCCGGCATGACCGCCGCCACCCCGACGATCAGCACGGCCTTCACCGAGCTGGTCGGCGTCACCCACCCGGTCGTGCAGACCGGGATGGGCTGGGTCTCCGGACCCGCGCTGACCTCGGCGACGGCCAATGCCGGCGGGCTCGGCATCCTCGCCTCGGCGACGATGACCTACGACGAGCTCGAGCACGCGATCATCCGCACCAAGGAGCTGACCGACAAGCCGTTCGGCGTCAACATGCGGGCCGACGCCACCGATGCGGCCGAACGGATCGATCTGCTGATCCGTGAGGGCGTGAAGGTGGCCTCGTTCGCACTCGCGCCGAAGCCGGACCTGATCAACAAGCTCAAGGACCACGGCATCGTGGTGATCCCGTCGATCGGGGCCGCACGCCATGCGGTCAAGGTCGCCGAGTGGGGCGCGGACGCGGTGATCGTCCAGGGCGGCGAAGGCGGCGGGCACACCGGCCCGGTCGCCACCACCCTGCTGCTGCCCAGCGTGCTCGACGCGCTCGGCGACGACGGCATCCCCGTGGTCGCCGCGGGCGGCTTCTTCGACGGGCGCGGCCTGGCCGCCGCCCTGTCGTACGGCGCGGCCGGGGTGGCGATGGGCACCCGGTTCCTGCTCACCTCCGACTCCTCGGTGCCGGACTCGGTCAAGCAGGAGTACTTGAAGCGCGGTCTGAACGACACCACGGTGTCGCTGAAGGTCGACGGCATGCCGCACCGGGTGCTCGACACCGAGCTGGTCGACGCCCTGGAGAAGGGCAGCTACGCCCGGGGCCTGGTGGCCGCGGCGCGCAACGCGACCAGGTTCAAGTCGATGACCGGCATGAAGTGGTCGACGATCGCCCGCGACGGGCTGGCGATGAAGAAGGCCTCCGACCGGACCTGGCAGCAGATCATCATGGCGGCCAACACCCCCATGCTGCTCAAGGCCGGACTGGTCGAGGGCGACACCGAGGCCGGCGTGCTGGCCTCCGGCCAGGTGGTCGGCATGATCGACGACCTGCCCAGCTGCGCGGAACTGATCGATTCGATCATGACCGACGCGGTCGCGCGCATCGACGCCCTGGCGGCGCTGCGCGGATAGATACGCCCATCGGCGTCCGGCCGGACGCGACAAGAGCGGGGCCGGGATCTTCCCTCACAGGAAGGTCCCGGCCCCGCTCTTTCGTCTTCGCCTCCGGTGACCGGTAGCAGGAGCGGGTCGGCCCGATCCGGGCCGGCCCGCTCCTTTCAGGTCAGCCCAGCGCCTCGCGCAGCTCCTCGGCCGCGTCGTCGACCAGTTCCTGGGTCGCGGTGAGCGGATCGGTCTCGGTGCGCAGCGCGTAGTCCACCCGGGCGGCCAGGTCGAAGGTCTCGCCCGTGTACTCGCCCTCGTCGCCGACCACGGCCTCGTCGGAGTCGCCGGCCGGCGCGAACGGCGCCGGCTCGGCCTCGGGCGCCCGGTCGATCTCCGGCACCTGGCCGGTGGCCAGGTAGTCCAGCACCGCGCCGTCGACCGTCTCGTTGCCGCGACCGAACGTCCCGTGGTCGCCGCCCTCGACGGTGATCAGGTGCCCGCCGAGCGCCTCGGCCAGGGCCGGGCCGCCCGGGAAGGGGGTGACCGGGTCGCGCTCGGACTGCAGCAGCAGCGGCTGGTGTTCGAGGCCCGAACCGTCGATCTGCACCGGCTCGGTGGTGGCCGGCCAGCCCGCGCAGTCCGCCCCGCCGCGGGCCCGCTGGGCCTGCACGTCGAAGGCGTTACCGCCGGTCAGATCGTTGAACTCGGCCAACCCGGCCTGCACCGGATCACCGACGCCGCCGTTCTCGTTGCAGGTCACCGCGGTGAACATGACCTCGTTGGTGGTCAGCGGCCGGGTGTCCTCGTAGTAGACGAAGTCGCCCTGGTGGGCGCCGTAGGTGTTGATGTCCTGCATGCGGATCGCGATGACCGGCCACATGTCCCGGTCCCCGAGCGCCCACAGGGTCGCATCGCGCACCCCGGAGGTGGCCCGGCCGTTGTTCTGACCGGTCAGGGCGCGCACCGCACCCATGCCGCGGGCCCGCGCCTCGGCGGTGCCGTTGATCGCACCGAGCACCGGCTCGTCGACCGGATGCAGGAACTCCGGCAGGTCGTCGCGCTGGGCGTCGGGCGGGGTGAGGTTGAGCCCGCCGCCCGGCTCGTCGTTGACGATGCGCTCCCAGTTGTGGAACACCTGCAGCGGGGTGGTGCCCAGGTGGTAGGTGTCGTCGTTGTCGGCGATCCACTGGAACATGTCGTTGGTGCGGGCCTTGCTCGCCTCCGCCTGCTGGGCGGCCTCCTCCTGCCACACCCAGTCCGGGTTGACCGCGGAGTCGAGCACCATCTTGCCGGTGCTGTCCGGGTACAGGGTGGCGTAGGTGCCGCCGAGGTAGGTGCCGTAGGAGTAGCCGAGGTAGTCGGTCTGCTCCACGCCCATCGCCTGCCGGGCGGTGTCGAGGTCACGCGCGGTGTTCGCGGTGCTCAGCGAAGCCACGAACTCCGGGTCGGCTTCAGCACACGCCCGGTAGGCCCGGCCCGGATCGAGGGAGTCGGCGACCGTGCCCTCACACTCGATCGCGCCGCCGTGGGTGAGCCCGCGCGGCTCGACCGCCACCAGGTCGTATTCCCGGTGCAGTTCGGCCGGCATGTCCGCGTTCTCACCCAGGGTGCTGGGCAGCCAGAAGTCCAGTTCTGTCACCCCCGGTCCGCCCGGGTTGCCGAACACCGTGCCGCGCGGGGCGCCGTTGGCCGCCGGCAGCCGGGAGACCGTGACGGTGGTCGTGCGACCGTCCGGGTTCTCATAGTCCACCGGCACCTCGAGATCGGCGCACTCCCACTGCACGTCCTCGGGTAGTCCCCCCCGATCCATGTAGCCCAGATGCTCGGTGCAGTCGCTCCACTGGAGCTCCTGCTGACCGGTGGCCGAGGCCATGCCCGGTCCGACCATCACCGCGGTCATCGTGCCCGCGCAGGCCCATGCCCATACCCGTCTGTTCATCGAATCCTTCCCGCCCCTGACGGCCCGGTTCCTTCTCCCGGACCGGCTTCGAGAGTACCGGTCGGTGAACCCCGACACGATCGCGCGGCGGCGCGCCACGCCGCACATCCGGCCGTTCGACAGGATCCGATACGCAATCGTTACCGGCCGGGGCGGGCGACGCCCCTAAACCGCGCCCGGAAAACGCGACACGCCCGGGGCGCGTGCAGAGGATGTCTGCACACGCCCCGGGCGTGATCGGTCGGTCTTGTGTGTCCGGGTCCGGTCGGCGCTTCACGCGCGGGCCGGGCCCGGTGTGGTCAGAGCCGCTCGATGATGGTGACGTTCGCGGTGCCGCCGCCCTCGCACATGGTCTGCAGGCCGTAGCGGCCGCCGGTGCGCTCGAGCTCGCACAGCATGGTGGCGAACAGCTTCGCGCCCGTGGCACCCAGCGGGTGGCCCAGCGCGATGCCGCCGCCGTTCGGGTTGACCTTGGCCGGATCGGCGCCGGTCTCCTTCAGCCAGGAGATCACCACCGGCGCGAAGGCCTCGTTGATCTCGACCACGTCGATGTCGTCGATGGTCAGTCCCGACTTGGCCAGCGCGTACTCGGTGGCCGGGATCGGCGCCGAGAGCATGAAGATCGGGTCGTCGCCGCGCACCGACATGTGGTGGATGCGCGCCCGCGGCTTGAGGTTGAAGCGGGTCAGTGCCTCCTCGGAGACCACCAGGGTGGCCGAGGCGGCGTCGGCGATCTGGCTGGCCACGGCCGCGGTCAGGCGGCTGCCCTCGGCCAGCACCGGCAGCCCGGCCATCTTCTCCATCGTCGTCTCGCGCGGGCCCTGATCGGTGGTGAAGTCACCGACCGGGACGATCTCGCGGTCGAAGCGGCCCTCGGCGATCGCGGTGCGGGCGCGCTCGTGACTGGTCAGCGCGAAGCGCTCCATATCTTCGCGGCTGATGTCCCACTTCTCGGCGATCAGGTCGGCGCCGCGGAACTGGGAGACCTCCTGGGTGCCGTAGCGCTCGACCCAGCCGGTGGACCCGGTGAACGGGTCGTCGAAGCCGAACTCCTTGCCGGCGATCATCGCGGCCGAGATCGGGATCTGGCTCATGTTCTGCAGCCCGCCGGCGACGATGATATCGGCGGTGCCGCTCATCACGGCCTGGGCGGCGAAGTGGATGGCCTGCTGCGAGGAGCCGCACTGGCGGTCCACGGTGGTGCCGGGCACGGCCTCGGGCATGTCGGCGGCCAGCCAGGCGGTGCGCGCGATGTTGCCGGCCTGGCCGCCGATGGCGTCCACGCAGCCGAAGATCACGTCGTCGACCGTGGCCGGGTCGATCTCGTTGCGCTCGACGATCGCGCGGATGACGTGCGCACCCATGTCGGCCGGGTGCATCTCGGCCAGGGCGCCGCCGCGCTTGCCGGACGGGGTGCGGATCGCATCGATGATGAATGCCTCAGGCATCGGGACTCCTTGAATCGAAGGGGATGGACACGAGTCGGGTGTTCTAACGCGGCGCCGAGGCCGGGTCGGCGGAGATGCCGTGCAGCACGATCGCCAGATACTGGTCGGCGACCGATTCGGCGCTGCGTGTGCCGCCGGGACGGTACCAACGCACCGCGACCCACACGGTGTCGCGGATGAAGCGGTAGGCCAGTTCCACATCGATGCCCGGGCGGAAGACGCCCTGCTCGACGCCGCGTTCGAGCACGGCGACCCACAGGTCGCGGAACTGCTGGTTGCGCCGGGCCAGGTAGTCGAAGCGCGGCACCTCGGCCAGGCGCTTGGCCTCCTCCTGGTAGATCGCGACCGCGGCGTGCGAGCGGTCGATCGCGGCGAACGAGGCGCGCACCATGTGATCGAGCTTGGTCTGCGGATCGTTCTCACCGCCGACGATCTGCTCATAGGCGGCGAACAGATCGTCGAGGAAACCGGAGAGGATCTCGTCGACCATCGACTCCTTGGAGTCGAAGTGGTGGTACAGGCTCCCCGACAGGATCCCGGCCGCGTCGGCGATGTCGCGCACGGTGGTGGCCCGCAGCCCGCGCTCGGCGAACAGGCCGGCCGCGATGGCCAGCAGCTCCTCGCGCCGCGCGGACTTGGCCGCCTCCGAACGCACAGCCGACTCGGTCACGCCCGCTGGCTCGAGACCGAGACGATCTCGCCGGTCATGTAGGTGGTGTAGTCACTGGCCAGCATCGCGATCACGGTCGCGATCTCCCACACCTCGGCCGCCCGGCCGTAGGCCTCGCCGGCGGCGAGCTCGGCGAGCAGTTCCTCGCTGGTGACCTTGGCCAGGAAGGGGTGCTTGGCGATCGACGGCGAGACCGCGTTGATCCGCACGCCGTGCTCGGCGCCCTCGATGGCGCTGGTGCGGGTCAGGGCCATCACCCCGGCCTTGGCGGCGGCGTAGTGCGACTGCGAGTGCTGGGCGCGCCAGCCGAGCACGGAGGCGTTGTTGACGATCACGCCGTTGTGCTCGACCGAGGCGAAGTAGCGCAGCGCGGCCCGGGTGGCCCGGAAGGTGCTGGTGAGCGTGATGTCCACGACCCGGTCCCACTCCTCGTCGGTCATGTCGACCAACGGGGTCTGGCCGCCGAGCCCGGCGTTGTTGACCAGCACGTCGATCCGGCCGAGCTTCTCGGCCGCGCCGGTGATCAGCGCGTCGACTTCGGCGGTGGACGAGACGTCGCAGACGATGGACTCGACCTGCTGGTCGGGGAACTCGGCGCGCAGCTTGTCGACCGTCTCGCCGAGGCGGCGCTCGTGGAAGTCCGAGACGAGCACGTGGCCGCCCTCGAGCAGGATGCGGCGGGCGGTGGCGAAGCCGATGCCGGTGCCGGCCGCGGCGGTGACCACGGCCTTGCGGTCGGCCAGCAGTCCGTGGCCCGGGGTCTCCTCGGGAACGTGCGCCAGCGGGGAGATGGTCATGGGCGTGCCTCTCTGGGAAGTCCGAGCACGCGCTCGGAGATGATGTTGCGCTGGATCTCGTCCGAGCCGCCGTAGATGGTGTCGGCCCGGGTGAACAGGAAGAGCCGCTGCCAGTCGTCGAACACGTCCCCGTGCTCGTCGGGGGCGTGGGCGGCCAGCAGCGACCGCGCGCCGCGCACCTCCATGGCCAGCTCGCCGAGGTCGCGGTGCCAGCGGGCCCACAGCAGCTTGGCCACCGACGGGGCGCCGGCGATCTCGGTGTTGCCCTCGCCGAGCGTGCGGGTGGCGTGCGCGCGCATGACCT
>JAJYRZ010000123.1 GCA_021793835.1 Actinomycetes bacterium | reverse complement strand
CGCGGATCGGCACGCCCGCCGACAACATCGCCTACGACCCGTACTGACCCGCCGCGCCCCGGCGCCGCGCGGCGCCGGCCGTCGATCCCCGCGTTCGCGCTGCGGACCCGCCCTCCGGGCCGCACACTGTGCCCATGCGCAGATCGTCTCTGGCCGCCGCAGCGGCCGCCGCCCTGTCCGCCGCCGTCTTCACCGCCGCGTGCGGGGGCTCCTCGGTCCCGCAGTCCGAGGCCGATTCGACCGGCATCAGCACCAGCGGGGTCGGCACCGTGACCGCGACTCCGGACACGGTCACCGTGGAGCTGGGGGTGCAGACCGCGGCGCCGAGCGCCGCGGAGGCCCTGTCGGAGAACGCGGCCCTGGCCGAGGAGCTGATCGACGGGCTGACCGAGTCCGGGGTGGATCGAGGCAATGTGCGCACCAGTGAACTGTCGGTGAGCCCGCAACAGGATCCGGACGGGCGGATCATCGACTACCGGGTGACCAACCGGGTCACCGCGACGCTGCATGACATCGACCGGGCGGGCGAGCTGATCGACGGGGCCGCGGCCGCCGCGGGCGATGCGATCCGGGTGCGGTCGCTCGAGTTCTCGATCTCCGACGACAGCGAACTGCGCGCCCAGGCCCGGGCCGACGCGGTCGCCCAGGCGAAGGCGCAGGCCGAGCAGATGGCCGATGCGGCCGGGGTGAAGCTCGGCAAGGTCCGCGAGATCGTCGAATCGCCCGGGGCCACTCCGCTGCCGCAGCGCGGGGTCATGGCCGACGTGGAGTCCGCGACCCCGATCGAACCGGGCACCGAGGATCTGACGGTGGCCGTGTCGGTGGTCTACGACATCGACTGAGGTCGGGCGGGCCGGGTCAGCGGCGGCGCCCGCGCGGCTGCCAGACCACGACCGCGTTGCCGGGCTGGATGCGCATCAGTTCCCCGCCGCGCCGACGGTCGCCGGCACGCAGCCTGTCGATCTCCTCGCCCATCTCGGCGACCTGTTCGCGCAGGTCCTCGACCTCGGCGGTGAGTTCGATGATCCGCCGGATGCCCTCCAAGTTGATGCCCTCGTCCTGCGACAGGCGCTGGACCTCGCGCAGCAGGGCGACGTCACCGCGCGAGTAGCGGCGTCCGCCGCCTGCGGTGCGGGCCGGGATGACCAGCCCGATCCGGTCGTAGGTGCGCAGGGTCTGGGCGTGCATGCCGGCCATCTCGGCGGCGACCGAGATGCCGAACAGCACACCCGCCTCCGCGGCGCCGTGCGCCCCCTCGGCCCGCCGGTCGCCGCCCTCGGCGCCGGATCCGGTGGGTCGCGCGGTCATCAGACACCCGCCCATCCGGCCCGGGGGTCGAAGCCTGCCGCCCGCTCGGCCTCGGCGTAGGCGCGCAGCGCGGCCGCGGCCTCCTCGCCGAGCGTCTCGGGCACGGTGATCGTCAGCGTGACCAGCAGATCGCCGGCGCCTCCGCCGCGGCGGGGCACGCCCTTGCCGCGCACCCGCAGCGTCCGCCCGGTCGAGGTCCCGGCCGGCACCTTCACTCCGACCCGCCCGTCGAGGGTGGGTACCGAGACGGTGGTCCCGAGGGCCAGTTCATCGAAGGACACCGGGACGCTGATGGTCAGGTTGTCGCCGTCGCGCTCGAACACCGGGTCGGGTTCGACGTGCACGGTGACGTACAGGTCGCCCGAGGGCGCTCCGCGCATACCGGCCTGGCCCTGGCCGGCCAGCCGGATGCGCTGACCGTCCTTGACCCCCACCGGCACCCGGACGCTGATCGTGCGGGTACGGGTGGTCACGCCCGAGCCGCCGCAGTCCACGCACGGGCTCTCCACGATCGAGCCCGTGCCGCGGCAGTCCGCGCACGGCTCGGAGAAGGCGAAGTGCCCCTGGCTGCGGCTGGTCACGCCCTGGCCGTTGCAGGTCGGGCAGACCTTCGGGCTGGTGCCCGGCCGGGCCCCGGAGCCGTGGCACACGGTGCACGGGCTCGGGCTGGTCAGCTGGAGCTGGACCACCGAGCCTTTGGCGGCCTCACGGAAGTCCAGCGTGGTCTCGGTCTCGATGTCCGAGCCGCGGTGCGGCTTGGGTTTGCGGGTGCCGCGGTTGAACAGCCCGCCGAACAGGTCGTCCACCCCGCCCGGCGCACTGCCGCCGCGGGCCGCGCCGAAGATGTCGCCCAGGTCGAAGTCGGGGGCGGTGAATCCGCCGCCGCGTCCCTGACCGGGCCGGAATCCGCCGCCGCCGAAGCCGCCCCCGCCGCCGGCCGCGAACATCGCGCGCGCCTGGTCGTACTCCTTGCGCTTGGCCGCATCGGCGAGCACCGAGTTGGCCTCGCTGATGCGCTTGAACTTCGCTTCGGCCGCGGCGTTGCCGGGGTTGGCGTCGGGATGGTTCTCCCGCGCCAGCTTCCGGTAGGCCTTCTTGATCTCGTCCTGCGACGCGGTGGAGGAGACGCCCAGATCGGCGTAATAGTCTCGCTCCACCCATTCACGCTGCGTCACGGGCGCCCCCTTCCTCCGTCGTCATCGTGCATCGGATCCGCATCGTGCGGCCCCGTTTTCTATCCGTCCTCTTCGGCGGACGCCTCCTCGGCCCGGTCCTCGACCACGACCATCGCGTGGCGCAGGACCCGGTCGCCGTGGCGGTATCCGGTGCGCAGCACCGTCGCCACCACCGGCACACCGTCGCCGCCGGCGTGCTGCACGGCCTCGTGCAGTTCCGGATCGAACACGTCGCCCTCGGCGCCGAACGCGGCCAGGCCCTGCCCGGTGAGCACGTCGCCGAGCTTGTCGGCGAAGGCCTTCAGCGGGCCGGACTCCAGGTCGCCGTGCGCCCGAGCGCGGTCCAGATCGTCGAGCACGTCCAGCAGCGCGGTGAGCACCGAGGCCTTGGCCGCGGCCGAGGCCGCCTGCTCGTCACGCTTGGCGCGGTTGCGGAAGTTGACGAACTCGGCCTGCTTGCGCTGCAGGTCGTCGGTCAGCTCGGCGATCCGCGCCTCGGCCTCGGCCAGCGCCGCGGCCGCCGGATCCGCCGGCGCCTCCTCCGCGCCGGCGGGGGCGCCGACCTGGTCCGCCTCCACGGCGGGGTCGGCCGGCACCTCCGCGCCCGGCTCGGTCACCGGCTCGTCGCCCGTGCTCACTTGCCGTCCTGATCGTCGCTCTCGTCGACCACCTCGGCGTCGACCACGTCGTCGCCGTCGGCCGAACCGGCGTCACCGTCGGCGGACTCCGCGGCCTGGGCCTCGTAGATGGCCTGGCCGAGCGCCTGCGACTCGGTGTTCAGGGTCTCGATCGCGGACTGCACGGCCGCCAGGTCGGAACCGGCCAGTGCGTCCTTGACGCCCTGCACCGCGGTCTCGACCTTCTCCTTGACGTCGGTCGGGACCTTGTCCTCGTTCTCCGAGACGAACTTCTCGGTCTGGTGGACCAGCGACTCGGCCTGGTTGCGGACGTCGGCCTCCTCGCGGCGCTGACGGTCCTCCTCGGCGTGGGTCTCGGCGTCCTTGATCATCCGGTCGATCTCCTCCTGGGACAGGCCCGAGCCCTCCTGGATCTTGATCGTGTTCTCCTTGCCGGTGCCCTTGTCCTTCGCGGTGACGTGCACGATGCCGTTGGCGTCGATGTCGAAGGTGACCTCGATCTGCGGCACGCCGCGCGGGGCCGGCGGGATGCCGGTGAGCTCGAAGGAGCCGAGCAGCTTGTTGTGCTGCGCGATCTCCCGCTCGCCCTGGAAGACCTGGATCTGCACCGACGGCTGGTTGTCGTCCGCGGTGGTGAAGGTCTCGCTCCGCTTGGTCGGGATGGTGGTGTTGCGCTCGATGAGCTTGGTCATCACCCCGCCCTTGGTCTCGATGCCCAGCGACAGCGGGGTCACATCGAGCAGCAGGACGTCCTTGACCTCGCCCTTGAGCACGCCGGCCTGCAGGGCCGCACCGACCGCGACGACCTCGTCGGGGTTGACGCCCTTGTTCGGCTCGCGGCCGCCGGTGAGCTCCTTGACCAGCTCGGTCACGGCCGGCATACGGGTCGAACCACCGACGAGCACCACGTGGTCCACGTCGCCGATCGCGATGCCGGCGTCCTTGATGACCTGCTGGAAGGGCTTGCGGGTGCGGTCCAGCAGATCCTGGGTGATCTTCTGGAACTCGCTGCGCGAGAGCTGCTCGTCGAGGAACAGCGGGTTCTTGTCGCCGTCGACGGTGATGTACGGCAGGTTGATCGAGGTGGTCTGCGAGCTCGACAGCTCGATCTTGGCCTTCTCCGCCGCCTCACGCAGACGCTGGAGGGCCATCTTGTCCTTGGTCAGGTCGATGCCGTTGGCCGACTTGAACTTCTCCACCAGCCAGTCGACGATCCGCTGGTCCCAGTCGTCGCCGCCGAGCTCGTTGTCGCCCGAGGTGGCACGCACCTCGACCACGCCGTCGCCGATCTCCAGCAGCGAGACGTCGAAGGTGCCGCCGCCGAGGTCGAAGACCAGGATGGTCTGTTCCTTCTCACCCTTGTCCAGGCCGTAGGCCAGGGCGGCCGCGGTGGGCTCGTTGACGATGCGCAGGACGTTCAGGCCCGCGATCTGCCCGGCCTCCTTGGTGGCCTGACGCTGGCTGTCCTCGAAGTAGGCCGGCACGGTGATGACCGCGTCGGTGATCTCCTCGCCGAGGTAGGCCTCCGCGTCGCGCTTGAGCTTCATCAGCGTGCGCGCGCTGATCTCCTGCGAGGTGTAGTCCTTGTCGTCGACCTTCGTCGCCCAGTCGGTGCCGATGTGGCGCTTGACCGAGCTGATGGTGCGGTCGACGTTGGTCACCGCCTGGTTCTTGGCGGGCTGACCGACCAGCACCTCACCGTTCTTGGCGAAGGCCACCACCGAGGGGGTGGTGCGGGCGCCTTCCGCATTCGCGACGACGACGGGCTCGCCGCCTTCCAGCACGGAGACGACCGAGTTGGTGGTCCCCAGGTCGATACCGACCGCACGTGCCATGGTTCTCCTCCTGAATGTCCGTGTTCACGATGTCCGTGTGGTGATCGGCGCCGTCACCTGCTGTGCCGCTTCGCCGACCGCTGTGCGCAGTCGAGCGCCCCGGACAGGTCTCCCGCCCGCCGTGAGCGCCTCGCCGATCCACACCCCTTGAGCTTTACCCGCTCAAGGGTGCATCAGCGCGGCCGCCGGGTCAAGATTCCTGAGCCTGGTCCGCTCAAGTCTGTCATCAGGTGTAACCGGCGGGGGCGCGCTTTCATTCCGCGATCGCCACCGGAGCGCGTGATCCTCCCCACAGCCCGCCTCCACCGCGAAGGGCGGCGGCCCGGGGTCGGAAGACATCCGCACCCCGGGCCGCCGCCCGCACACCCGCGCCGCCGGGCGCGACCACTTCCGCGCCGGCGGGGCACGATCACTCAGCGCCGCCGCCTTCGCCGGACTCTGCGTCGCCCGCGTTCTCGGCCTCGCCCAACGCGATCAGCTCGGGCAGGGTCGCCGATCCGCCCGCCAGTGTGCCGAGCACCCCACCGATCCCGGCGCCGCCGACCAGGCCGCCGGCCACCCCGCCGGTCAGGCAGCCCACCGAGCCGCCGGCCGCGGCGGTGCCGAGACTGCCCAGCGCGCAGCCCGCCCCGGCCCCGAGCGCGGTGCCGGCGAATCCGCCGAGCGTGGTGTTGGTCCCCAGCTTGGCCGCGAAGTCGTCGACCGGGTCGGCCGCGGCCACGCCGCCGCCCCCCATCGCCGTCCCCGCCACCGACGCCGCGGCCGCCACCGCTGTGACCACCCGCTTGATCGCCATGTCGTCTTCACACCTTTCGGCTCACGTGGTCGCCGACCCCGAACGCGACGACCGGATCGCTGTGACGCTATTCACGCAGAACGCCGTTTCCGTGCCGGGTCTCATCGAGCGGACCCTCCTGGACGTCCGGATCCGCGAACGGGTGCGCGGCGGCACGCCCTCGCGCCCCGGCGACCCCGGACACCACCGCAACACCTCGACTCCCGGTCGACGGGCGATCCGTTATACCCTTCGGTCAGAAAAGAGCCGTCCGTGCACGTCCGCACCCGAGCCCGCGTCCTTGAGGCGACCCGGCTACGGGTGCCGCTGCGCCGCGCAGGCGACTCTCGTCAGCACAGCCCCGAAGAAGGGACCGAGATGACCGCCCTGACAATCACGTTGGGCACCATCGCCACACTGATCAGCCTGTTCTGCTGGGCGATGTTCCTGTCCGGCGTCGGCCGGATGGTGCGCACGATCGCCCAGGGGCAACCCGACGGCACGCGACTGTGGCCCTTCTTCCCGCGTCTGTGGACGATGATCAAGGAATTCCTCGGCCACACCAAGATGCTGAAGTTCCGCACGGTCGGCATCTTCCACTGGCTGGTGATGATCGGCTTCCTCGGCGGCGCACTGCTGTGGTTCGAGGCGTACGGTGAGGTCTTCGACCCGTCCTTCCACTGGCCGGTCTTCGGCGCGTGGAACATCTGGATCCTGTGGTCGGAGCTGCTGGGCCTGGCCACCACGATCGGCATCATCGTGCTGATGGTGATCCGCCAGATCAACACCACGCGCTCGCCCGAGCGCATGTCGCGCTTCGCCGGCTCGGACCGTAAGGCCGCCTACTTCGTCGAGTGGGTCGTCCTGCTCGAGGGCCTGGGCATGATCTTCGTCAAGACGTTCAAGATCTCCAGCGGTATCGAGAACCCGCCGATCTGGACCTCGTTCTTCACCCACTACTTCGCGCAGCTGTTCGACGGCATCCCCGAGATCTCGGTCAGCTACGCGGCCGTGGTCAAGCTGCTGTCGGGCATGGTCTGGCTGGCCGTGGTCGGCTACTTCGTGACCTGGGGCGTGGCCTGGCACCGCTTCGCCGCGTTCTTCAACATCTACTTCAAGCGCGAAGACGACGGCGGCCCGGCGCTCGGCGCGGTCAAGCCGATGATGTCCGGCGGCAAGCGCCTCGAGCTCGAGGAGGCCGACCCGGAGGTCGACGCCTTCGGTGCGGGCCAGATCGAGGACTTCTCCTGGAAGGGCTGGCTCGACTTCTCGACCTGTACCGAGTGCGGTCGTTGCCAGAGCCAGTGCCCGGCGTGGAACACCGGTAAGCCGCTGAGCCCGAAGCTGATGGTGATGTCGCTGCGCGACCACGCCTACGCCAAGGCCCCGTACCTGATCGCCGGCGGCAAGAAGGACATGGCCGGCGAGGAGATCGGCCTGGTCGACGCCGACGGCAACCCGGACGAAGAGCTGCTGGCCAAGATCCCCGAGTCGGCACGCCTGGAGGCCGAGCGCCCCCTGGTCGGCCCCTACGTCGAGGGCGAACCGGCCCCGGTGTTCGACGTCGAGGCGCTGTGGGACTGCACCAACTGCGGTGCGTGCGTCGAGCAGTGCCCGGTCGACATCGAACACGTCGACCACATCATCGACATGCGCCGCTACCAGGTGCTGATCGAGTCCGAGTTCCCGCACGAGCTGGCCGGACTGTTCAAGAACCTGGAGAACAAGGGCAACCCGTGGGGCCAGAACTCCAGTGAGCGCACCGGGTGGATCAAGGAGCTGGACTTCGAGGTCCCGGTCTACGGCCAGGACACCGACAGCTTCGACGACTACGAGTACCTGTTCTGGGTCGGCTGCGCCGGCGCCTACGAGGACCGGGCGAAGAAGACCACCAAGGCCGTGGCCGAGCTGCTGCACGTGGCCGCGGTGAAGTTCATGGTGCTCGGCACCGGCGAGACCTGCACCGGTGACCCGGCGCGCCGCTCGGGCAACGAACTGCTCTTCCAGCAGTTGGCCATGGAGAACGTCGCCACCTTGGACGAGGTGTTCGAGGATCTGCCGCGCAAGCGCCGCAAGGTCGTGGCGACCTGCCCGCACTGCTTCAACACCCTGACCAACGAGTACCCGGAGCTCGGCGGCGACTACGAGGTCGTCCACCACACCCAGCTGCTCAACCGGCTGGTGCGTGACAAGCGTCTGGTGCCCGTGTCCGGCCCGGAGAAGAAGGAGGTCACCTACCACGACCCCTGCTTCCTCGGCCGCCACAACGACGTCTACGAGGCGCCGCGCGACCTGATCGGCGAAGAGGCCACGCTCAAGGAGATGCCGCGTAACCGCGAGCGCTCCCTGTGCTGTGGTGCCGGCGGTGCCCGCATGTGGATGGAGGAGCAGGTCGGCAAGCGCATCAACATGGAGCGCGTCGACGAGGCCCTGACCACCGGCGCCGAGCAGATCGTCACCGGCTGCCCGTTCTGCCGCGTGATGATGTCCGACGGCGTGACCGCCAAGGAGGAGCAGGGCGAGGACGTCGACGTGCTCGACGTGGCCCAGGTGCTGCTCGAGGGCGTGCGCCGCGGCCTGGCCCAGCACGAGATCTCCTCGCCGGTCCGCGAGAAGAAGGAGCCCGCGCCGAAGAAGAAGGAGAAGGTCGCAGCTGCTGCGGCCGCTCCGGCGGCGGCTCCCGCCGCGGCTCCGGCCGGTGGCGCACCCAAGCCCGGCGGTGCCCCCAAGCCCGCCGGTGGCGGACTGGGCATGGCCGGTGGCATGAAGGCTCCGGGCGCACCGAAGCCCGGCGGCGGCGCACCCGCCCCGGGTGGGGCGCCCAAGCCGGCCGGCGGCGGTCTCGGTATGGCCGGTGGCATGAAGGCCCCGGGCGCACCGAAGGCGTCGGCTCCGGCCACCGAGGCTCCCGAGGCGGACGCCCCGCAGGCCGAGGCGCCGAAGGCCACGCCGAAGCCGGCTGCAGGCGGGCTGGGCATGGCCGGCGGCATGAAGGCGCCGGGCGCTCCGAAGGCCGCCCCGAAGGCGGAGGCTCCGCAGGCTGAGGCGCCTGCAGCCGAGACCGAGGCGGCTCCGGCCGCCGAGGCACCGGCCCAGGCCCCGTCGGAGGCTCCCGCGCCGCCGAAGCCGGTGGCCGGTGGGCTCGGGATGGCCGGTGGCATGCGCGCCCCGGGCGCTCCGAAGGCACCGGGCGCGCCGAAGGCCGCCCCGAAGGCCGAGGAGCCGGCTGAGGAGCCAAAGGCGGACGAGGCTCCTGCCGAGGCCCCGAAGGCCGAGGAGGCCCCCGCTGAGGAGCCGAAGAAGGAGACCGAGGCGCCGAAGCTCAGCGTCGAGCCGAAGGGCCTGGGCATGAAGGGCGGCATCCGCCCGCCGGGCTCGAAGTAGTCTCACCCGTACGAAGCGAGGTCCCCGCCGATCCCCGATCGGCGGGGACCTCGCTTTGTGCTAGCTGCTCGTACCGGCCGGCGGCTATTCGGGCGGCCGCGCGTCGAGGTACTCCTCCG
>JAJYRZ010000122.1 GCA_021793835.1 Actinomycetes bacterium | reverse complement strand
CGGCCCGCAGTTCGACCCGGCGGATCTTGCCGGAGATCGTCTTGGGCAGTTCGGCGAACTGGATGCGGCGCAGCCGCTTATAGGGCGCCAGGTGCGCGCGCGAGTGCGCGAAGATCGCCGCCGCGGTGTCCGCGTCCGGCTCCCACCCGTCGGCCAGCACGATGTAGGCCTTCGGTACCGCGAGGCGCACCGGATCGTCGGCCGGGACGACCGCCGCTTCGACGACGGCCTCGTGTTCGATCAGCGCGCTTTCGAGCTCGAACGGCGAGATGCGGTAGTCCGAGGACTTGAACACGTCGTCGGTGCGGCCGATGTAGGTGATGTAGCCGTCCTCGTCCATCGAGCCGACGTCCCCGGTGTGGTAGACACCGCCTTCGGTCGCGATGTCGGTGCGCTCGGCATCGCCGTGGTAGCCGGCCATCAGCCCGACCGGGCGCGCATCGAGGTCGATGCAGATCTCGCCTTCGCTGCCGCGCTCTCCGGTCGCGGGGTCGACCAGCACGATCGAAAAGCCCGGGCTGGAACGCCCCATCGATCCGGGTTTGACCGGCTGTCCGGGGGTGTTCGCCACCTGCACGGTGGTCTCGGTCTGTCCGTAGCCGTCCCGGATCGTCACACCCCAGGCCCGGCGCACCCGCTCGATGACCTCGGGGTTGAGCGGTTCACCGGCCCCGACGATCGTGCGCGGCGGCCTGGTCAGCCGGGTCAGGTCCGCCTGGATGAGCATCCGCCACACGGTCGGCGGTGCGCAGAAGCTCGTCACGCCGACCCGGTCCATCTCGCGCATCAGCCAGTTCGCGTCGAAGCGGTCGTAGTTGACGATGAACACGCACGCTTCGGCGCTCCAGGGCGCGAAGACGTTCGACCAGGCGTGCTTGGCCCAGCCGGGCGAGGAGATGTTCAGGTGCACATCGCCGGGCCGCATGCCGATCCAGTACATCGTCGACAGGTGCCCGATCGGGTAGGAGGCGTGGGTGTGCTCGACGAGCTTGGGCTTGCTGGTGGTGCCGGAGGTGAAATACAGCAGCAGCGTGTCGCTCGCCCTGGTCGGCCCGTCCGGAGTGAACTCGGCCGGGGCGGCCGCGGACTCGGCGTAGTCGATCCAGCCTTCGGGTGCGGGAGCGCCGCCGACGGCGATGCGGGTGACCCCGTCCTGAGCGGCGAACTTGTCCGCGTCTCCCGCCCGGGCCACGACGAACGACGCGTCGCCGCGGTCGATGCGGTCACGTAGGTCCGACTCGACCAGCAGCGTGGTCGCCGGGATGACCACGGCCCCGAGCTTCATCGCCGCCAGCATCGTCTCCCACAGCTCCACCTGGTTGGCGAGCACGAGCAGGATGCGGTCACCGCGGCCCACACCTCTGCCCCGCAGCCAGTTCGCCACCTGGTGCGAGCGCCGCGACAGCTCGGCGAACGACCATTTCGCCTCGCTGCCGTCCTGCTCGACGATCCACAGCGCCGGATCGTCGTTGTCGCGCGCGATCGCATCGAACCAGTCCAGTGCCCAGTTGAACTCGGCCGGCTGCGGCCAGACGAACTGCGCGCAGGCGGCGTCGTAGTCCTCCGCATTGGCCAGCAGTACATCGCGGGCGGCACGGAACTGCTCGGTCGGCGACTGGGCGGATGTCGGGCTGGTGGAGGGGGTCGGATCGGTCACGGGTTCCTCCCGGGTTCGGTGCGTGGGACAAATCACTAGGTGTTCCGAGTATCGCCCGACCAACGGTTTCGCGCCACCCCTGTGCCGAAGTGATCGAGGAACTGCTCGCGCACACGGGCCCGCCCGACCCGGTGCGGCGCGGGATCTGGTCGGCGGGCCCGGACTGCCGACTCGAGCACCGCGAGCCGCCGGCGGCCGTCCCGACCGCCGTCCGGGCGCCGTGGGCGAGCGTGGCGCCGGACACGGGGCCGGTGGGTCGTGGCCGCCGACCTGGTCACGGTGGCGGTTCGGCACGGCCGGGCCGAGCACGTCCCGGTCGCCGCGCACATCGGCCGCGTCCGCGCCGGGGCGCAGTGGATGGGACATCGCCGAATAACCCCACTGACAGGTGCCAGGATCACGGTCGAGCAACCTGGCTCCTACCGGGGGCTGGCTTCCGAGGATGACCTGACCGATCGGCGCCTTGGATGACAGACGACGCAAGGAGAACTCATGAAGACCCTGATCATCGGCGGGACCGGCATGATCGGCACGGAGGTGGCCTCCCACCTGCGTGAGCAGGGCGACGAGGTGACGGTGGCCGCGCGCACCGCACCTGCACCGGGCACTGTCGCGAGCGAATTCCCCGTCCTGTTGGGCGACTACAGCGAGGGCGGATTCACCGCCGCAGACATCGCCCCGTTCGAGGGCATCGTCTTCGCCGCCGGCAACGACATCCGCCACATCCCCGCCGACGCCGACAGAGCCGCGTTCTGGGAGAAGATGCAGATCGGCGGCGTGCCGCGATTCGCCGCGCTGGCTAAAGAAGCGGGGGTACCGAACTTCGTCCAGATCGGCAGTTACTACCACCAGGTGCTCCCCGAGCTCGTCGAGACCAACGACTACGTCCGCGCCCGCGCGCTGGCCGACGAGCGCGCTCGGGAACTGGGCGATGACCAGTTCACGGTCTCCACGCTCAACGCCCCGAACATCCTCGGCGTGACCCCCGGGCCGTCGATGGCCCGTATCGGGCGGTTCCTCGCGTGGGCCGACGGAAAAATGCCCGAGATCGAGAACTTCACCCCTGCGGGCGGCACCAACTACATGTCGGTACGTTCGCTCGCCGAGGCGGTCGGTGGCGCGTTGCGCAACGCCGAGACCGGTACCGCATACCTGATCGGCGACGCGAACCTCTCCTTCCGCGAGTACTTCCAGATGATCTTCGACGCCGCGGGCAGCTCCATCACCCTGGCCGAACGCGACGAGGAGCACCCGATGCTGCCCGACCCGTTCATCGTGCAGGGCCGCGGCAACGTCATCGCCTACGAGACCGACCCCGCACAGACTGCCGCGCTCGGATACACGCAGGGCGACGCCCCCCGCGCGATCGCCGAGATGGTTGCTCAGACCCGGGCCGGGCTGGCATGACGGGCCCGAGCGCACTGGTGGGGCCGCTGCTTACCGGGAAGACCGCGATCGTCACCGGCGGCGCCAAGGGCATCGGCGCTGCGGTCACCCGCCTCTTCGCAGCACACGGCGCGAGCGTCGTGGTCGTTGACACCGACGCATCGTCCGCATCGGCGCTGGCCGGCGAGACCGCGAGGATCACGACTGTCGTCGCCGATGCCACCGCCCCCGCCGTGGCGTCGGAACTCGCCGATCACGAGGCGGACATCCTGGTCAATAACGTGGGGGACTTCCTCCGACCGGCGACCACATTCGTCGACGCCGATCCAAGCGAGTGGGACGGGCTGAACCAGGCCAATCTCGGCCATGCCATGCGTGCCACTCATGCGGTGCTGCCCGGGATGATCGAGCGCGGCCGCGGTGGGTCCATCATCAACATGACCACTGTCGAGGCGCACCGGGGCATCCCCGGCCATACGGTGTACGCCACCTATAAGGCGGCGCTGCGGCATTTCACCCGCAGCCTGGCACTGGAGGTGGGGCCGTACGGGATCCGGGTCAACAACATCGCCCCGGACCTGATCGAGACTCCGCAGGTGCCCTATGCCCGTCTGGTCCCCGAGAAAGACCGTGCGAACTGGCCGCGGTGGGCGCCGCTGGGTGGTCCGGGTTCGCCGGAGGACGTGGCCGGACCGGCGCTGTTCCTCGCCTCTGAGATGTCGCGTTACGTCACCGGCACCACGGTGCACGTCGACGGCGGCAGCGATGCCGCCGGTGGCTGGTTCGCACGCCCCGACGGGACGTGGACCAATCGTCCGCTGAACCCCTGACACCCGAGTCGGCCTCGCCGCCGGGGCGGCGTCGGCAGTAACCCGCGCCCAGTGATCGCCGGGCTGACCGGCCCGGCATGCCCGTCGGCCCGCCGACGGGCATGCGTGTGATCGTCCGGAAGGGATTGCGCCCTCCGGGCTCGCTGCTGGGCGGGGCCGGCGGCTACCCGCCGGTCCCGCCCAGCCGCGCGGTGTGGACCAACACGGCGAGCTGCACCCGGTTGTCGGTGCCGGTCTTGCCGAGCACATCGGAGATGTAGCTCTTGATCGTCGGCACGGTCAGGCCGAGCGCGTCCGCGATCTCGGCGTTCGTCCGGCCCGCGGCGACCTCGCGGGCGACCTGCTGCTCCCGCGCGCTCAGCCGGCCCAGCCGGGCGCGTGCCGCATCACGGTCGGGGTCGCCGCGCACATCGTCGGCGACCATCGCCACCAGCCTGGTCGCGATCTCCGGGGACAGCAGACTCTCCCCGCGCCGGGCCGCGGCGATCGCGCGGACGATGTCGCCGGGCGGGGCGTGTTTGAGCAGGAAGCCGATCGCCCCGGCCCCGAGGGCGCCTTTCACCAGTGCGGCATCGTCGAAGGTGGTCAGCACGATCACGGCCGCCTCGGCCCCGCCGGCGCGCAGCCGCCGGGTCGCGGTGATGCCGTCGACGGTGGTCATCCGCAGGTCCATCAGCACCACGTGCGGGCGGTGGGCGGCGACCAGGTCCGGCACCTCGGCCCCGTCGGCCGCCTCGGCGACCACCCGGATCCCGGCGTGTCCGTCGAGCATGGCGCGCAGCCCCATCCGCACCAGGGCGTCGTCGTCGACCAGCAGCACGCGGGTCGGATCGGCTACCGCGTCCACGGCAACCTGCCGGCCACGACGAACCGGTCGCCGACCGGCCCGGCGGTGAGCGTGCCGCCGAGCAGCGACACCCGCTCGGCCAGCCCCTGCAGTCCGCTGCCGGCGCCGGGGATCGCGAGTGCGGGCGCCGCGCCGGGCCCCGGGCGCGGCGCTGCGGTCAGAGTCGTGGTCACGGTGACCATGATCGTCTCCGGCCCGTCCGAACACACGGTGACTTCGACCGGTGAGTCGGGGGCGTGCTTGCGCGCATTGGTCAGACCCTCCTGCACGATCCGGTAGGCCGTGGCCGCAGCCGCCCGTCCGCGCGGGCCCGCCCCGCTCCCGGTCACCCGGGAGTCGAGCGCGACCTGCGCACCGGCCCGCCGCGCCTGGTCGACGAGCCCGGCCACATCGCCCAGCCCGCGCCCCGGGGTGAGCAGGGAGTCGTCGGCGCCGGGCGTCTCGCGCAGCAGTCCGATCACCTCGTGCAGGTCCTCCAGCGCGTCGTGACTGGTCTGCCGGATCACCCCGGCCATCTCGGCGATCTGCGCCGGGCCCAGGTCCGTCCGCAACTCGAGCGCCCCGGCGTGCACGCTGAGCAGCGACAGTCGGTGCGCGAGCGCGTCATGCATCTCGCCGGCGATGCGCCGGCGCTCCTGGTCACGCACGGTGGCGGCGAGGATCTCCTGCCCGGCCTCCAGGTCCCGGGCGCGGGCCTCGACCGCGGCCAGGTGGGCGCGTTGGGCGCGCACCATCAGGCCCCAGCCGACCACGGCCAGGTTGAGCAGGCCGCCGATGGTCACCTGGGCGGCGTAACCGAAGCCCCCGGCGCCCGGATACAGCAGGGGGAAACAGAACACGGCGACCAGCTCGGCGGCCGTGAGCGCGGCCAGGATCGCGGGACGGACCCGCACGGCCGCGGAGAACAGCGCCACCAGCGAGGCCCCGGCCGCGCACGCCGAGACCGCGGACGCGGCGACCGCGAAGGCCGCCACGGCGACCGGCCGGCGCCGCCGGCAGACCAGCGCCGCGCACGCCGCCGCGCCGAGGACGACGTCCGCGATCAGGGCGGGGCGGCTGTGTGCAGAAGCGGTCGGAGCGAGCATGAACAGCCCGAACCCGATCGCGCACACGATCACCGCAGCGTCCATAGCCCGGCGGCGGCCGGCGGGCGAGGGTGCGGGGGCGAACGGGTCCGGGAGCGTCATGGTGTCCTCGACGCTAACCGTGCGGGCCGGGCCGGCACACCGGCATCGGTCGACCGGCCACCCCCGCCGAAAGTCGGTCGGGTGGCGGTCCCGGCGGCGGTGTCGCCGCGCAGGGCCCTGCGCCCAGGCTGGTCTCCGCATCCCGACGACTCGAGGAACGGACCCCACCATGACCGACACACCCTCCACTGCGCCGCCGCCGATCACCGCGTTGCAGGTGGCCGGATTGACCAAGGTCTACGGCGCCGGCACCACCGCGGTGACCGCCCTGGACGCGGTGGACCTGACCGTTCCCGCCGGCACGTTCACCGCGGTGATGGGCCCGTCCGGCTCGGGCAAGTCCACGCTGCTGCACTGCATGGCGGGTCTGGACCGGCCGACCGCGGGCACGGTGACCGTCGACGGCCACGGGTTCACCGGGCTCTCGCCGGCCGCGCTCACACGCCTGCGCCGCACCCGGATCGGGCTGGTGTTCCAGGACTACAACCTGCTGCCGACGCTGTCGGTGCTGGCCAACGTCACCCTGCCGATGAGGTTGGCCGGCACCCGCATCGACCGCGATGAGTGCCGAGCACTGCTCGACGCGGTCGGACTCGCCGGTCTGGCCGATCGGCGTCCGGGCGCGCTGTCGGGCGGTCAGCAGCAGCGGGTGGCCATCGCCCGCGCCCTGGCCTCCCGCCCCGAGGTGGTGATCGCCGACGAACCGACCGGAGCCCTGGACAGCGCCGCCGCGGCCGGCGTGCTCGACCTGCTGCGCGCGGCGGTGGACGAGTACGGCCAGACGGTGGTGATGGTCACCCACGATCCGGTCGCGGCCGCGCGCGCCGACACGGTGGTGTTCCTCGCCGACGGCCGGATCGCCGGGGCGCTGCCCGTCCCGACCGCGGCCGCGGTGGCCGCGCGGATGATCGCGCTCGAGCCGGCCCTCTCGGCCGGGGACTGCGGGGGGCGGCGATGATCGCGCTGTCGCTGGCCGCCGGCTCCCTGCGGTCCCGGTGGGCCGGGTTCGCGGCCACCGCGATCACCGTGTTCCTCGGCGCGGTCGTGCTGACCGCCTTCGCCTCGCTCATCGACACCGCCGCCGACGCGGGAGTCTCCGGCGCCGACCGCACCGCGCTGCTGACCGTCGCCGGCGCGGCGGGCGGCTGGTCGCTGGTGATCGTCGTGTTCGGCGTGGCCTCGACGATGGCACTGTCGTTGCGGCAACGCCACCGGGAGATCGCCCTGCTCACCGCGGTCGGTGCGGTGCCGGGCCAGATCGCCCGGATGCTGGTCTTCGAGGCGGCCGCACTCGCACTCGTCGCCTCGATCGCCGCGATCGGGCCGGCCGTGCCGGTCGGCACCGCGGTGCTGGCCGCGCTGCGCGGCGCCGACCAGGTCTCGGCCGGCACCGAGCACACGATCGGTCCCGTCGCGCTGGTCGCCGGGCCTGCGGTGACGGTGCTGGCCGCGGTCGCCGCGGCGGCGGTGACCGCGCTGCGGGCCGGGCGGATCAGCGCCGTCGACGCGCTCGACCGCGCCGAGACCGACGGGGCGCGGATCGGCGCGGCCCGCCGGTGGGCCGGGATCGGCCTGCTGGTCGTGGGGCTGTCGTGCGCGGCGACGGTGGCGGCCTTGCCCGCGGACACCGGTTTCCTGGCCGTGAGCCTGGCCGGCCAGGCGTCGATCGCCGCCGCGATCGGTGCGGCGCTGCTGTCCCCGCCGATCCTGCGGGCGACCGCCGGCGCGCTGGCCCGGCCCGCCACCGCGATATTCGGCGCAGCCGGCGAGCTGGCGACCTCGCACGTGCGCGGGCGCACCGATCAGACCGCGGCGGTGACCATGCCGGTGCTGATCTGCACAGCCCTGGCGACCGTGTCGCTCTACACCCTGAAGATCCAGGATCTGGCCGCGGCCGCCGACGGCCTGGCGATCGATCCGGACGACGAGGGGGTGCAGGCGCTCACGCTGATCATCGTGGGGCTGATCGCCGCGTTCGCCGCGATCGTGGTGGTCGACAACGTCGTCGCCGCGATGATCGGCCGGCGCACCGAGTTCACGCTGACCCGCCGCATCGGTGCCACGCGCGGTCAACTGGTGACGGCGACGATGGCCGAATCGGTACTCGCGGTGGCGGTGGGCCTGGTGCTGGGCGGCGCCGCGGCGACCGTCGGGATCGTCGGCTTCGCCTACGGGCGGACCGGTTCGGTAATCGTCGAGCCGGGCCCCGGCGCCGCGCTGATCGTGGGCGGTGCGGTGACGGCGCTGGCCCTGACCGCGACTGCACTCGCGGCCACCCGCGCCACAGCCGCGGACCTCGGCGCGGCCCGCGGCTGACCGGGGCCTGCCGCTCCGCGCATCCTCGAATCACTCGCTGAGCTACGTCTCCAACGCGTATATCCGGTGTTGCACACGTAGCGATGGAGATGAGGGACATGGCGGGCACCACCGCACGCCGAGGCGGCTCGATAGATCTGTCGGTGCTGTCCGACGCCGAGTTCTTGGAATTGGTGCGCGACAGCATCGACGCCCTGCTCACCGTCGGCCGCGATCAGAGTCGGCGCCGGGTGGATCTGCTGTCGGAGGTGAGCCGGACCCGGCGCCGCGGCCGGCTGCTGGCCCAGGCCCAGCGCGGGATCCTCGACCGAGGCACCGTCGGCTCGGCGGCCGTGGCCGAACTGTCGGCCACGCCCGGATCGGGCCGGTCCGCCGCCCAGCGCTTGCGCGCCGACGGCGCACTGATCGGACTGAAGGTCGGCAACCGGTATGTGCACCCGGTCTTCCAGTTCGACCACGAACGCCACCGGGTGCATCCGATCGTGGCGACGGTCAACAGACGGCTCGGCGCCGCGACCGCCCCCTGGGCGGCCACCTCGTGGTGGCTCAGCCCGAACGACTGGCTCGACCCCGGTGTCGCACCGGCGGACCTGGTTCCGGGTATCGGCGAGCAGGACGCAGAACTGCTCCTGGGTATCGCATCGGGCCTGTCGGACGACTGATGCCCCGCACACCGCCCCCTCCCGGTGGGCACGCGCCCGCGGTCACCACGACGCGCGCCGCCGGCACCCGGCTGTGGCGCGTGCATAGCGACCGCCGTGACACCCACGCCATGACCCCGACCGTCCCTCGGCCGGGCCGCGGTGGCCGCTTCAACAGCGCCGACGGGGCATACGCGTACCTGTATCCGGGCCGAGACCGCGAGGCGGCGATCGCCGAGACCCTGTGCCGCGGTCTCCCCCTCGACGGCAGCCCGCGCATCGTCGCGCGGCGGCTGCTGTCGGGCCGCGTGCTGACCGGGCTCGAGGCGCGCACCGACATCACGGTCGCCGCCCTCTACGGTCCACACCTGGCCGCCATCGGTCAGGATCTGTGGCTGCCCAAGAGCCCGCCACGCGACTATCCGGGCTCTTCCGGTTTCAGAGTGCGTTGATGCGTTCGTGAAGCTGGCCGGAGTGGATCAGGGACCGCAAGATGTAGTGGGTCAGGTTCCGGAA
>JAJYRZ010000001.1 GCA_021793835.1 Actinomycetes bacterium | reverse complement strand
CACCACCCGATCGGTGCCGGCCACCACGTGGGCGTTGGTCATCACCCGGGACGGGGCGATGACGAAACCGCTGCCCTCCAGCCCGCGTTCGCACCGCGAGGCCGAACCGAGCACCTCCACGGTGGAGTCCAGCGCGGTCTGCACGCCCGGCCGATCGATCAGCGTCGGATCCGGCGGGTCCACCCCGGCGACCGGGGTGCGCTGGAAGGGGCCGAGCACCTCCGGCAGGCCCGACTCGTCGAGGGTCAACGCCATCCGGGCCGGCAGGGTGCGCGCCCAGTCGGGGGCCACCCGGTCCACCCCGGCCAGCACCCACGAGCCGCGGACCGCGGCCGCCGCCGGGGACTGGACGCTGGCCATCGGCACCGCCACCAGCCAGGCCAGGGCGAGCACCACGAAGATCTGCAGCACCGCGCCCGCGGTCTGGTCGACCGTGCGGGTGCGCGCACCGGTCAGTGCCGCGCGCAACGATCGGCCCAGCCACATCCCGGCCGCCTGACCGGTCACCACCAGCAGCGTGATCGTCAGCACCGCGATGAACACCCGCAGCCGGAAGTCGTCGATGCCGCCGACCATCGGGGGCACGATCGCCACTCCGACCACCGCGCCGCCGAGCACCCCGAGGATCGCGATCGACGAGGCGGTGGCGCCCTGACGCCACCCGGCCAGCGCCGCGAGCGCCGCGACGGCGGCGATCACCACGTCGAGCCAGATCGAGGCGGTCACCGCGGACCGGCCTGCTCGTCCAGGCCCGCCAGGGTGGTCGACAGCTCCCGCACGTCGTCCTGATCCCACGGCTGCTCCCAGCCGGCCGCCCCGATCAGGGTGGACAGCAGTCCGGCCGTGAAGCCCCACACGAGCATCCCGTCGACCATGAACGCCGGGCCCTTGTACTGGCCGGCCATGCCGACCTGGAAGCGGTTGACCGGGTCGACCAGGTCCGCCAGCGGGATGCGCGCCACCCGGGCCGTCTCGCCCTGATCGACCGCGCGCACCGGGCTGGGTCGGCGCCAGTAGGCCAGCACCGGGGAGACCGAGAAGCCCGACGGCGGGATGTACAGCTCGGGCATGACCACCAGCGGGGCGACCCCGTCCGGATCCAGTCCCGTCTCCTCCTGCGCCTCGCGCAGCGCGGTGCCGATCGGCCCGCCGTCACCGGGGTCGGCCGCCCCGCCGGGGAAGGCGACCTGGCCACCGTGGTGGCGCAGGTCGGCCGAGCGCTGCAGCAGCAGCACGTCGGCCGGCGGCGGACCGCCGGTGGCCGGTCCGGGCGCGGCGAGATCGGCGGCCGCGTCGACGGCGTCGGCGCGCTCGCCGAAGAGCATGAGCACCGAGGCCCGGCGCGTGGCCTCGCCGGGGCCGGGCACCCGGTCGCGCAGTGCCTCCGGCACGGCGTCCTCCCGCAGGTCACGCATGCGCTCGGCCAGCCCGGCCAGCCACGGCGGGGGGTGGCCGGCCGCGGACGCCGGATCGACGGAGCCGGGGACCGTGGTCACAGGTCCACCCCCAAATGCTCGCGCACCGCGTCCGCGATCTCCGCGGAGGTCTCGAACGGCACCACCAGGGTCTCGACGATCTCACCGTCGGCGTCCAGCAGCACGGTCACCGGCACCACTCGCGGCGCGCCGAGGGCCGCCACGGTGAGACGGTCTGCGTCGGCGACCGCCGGCAGGCTGACCCCGAGGGACTCGAGCAGTTCCACCCCGGATGCGGCACCGTCTTCGATGTGCACGGTCAGCACGTCGACCTGCCCGTCGGCCAGTTCGGCGAACTCGGCCATCGCCGGCAGCTCCTTGCGGCACGGCGCGCACCAGTACGCCCACAGGTTGACCACGGTCGGCCGGCCGGTGACGACCGCGCCGAGGTCGACGTCGTCGGATCCGTCCAGGCAGGCCAGGGTCACCCCGGCCAGCGGCCCGTCCCCGCCGTCGTCGCCCTCGACCGGGCAGCGTGCCCAGAGCTCCGGATCGTCGACCCGTACGGGCTCCTCCTCGTCGGACCCGCCGCCGGCCGGCATCGCCTGCGGCGGCCCGGTCGGCGCGGGTGCCGGGTCATCACTGTTGAGCGTGTAGAACGTGACCACCCCGATCAGGGCGAGCACCGCCACCAGCAGCCCCAGGCTGATCCGTCCGGCGGTCGTCATCGTCGTCTCCTCGGTCGGGGCCGGGCCCGAGTCGGGGCCAGCGCCAGCAGATGGTCGGTCTCGGGCCCGCGCACCAGTGCGGCCGCGGCCTCCGGGTCGGTGGGGCCGATCCCGTAGGAGGGGCAGTCGCGTGCGATCAGGCAGACCCCGCAGGCCGGGCGGCGGGCGTGGCAGACCCGTCGGCCGTGGAAGATCACCCGGTGCGACAGCAGCGTCCACTCCTTGCGTTCGATCAGCGCGCCGACCGCGTGCTCGACCTTCACCGGATCGGTCTCGTCGGTCCAGCGCCACCGCGCCACCAGACGCAGGAAGTGGGTGTCGACGGTGATGCCGGGGACGTCGAAGGCGTTGCCGAGCACCACGTTGGCGGTCTTGCGGCCGATCCCGGGCAGTTCGACCAGTTCGGCCAGGGTGCCGGGCACCCGGCCGTCGTGCTTTTCGACCAGCGCCTGGCCGAGTCCGATCAGCGAGGTGGCCTTGTTGCGGTAGAAGCCGGTGGGCCGGATCAGCTCCTCGAGCTCGTCGCGCCGGGCGCCGGCGTAGTCGGCGGCCGTGCGGTAGCGCGCGAACAGCGCCGGGGTGACCTCGTTGACCCGCTTGTCGGTGCACTGGGCGGACAGGATGGTCGCGACGGTCAACTCCAGCGGATTGGTGAAGTCGAGTTCGGCGAACACGTGCGGGAACGCGGTCGCCAACGTCCGGTTCATCCGGCGGGCCCGGCGCACCAGTGCCAGTCTGCTCTCCTGCTGTGCGGCTCCCGTCCCCGCATCAAGCGCTTCGTCGCTCACGACGGCCAGCCTACGGGCGCAGGGCGCCACGAGTCGGCCGACCGTCCCGGGCGCGTGTCCGTTTCGAGACCTCGAGGGTGTTTACTGGTCGGTATGCAAGGACTACTCGTGGTGCTCGCACCGGTGGTGCTGGTCTTGTTCGCCCTCGGCATGGAGCGCGTCGAGGCGCACCTGCGCAAGCTGACCCTCCAGCAGGACGAGGTGCAGGACTTCATCGACACCCATGCCCCCGAGGACCCGCTGGCCCCGCCGGTGCCCGACCCGCTCGATGCGCCCGCTCCCGCCTCGCGGAGCTGACGACACGACGCGCCCACGGGTGCTCGCCCCGTCCGGTATCCGGACATCGCGCGACAGCACCCCTGGTTAGCTTGTAGTCTTTGTCACAGGCAGAACTCTCGGGTGCGGGACACCGGTGTGCCATCGGTGCCGTACCGCCGCGACCACGGCGGCAAACGGGCGGTTCTACCGCACCGCACGCCAGCGGTTGGCGTGCGCCACCCGAGCATGGTCTCGTCGACGCCTCGACGAGACAGACGACGATATGAGGAGCCCACGTGGACGAAGTCCTGGCCAGAGCAGGAATCTTCCAGGGAGTCGAGCCGTCGGCGGTCGCCGCGCTGATCAAGCAGCTTCAGCCGGTCGAATTCCCCCGCGGGCACGTGATCTTCCACGAAGGCGAGCCCGGTGATCGGCTCTACATCATCGCCTCCGGCAAGATCAAGATCGGCCGACGCTCCCCGGACGGCCGCGAGAACCTGCTGACCATCATGGGTCCTTCCGACATGTTCGGTGAACTGTCGATCTTCGACCCGGGTCCGCGCACCTCGTCGGCCATCACGGTCACCGAGGTCAAGGCCGTGTCGATGGACCGCGAGGCGCTCAAGACCTGGATCGCCCAGCGTCCGGAGATCGCCGAGCAGCTGCTGCGGGTGCTCGCCCGTCGCCTGCGCCGGACCAACAACTCGCTGGCCGACCTGATCTTCACCGACGTCCCGGGCCGGGTGGCCAAGGCGCTGCTGCAGCTCGCGCAGCGCTTCGGCACCCAGGAGGCCGGCGCCCTACGGGTCACCCACGACCTGACGCAGGAGGAGATCGCCCAGCTGGTCGGCGCCTCCCGCGAGACCGTGAACAAGGCGCTGGCCGACTTCGCGCAGCGCGGCTGGCTGCGCCTGGAGGGCAAGTCGGTGCTGATCATCGACTCCGAGCGGCTGGCCCGCCGCGCCCGCTAGACCGGACACCCGCACCGCACCACAGCCGACGAGGGCGGGGCACTCACTTCCAGGTGAGTGCCCCGCCCTCGTCGGCTTGTCGTCCGGTCGCGGCCCCGGGCCCGTCCGGGCCTGCTCAGCCCCGCTCGCGCAGATACCGCAGCTGCACCTCGACCGACCACCGGGCCGCACCCCACAGCGACGGGTCGACGTCCCGATAGACGTCGGCGACCACGTCGGCGACGTCGGCGTCGGCGCCGAGGGTGTCCAGGGCCGCGCGCACCTGGTCCAACCGCTCCCGGCGATGCGCACGGTAGTGGGTCGCCACGGCCGCGGTGTCGGGCAGTTCGGGCCCGTGCCCGGGCAGGCACATCCGCCCCGCCCCGCGGTCGATGAGCAGGTCGAGCGAGTCCAGGTAGTCGCCCAGATCGCCGTCCTGCGGATCGAGCACGGTGGTGCCGCGGCCGAGCACCGTGTCGGCGGTGAGCACCGCACCGGGATCGTCCGCGCCGGTGCCGCGGAGCAGCACGCTGACCGAGTCGGCGGTGTGTCCGGGGGTGGCCAGCACCTCGAGTTCGACCCCGGCGACGGAGAACTCCTGCCCGTGGGCCAGTCCCCCGCCGTCTGCGGTGCGGAAGGCCGGGTCCACGGCGTAGACCGGACTGCCGGTCAGTTCCCGGTGGCGCTCGAGTCCGTCGGTGTGGTCGCCGTGCCGGTGCGAGACGAGCGTGAGCGCCACCTTCCCGAGCGCGGCGATACGCGCCAGATGCTCCGGATCGTCCGGTCCGGGATCGAGCACCACCAGCTCATCGCTGCCCGGAGCCCGCAGGATCCAGGTGTTGGTGCCGTCCAGCGTCATCTGGCCCGGGTTGTCGCACAGCAGCACGGCCGCGGTCGCGGTCACCTGCCGCAGTCGGCCGTATGCGGGATGGGCCCGGCCCACGTCGCTCGGATCGGTCATCTTCGCGCCTCCCCTCGGAGTCGTCAGGCCACCGTGACCAGCAGTTCGATCTCCACCGGGGCGTTCACGGGCAGATCCGGCACCCCCACGGCGCTGCGGGCGTGCCGGCCGGCCTCGCCGAACAGCTCACCGAGCAGGTCGGAGGCCCCGTTGATCACCGCGGGCTGGCCGTGGAATCCGGGTGCCGAGGCCACGAAACCGGTCACCTTGGCCACCTGGCCGATCCCCTCGAGCCCGATGAGCGCGTCGACCGCGGCCAGGGCGTTGAGGATCGCCACGCGGGCCGCCTCGGCGCCCTGCTCCACGGTGACCTCGGCGCCGACCCGGCCGGTGTGGACCAGTTCACCGCCGACCGTGGGCAGCTGCCCGGAGGTCTGCACGGTGTCGCCAATGCGCACCGCGGGCACATAGGAGGCCACCGGCGCGGCCACGGGCGGCAGCGTCAGGCCGAGTGCGGCCAGGCGTGCCCGGGCGTCGGCGCCGACGCTCACTTGCGCCGCTTGAGGTACGCGACGTGCTGTTCACCGGTGGGTCCGGGCAGCACCGCCACCAGTTCCCAACCGTCGGTCCCGAAGTTGTCGAGGATCGCCTTCGGGTTGTGGATCAGCAGGGGCGCGACGAAGTACTCCCACTGGGCATTGGTCTGGTTCGCATCATCACTCATGGGGCGAGCCTATCGCCCGTGTCCAGCCCGGCACGCGTGCCGGGCCCGTCCACACCCGCGGGGCGCGTCCGCCTTATAGGCTGCGGGGGTGTCTTCCACCCCTTCGGGCTCTCCCGTCGATCCTGCGGCCGCGGCCTGGCCGGCGGCCGCCGAGGCCGCGCGACTGCATTTCGTGACCGGCAAGGGCGGCACCGGCAAGTCCACGGTCGCGGCCACGCTGGCGCTGGCGCTCGCGCGCGGCGGCCGCAAGGTGCTGCTGGTCGAGGTCGAGGAACGGCAGGCCATCGCCCAGCTGTTCGACCTGCCGCCCCTGCCGTACGTCGAGACCAAGATCGCGGTCGCCGACGGCGGCGGCACCGTGCACGCCCTGGCCGTGGACGTCGAGGCCGCGTTCCTGGAGTACCTCGACATGTTCTACAACCTCGGCTTCGCCGGTAAGGCGATGCGGCGGGTGGGCGCGGTGGAGTTCGCGACCACCCTCGCGCCGGGGCTGCGCGACGTGCTGCTCACGGGCAAGGTCAAGGAGATCGCCACCCGCACCGAGAAGGTCGGCGGCGCGGATCGCCCGGTCTACGACGCGGTGGTGGTCGACTCCCCGCCGACCGGGCGCATCGGCACCTTCCTGGACGTGACCAAGGCGATGGCCGATCTGGCCGGCGGCGGGCCGATCCGCGGCCAGGCCGAGGGCGTGGTCGAGCTGTTGCACTCGCCCGCCACCGTGATCCACCTGGTGACGCTGCTCGAGGCGATGCCGGTGCAGGAGACCGCCGATGCGATCGCCGAGCTGCGGGATCTGGATCTGAACGTGGGCGCGGTGATCGCCAACCGGTCCGAGCCGGCGTATCTGCCCGCCGACACCGTCGCCGCGGCCGCCCGCGGGGACGTGGACGCGGCCGCGCTGGCCGCAGAACTGGCGCGGGTGGGGCTCACGCTGTCCGACGCCGAACTGGCCGGGCTGATCACCGAGACGGTCGAATACGCCGGGCGTGCGGTGATCCAGCAGGACAGCACCGCCGAGCTCGACGGGCTCGACGCCGCCCGGCTGGTGCTGCCGCGGCTGGTCGACGGCGTCGACCTGGGCGGGCTGTACGCGCTGGCCGAACACCTGACCGAGCAGGGGGTCCGATGAGCCTGATGGACGTGCACGCCATGGTCACCGACCCGCAGACCCGGGTGGTGGTCTGCACCGGGGCGGGCGGGGTCGGCAAGACCACCGTCTCGGCGGCGCTGGCGCTGCGGGCGGCCGAGCTCGGCCGTCAGGTCGTGGTGCTCACGATCGATCCGGCCCGCCGGCTGGCCCAGTCGCTCGGGGTCGCCGAACTGGGCAACACCCCGCAGGAGGTGCCGCTGCCGGGTAACAATTCGGGCGGGCGCCTGCACGCGATGATGCTGGACATGCGCAGCACCTTCGACGAGATGGTGCTGGAATACGCCGCCCCGGAGCGGGCCCGGGAGATCCTGGACAACCCCTTCTATCAGACCGTGGCCACGAACTTCGCCGGCACGCAGGAGTACATGGCGATGGAGAAGCTCGGCCATCTGGTCGCCGCCGACGAGTGGGACCTGATCGTGGTCGACACCCCGCCGTCGCGGAACGCGCTGGACTTCCTCGACGCCCCGCAGCGGCTCGGCTCCTTCCTCGACGGCCGGATGATCCGGCTGTTCCTCGCGCCCGGTCGGGGGCTGCGCAAGATCGTCACCGGCGCACTCGGCCTGGCGATGAAGGCGGTGTCGACGATCGTCGGCTCGGCCCTGCTGGCCGACGCCTCGGCCTTCGTGCAGGCCTTCGAGGAGATGTTCGGCGGTTTCCGGGAGCGCGCGGAGGCGACCTACGCGCTGCTGCGCCGCGAGGGCACCCGGTTCGTGGTGGTCGCGGCCGCCGAGCCGGATGCGCTGCGCGAGGCCGCCTACTTCGTCGACCGGCTCAGCACCGAGGACATGCCCCTGGCCGGGCTGGTGCTCAACCGCACCCATCCGATGCTCGCCGATCTGCCCGCCGAGCGCGCCCTGACCGCGGCCGAGGAGCTCGCAGGCCACGACACCCCCGCCGCCCGTCTGGCCGCCGGGGTGCTGAACGTCCACGCCGACCGGGACGCCACCGCGACCCGCGAGGTGGCGCTGCTCAACGAGTTCCGCGCCGGGCACACGGCGGTGCCGGTGCGCGGAGTGCCCGCACTGCCGTTCGAGGTCTCCGACCTGGAGGCGCTGCGCGCCATCGGTGATCAGTTGACCCCGCAGGAGTAGAAGACCCGGCCCCCGCTCACCGCGGAGGTCCGGGTCTGTCGCCGCAGCCGGCTCAGCCGGCCTGCTGCTCGCGCTCCTGGCGGCGCCGGTGGGCGCGGAAGAAGTCGGCCCACGAGGTCACGTGTGGATTCTGTTTGAGCAGGGCCCGGCGCTGCCGCTCGGTCATCCCGCCCCACACCCCGAACTCGACACGGTTGTCGAGTGCGTCGGCCAGGCATTCGTACATCACCGGGCAGTGCCGGCAGATCGTGGTGGCCTTGCGCTGCGCGGCGCCGCGGACGAACAGCTCGTCCGGGTCGGTGTCCCGACACGCCGCCTGAGAGACCCACTCCAACCGCTCTTCGCTGGCATCCACCGAGAAGGCCTCGAAACCCGTGTGCCGCGTGCGCGGCACCCCCCGACCGCTCGTCGTATTCCGGACCGGTGCAGACATCCGCCTACGTCCTCTCGCATCGTGGCCCCACCCCGGGCCCCGCCGGCGCCGGGCGTGAACCACAGTTCTGCAGTCCGCGCCACTCGACCGACCATCTGTTATCTGAATCACACACCCTCAACTTAGGTGACCGTGCAGTAGGTCGCAAGACCCCCCGTCCCGGTGGCACGGAAAGGGCCGCCGGCGGGGGCGCGCCCGCCCCGTCGCCCGCATCGGTGGCGACGCCGCGCGCCCGCCTGCCCCCGGACGGGGGCCGTACTGCGTACCCTGTGCAGCGTGATCACCGCTAAGTCACTGGCGCGCCTCGTCGGCGTCTGCATCCTGGCCGGCGCCGTGCTGGCCGGAATCCTGTTCCCGGTCTTCGGCGGCGCGGGCGTGTTGATCAACCGCGCATCGGATGCGGTCGACTCGACCTCCTCCGAACTGCTCGAGGGCGAGGCGCCGGCGGTGACCACGATCCTGGACGTCGAGGGCGAGCCGATCGCCTGGCTGTACGACCAGCGCCGGTTCGAGGTCCCCAGTCAGGACATCTCCGAGACCATGAAGCTCGCCCAGGTCTCGATCGAGGACCGCCGATTCACCAGTCACCGCGGCGTGGACTGGCAGGGCACGCTGCGCGCCTTTCTGACCAACACCTCCAGCGGTGAGATCCAGCAGGGCGCCTCGACGATCGACCAGCAGTACATCAAGAACTACCAGCTGTTCGTGGTCGCGCAGACCGACGCGGAGCGCCGGGCGGCGGTGGAGACCACCGCGGCGCGCAAGATGCGCGAGATCCGGATGGCCCTGACCCTGGACAAGACCCTGTCCAAGGACGAGATCCTCACCCGGTATCTGAACCTGGTGCCCTTCGGCAACGGCAGCTACGGCGTGCAGGACGCCGCCCAGACCTACTTCGGGATCGACGCCAAGGAGCTGAACCTTCCGCAGTCGGCGATGCTGGCCGGCATCGTGCAGTCCCCCTCGCACCTGAACCCGTACACCAACCCCGAGGAGGTCACCGCCCGACGCAACGTGGTGCTCGACTCGATGGTGACCGCGGGTGCGGTGACCGCCGACGAGGCCGCCGACGCGAAGGAGGAGCCGCTCGGCCTGCTCGACGAGCCGCAGACCCTGCCGCGCGGCTGCATCGCCGCAGGCGACCGCGGGTTCTTCTGCGACTACGTGGTCAAGTACCTCTCCGACGCCGGCTTCAGCTCCGAGCAGCTCAACCGCGGCGGCTACGAGATCCGCACCACGCTGGACCCGCGCGTGCAGCGGGCCACCGGGGAGGCGCTGGCCGCCGAGGCCCCGGCCGATCTGCCGGGCATCGCCGGGGTGATGAACGTCGTCGCCCCGGGCCACGAGCAGCACCGCGTGCTGGCCATGGGCTCGAGCCGGGAGTACGGACTCGACGCCGGCCACGAGCAGACCGTCCAGCCGCAGCCGTTCTCCATGGTCGGCGACGGCGCCGGATCGGTGTTCAAGATCTTCACCACCGCGGTCGCCCTCGACCAGGGCCTCGGACTCGACGACGTGCTGGACGTGCCGAACTTCTTCGCCGCCCAGGGCATGGGCCACGGCGGCGCGGTCGGCTGCCCGGCCGACTCCTACTGCGTGCGCAACGTCGGCGACTACCCGCCGACGCTGACGCTGACCCAGGCGCTCGCCCAGTCGCCGAACACCACGTTCGTCAAGATGATCCAGGACGTGGGCGTGGCCCCCTCGGTGGACATGGCGGTCAAGCTGGGGCTGCGCTCCTACGCCGACCCGGGCAGCTCGGGGCTCGACGAGCGCAGCCTGGCGCAGGTGATCACCGATGAGAACAGCGGTTCGTTCGTGCTCGGCCCCACCCCGGTCAACGCCCTGGAGCTCGCCAACGTCGGGGCGACCCTGGCCTCGGACGGGATGTGGTGCCCGCCGAGCCCGATCGACAGCGTGATCGATCGACACGGCGAGCCGGTGACGATCACCCAGCAGCCCTGTGAGCAGGTCATCGAACCGGCCCTGGCGCACGCGCTCAGCGCCGGGATGGGCGAGGACGCCCTGGGCTCGGGCACCGCGGCCGGCAGTGCGGCGGCCAGCGGCTGGACGGCTCCGGTGTCGGCCAAGACCGGCACCACCGAGGCCTTCCGTTCGGCCGCCTTCCTCGGCTTCACCGACTCGCTGTCGGCCGCGTCCTACATCTACAACGACGGCACCCGGCCGGGCCCGATCTGCACCAGCCCACTGCGGTCCTGCGGCCGCGGCGACATCTACGGCGGCATCGAGCCCGCGCGCATCTGGTTCCGGGCGATCAGCGACGTGGTCGGGGACTTCCCGCCCCCGGAGCTGCCCCCGGTCGACGAGCGTTTCGAGGCCGGCTCGGGCGGGGTCGACCTGCCCGCGGTGGTCGGCCGGACCGAGTCCTCGGCCCGCGCCCGGCTCGAGGGCGCCGGCTTCGAGGTCCAGGTCGAGCGGGTCCCCGATCCGGCCCGCCGCGGCACCGTGATCGACACGGTCCCGCAGGAGACCGCCCTGCCCGGTTCCACGGTCATCGTGCGCGTCTCCGACGGCGACTGAACCGGGCCGCACCCCGCCCGCACCGGAAGGGGTTCCCGCACCCCCGGGAATATACCCCCGCCGGTATTGGTTATACGGGGTGAAGGCCGCCGAACCGAGACGGCCCGCTTCCCCCGACGAGAGGACGTGCGATGAGCACCGAACAGCCCACCGCCCCCGCCCCCACGCCCCAGGCACTGGTCCGGATCAACGATCCGGCGCCGCAGTGGACCCAGGTCACCACCCACGGCGAGAAGTCGCTGTCGGACTACGCCGGCAAGTGGGTCGTGCTGTTCAGTCACCCGGCCGACTTCACCCCGGTGTGCACCACCGAGTTCGTCGGCTTCGCCCGGCGGGTCGAGGAGTTCGATGCGCTCAACACCCAGCTGATCGGGCTGTCGATCGACTCGGTGCACTCGCACATCGCCTGGGCCCGCGACATCGAGGAGAACTGGGGTCAGGAGATCCCGTTCCCGATCATCGCCGACCTGGACATGAAGGTCGCCAAGGCCTACGGGATGCTGCACCCGGGCGAGTCGGCCACCGCCGCGGTCCGCGCCGTGTTCGTCATCGACCCGGAGCAGACGATGCGCGCGATGATCTACTACCCGCTCAACGTCGGGCGGAACATGGACGAGATCGTCCGGCTGGTCACCGCGCTGCAGACCGCCGACGCGGAGTCCGTCGCCATGCCGGCGGACTGGACCCCGGGCGACCCGGTCGTCGTGCCGCCGCCGACCACGATGGACGCCGCACGCGCCCGCATGGACGAGCCGTACGACGTCAAGACCTGGTACTTCTCCACCAAGAAGCTCTAGTCCGACGTGCACCGGCCCCCGGCCCCGCCACTGTGGCGAGGCCGGGGGCCGGTCGCGTGCGTGCCGTCCCCGACCGCCTCCGCCGGCCAGTCGCCCCCGCACCGCGGTCGACAGACGCTTGCCGTCCACCCCGCCGGCGGCGGCCGCGGTGGCGACCTTCATCACCTGGCCCATCTGCCGCATGCCCGGCTCCGCACCGGTCTCGGTGCGCACCTGCGCGATCGCGTCGTCGACCAGCGCGGTCAGGGCCTCCTCGTCCAACTGGGCGGGCAGGTACTCCTCGATGATCGCCTGCTCGGCCCGCTCCTTGTCCGCCAGTTCGGGGCGATCGTTGGACCGGTAGATCTCGGCGGCCTCGCCGCGCTTCTTCACCTCGCGGGCGAGCACCGCGATGACCTCCTGGTCGTCCAGGTCGCGGGCGGACTTGCCGGCCACCTCCTCGGCGCGGATCGCCGCGACGATCATCCGCAGCGTGCCCACCCGCGCGGTGTCCCGGGCCTTCATGGCCGCGGCCAGATCCTTCTCCACTGTGGCTTTCAGATCGCTCATGACAGCCGATTCTACGCGCGACGACGTGGGCCGCGTCGGGCTCCGGACACCCCTGCACGCATGGCGTATCCTCGGTGACGTGCTGAAATCTTCGCGCAATCCTCTGTTCACCGCCGCATTGGCGACCATCGGAACCGGGGCCGCGGCCCTGGCCTACGCGAGCGTGATCGAGCGCAACGCCTTCACTCTGCGCGAGCAGACCCTCCCGGTCCTCGCCCCCGGCACCGCCACGCTGCGCATCCTCCACATCTCCGATCTGCACATGACCCCGAATCAGCGCCTGAAGCAACACTGGGTCCGCGAGCTCGACGGCCTCGAACCGGATCTGGTGATCAACACCGGCGACAACCTCGCCCACCCGCGCGCGGTGCCCGCGGTCGCCCAGGCCCTCGGCCCCCTGCTGGCCCGCCCGGGGCTGTTCGTCTTCGGCTCGAACGACTACTTCGGCCCACAGCCGAAGAATCCGCTCAAGTACTTCGACCGCGACCACGAGCGGGTCTACGGCCCGCCGCTGCCCTGGCAGGATCTGCGCGCGGTGTTCACCGAGCACGGCTGGCTCGACGCCACCCACACCCGGCGCGCCCTGCGCGTGGGTGACGTGCGCATCGCCGCGGCCGGAGTGGACGATCCGCACATCGACCGCGACCGCTACGGCACGATCGCCGGTGAGGCCGACCCGGACGCCGACCTGCGCCTGGCGCTGACCCACTCGCCCGAGCCGCGGGTGCTCGACCGGTTCGCCGAGGACGGCTACGACCTGGCCCTGGCCGGGCACACCCACGGCGGACAGCTGTGCCTGCCCGGGTTCGGCGCGCTGGTCACCAACTGCGGGATCGATCGTTCCCGGGTCAAGGGGCCCTCGCGGTGGGGCGCGCACATGCACCTGCACGTCTCGGCCGGCCTGGGCACCTCTCCGTACGCCCCCGCACGGTTCTTCTGCCCGCCCGAGGCCTCACTGTTGACGCTGGTCCCGGCGCCGCAGACCGCCTCGGTACCGCGCACCGAGGGCGCCGTTTCGCCTTTTGCCACTCGAGTGCGCTAAGGTGATCGAGGTTCGCGCGGACCGGGAACGGAACACGCGGACCGGCGGCCTCGTGCCGCCGACCGGGGTGTGGCGCAGCTTGGTAGCGCGCTTCGTTCGGGACGAAGAGGTCGTGGGTTCGAATCCCGCCACCCCGACGCTAAGTTGAGACAGCAGACGCAGGGCGTCTTCCGGCAGAGCCGGGAGGCGCCCTGCGTCTTTCCGCACACCGGCCCACAGGCCCGGCGAGCACCCGGGGCGCCGAGGTCCCGCCTGTGGAGTGCGCGCCGCCCTACCGCTGCGCGTTGTCGCGTGCGATGCGGGGCACCTCGTCGTTGATCGCGGCCCCGATCTCCGCCAGCTTCTCGATCTGCTCCCGGCCGAGTCGGTCGATCACCAGCCGGCGGACGTTCTCGACGTAGCCGGGCGCGGCCTGCACCACCGCCCGGTGCCCGTCGCCGGTCAGGAGCGCCAGGATCGACCGCGCATCGTCGGGGCACGGGTACCGCTCGACCAGGCCGCGGCGTTCGAGCCGGGTGACCACGTGCGAGAGCCGGGACACCGACCCTCCGGCCAGCGCGGCCAGCTCGCTCATCCGCAGCCGCATCCCGCGCGAGTCGGAGAGCACCGAGAGCACCTCGTACTCGAAATGCGAGAGCCCCGAATCGCGCTGGAGCTGCGCGTCGAGCGCCGGCGGCAGGTTCGCCATCATCACCGCCACCTGGATCCAGGCCTCGAGTTCGACGGGATCGAGCCAGCGAGGCCCGGCCCCCTGCCCATGCACACCGACCATGACGGACAGCTTACGCCGCACCAACTGCTTGACAGCTCAACAACCTGGGGCTAGCGTCGACCCCGTCCGTCTTACCTGAAGTTTCAAGTAAGTCCCGGCATGCCGCCGCGACGCACCGACGAAAGGGCACTTCGTGAACCTGCTCGCCACCCGCCGCCTGACGGCCGACCTCGCCCTCCTGCTCGCCCGCATCGGGATCGGCGCGATCTTCCTCGCCCACGGCCTACAGAAGCTCAACGACTGGGGCCACGCCGGCACCAAGGCCGGCTTCGAGGCCATGGGCGCACCCGCACCGGGATTCACCGCCGCCCTGGCCACCTGGGTGGAGATCCTGGGCGGCGCCGCCCTGATCCTGGGCGTGCTCACCCCGCTGGTGGGCCTGATCCTGGTCGCCGACATGATCGGCGCCTGGGTGATCGGACACGCCGGCAACGGCCTGTGGATCGACGAGGGCGGCTACGAGCTGGTGCTGGCCCTGGGCGCCGGCGCCCTGGCCCTGGCCGGGGTCGGCGCCGGCCAGATCAGCGCGGACGCACTCATCGCGCGGTCCGCACCCGCCCGGTTCGGCGCGCTGCTCCAGGCGCCCCGGCCCGCCTGACCGGCGTGCATGGGCGCCCCGCAGGCGCCCGCGCACGATCCCCGCACCCACCTCCTACAGTCGGTAGTATGTGGGTCATGATCCCGCCGACCAGGGTGCCCGCACAGTTGCGTGGCGCCCTGGTCGGCGCGCTGTCGGTCGTGATCTCCCTCGCCGCACACGGCAGCGCACTGCACCGGTCACACCCGGCCGGACACGGTCACCACGACCCCGCAGCCACCCACTCCGGCGCCCCCGACGCGGCCGCGATCGGCGCCCTGCTGCTCGCGGCGTGGTTGCTCGGGCTGCTGGTGGTGCGCACCACCCGCCGCCGGACGGGCCCGGTCGCCCTGGCCGGGCTGCTGATCGCCGGCCAGATCGCCGGTCATCTGGCCCTGTCCGTCGGCGCAGCCGAGACCGGGCATCCGCTGATGCCGTCGGCCGCGATGCTGCTGTGGCACGGCGCGGCCGTGCTGGCCGGCGCCGCCGTGATCCTGTCCGCCGAGGCGGCCGCGGCCGGGGCGGCGACCGTACGCGCGGCCGTGCGGGCCGCACTGGTCCCACCGACCGTCACCGCTCCCGCCCTGTGCCTGCCGGCCTCGGCCGCCGACAGGCCCGCGCGGGCGCTGCACGGCGTCAGTGCAGGCGGCTGCCGCGCACCCCCGCTCCCAGTCTGACCCTCGACCACTCACAGCCCGGGCCCACCGGCCCGGCCCCCTTCCCTGCCTGATCAGGAGCGATCGACCATGTCTTCCATCCCTACCCCGTCCTACCCGCAGCACCCGCCCGCCGGCGGCCGCCGGAAGCCGCGGTGGGCGGCGACCGCGGTGCTGGCCGCGGCCGCACTCGCCGGCCTCACCGCCTGTTCCTCCGCCGACACGCCCGCCGACCAGGCAGACGCCGTCACCGTCGCCGAACCGTGGGCCAAGGCCGCCGAGGACGGCATGACCAGTGTGTTCGCCGAAATGATCAACGATTCAGGTGACGAGGTGACGATCGTGGCCGCCTCCTCACCGGTCTCCGAGACCACCGAGCTGCACGAGGTGGTCCTGAACGCCGGGGTCGCCGGCATGCAGGAGAAGGACGGCGGCTTCGTCGTGGGCGCCGACTCCTCCTATCTGCTCGAGCCCGGCGGCGACCATCTGATGCTGATGGATCTGATCGAACCGCTCGAGCCCGGTGACGACGTGCCGATGACCCTGACCTTCGACGACGGTTCGACGCTGCGGTTCAGTGCCCCGATCCGGGATTTCGCCGGCGCCCAGGAGGACTACGGCGATCTGGCCGACCACGAGGAGTCGATGCACGATGAGCACTGACCGATCCGCGCGATCGGGCCTGTCGCGCCGCGCCCTGCTCGGGCGCGGCGCGCTGGGGGCCGCAGCGCTGTCGGTCGCCTCGGCCTCCGGCGGCGCGCTGGCCTGGTCGGCCACCGCCGGGCGATCGGAACCGACGGGCGCCCACGGGGCCCGCACCGTGTCGTTCCACGGCGTGCACCAGGCCGGTATCGAGACCCCCGCCGTGCCTCCGCCGTTCGCGGCCTTCATCGGACTCGACCTGCGCCCCGGCGCGGGCGCGGCCGAGCTGCGGCGGGTACTGCGCCTGTGGACCGACGACGCCGCGCGGCTGACCGCCGGCGAGCCGGCCCTGGCCGATCCCGAACCGGAGCTGGCCGAACAGCCGGCCGAGCTGACCGTCACCGTCGGGCTCGGGCCGGAGGTGTTCGACCGGATCGGCCGGGCCGACGCCCGGCCCGAATGGCTGGCCCCGCTGCCGGATCTGCCGATCGACCGGCTGGATCCGGCCTGGGGGCAGACCGACCTGATCGCGGCCGTCGCGGCCGGCGATCCGGTGACCCTGGCCCACGCGGTGCGCACGCTGAGCCGGTCGGTGCGCGCCCAGGCGACGGTGCGCTGGGTCCAGCGCGGCTTCCGCGAGGCCCACGGCACCCGCCCCGAGGGCGCCACGATGCGCAACCTGATGGGCCAGCGTGACGGCACCGTCAACCCCGTGCCGGGCACGGACGACTTCGCCGAGGTGGTCTGGGACGACGGCGCCGCTCAGCCGTGGCTGGCGGGCGGCACCGCGATGGTGCTGCGGCGGATCCGCATCGACATGGACACCTGGGAGGAGGCCGATCCGCCGATGCGGGATCTGTCGATGGGCCGGTTCCAGGGCTCGGGCGCCCCGCTGACCGGCACCGAGGAGTTCGACGAGGCGGATTTCGACGCCACCGACCGCTACGGCATCCCGGTGATCCCGCCGACCTCGCACATCGCCCGCGCCCGCCCCCGCGCTCCGCACGAGCGCTTCTACCGGCGCGCCTACAACTACGACGAGGCACCCGCGCCGGGGCGGACCTCGGAGTCGGGCCTGCTGTTCGTGACCTACCAGCGGGACGTGACCCGGCAGTTCCTGCCCGTGCAGGAACGCCTGGCCGAGCAGGACGCGCTGAACATCTGGACGGTGCCGATCGGTTCGGCCGTCTACGCGGTACTGCCCGGCATCGACGAGGGCGGCCGACTCGGCGACACCCTGCTGCCCGACTGAGCAGACGATCGACAGGCGGGCCCGGACATCGGTCCGGGCCCGCCTGCGCATCCGATCCGCCGTCTCACTCCAGGCGGAAACCGATCTTCAGCGTCACCTGCACATAGGCGACGGCGTCGTTCTGCACGTAGCCGCGGGTCTCGACGACCTCGAACCAGCTGATGTTGCGCACGGTCTCGCTGGCGCGGGTGATCGCGTTCCGGATGGCCGCGTCGACGCCGTCGGGCGAAGAGCCGACGACCTCGGTGATGCGGTAGACGTTGCCGGTCATGGGGACCGCCTCCTCTCACTACTGGAGACCACGCTACGCGCACGCCCGCGACGTGGACGCTCGGACTGTGGGAAAGTCGACGGCGGGCGTCGCGACCCCTGTCGGCGACGCATCGGACGAACCCGAGGAGTACGAGAAGATGAGCGACGTCGATCCCCGTCCCGCCGAGGTCGAGTGCACGGGCCTGGACCCCGATGCGGTGCCGGCCGGCCCCGTCGAGGTGCTCACCTCCCGGGAGGTGCCCCTCGGCGGTCCGCGCGCGATGACGGTGCGCCGCACCCTGCCCCAGCGTGCCCGCACCATGATCGGCGCCTGGTGCTTCGTCGACCACTACGGTCCCGACGACGTGTCGGTGACCGGCGGGATGGACGTGGCCCCGCACCCGCACACCGGGCTGCAGACCGTCAGCTGGCTGTTCACCGGCGAGATCGAGCACCGCGACAGCCTCGGAAAGCACGCGATGGTCCGGCCCGGCGAGGTCAACCTGATGACCGGTGGCCGCGGCATCTGCCACTCGGAGGTCTCCACGCCTGCGACCACCGTGCTGCACGGGGTGCAGCTGTGGGTGGCGCTGCCCGAAGAACACCGGCAGGCGCCGCGGGACTTCCGGCACCACGTGCCCGAACCGGTCCGCCGCGACGGCGCCGAGCTGCGGGTGTTCCTCGGTTCCCTGGCCGGTGAGGTCTCCCCCGTGCCCACCTTCACCCCGCTGCTGGGCGCCGAGATCATCCTGGACCCGGGCACGGAGCTCGCACTCGACGTCGATCCGGCCTTCGAGCACGGGGTGCTCGTCGACACCGGTGCGGCGACCCTGTGCGGCACGGACCTGGATCGGGCCGAACTCGGTTTCGCCCCGGCGGGCCGGGACCGGATCGAGATCGTCGCCGGCGCCGAGGGCGCACGGATCCTGCTGCTGGGCGGGGAGCCGTTCCGCGAACGGATCATCATGTGGTGGAACTTCGTCGCCCGCACCCACGAGGAGGTGGCCGAGGCGCGCGCGGAGTGGGAGGCCGGGTCCGACCGTTTCGGCGCGGTCGCCGGCTACACCGGCGAGGTCGACCGGCTGCCCGCCCCGGTGCTGCCCAACGCCCGGCTGGCCCCGCGCGGCAACCCGGAGCCCGGCCCGCAGGGATGACCGCCCCGACCCGCCGGATCACGGTGCTGGGCACCGGCGGCACCGTCGCCGCGCGCAGCGACGCCGCCGGAGTGCTGGCCCCGGCCACCGTGCCCGCCGACCTGCTGTCCGGGGTCCCGGTGCCCGGCCACGTCGCCGTGTCGGCCCGCGAGGTGATGGCCGTGGACAGCGCGGCGCTCTCGCTCGATGACATGGGCCGGATCGCGGATGCCGCTGCGGACGCGCTCGCAGGCGGGGCCGACGGGGTCGTCGTGCTGCACGGCACCGACACCCTTACCGAATCCGCTCTGGTCGCCGATCTGCATCCGGCGCTGCGCACCGATCCGCGTCCGGTGCTCTACACCGGCGCCCAGCGCCCGGCAGATCATCCGCGCCCCGACGGTCCGGCGAATCTGGCGACGGCGCTCGCCGCGGCCGCCGCCGACACTCCGTGCCCGGGTGCGGCCGTCGTCTTCGCCGGGCAGACGCTGCCGGTGTGGGGCGCGGCCAAGGTGCACACCACCGATCCCGACGGTTTCGCCGCGGCCGGCGCCGCAGCCGATCCGGTGACCGCCGGGCTGGCCGCGACCCGCGACCGCGCCCTGGCCGCGATGACCGGACGCACGCCCGGCCCCTGGCCGCGGGTGGATGCGGTGCTGCTGTATCCGGGGGTGGACGCGGCGGCGATCGTCGCGGCGCGTAGGGCCGGGGCGCGCGCGATCGTGCTGGCCGCCATGGGTGCGGGCAACGCGAATCCGGCGATCGCCCGCGCGGTCGCCGAGGCGACGGCCGCCGGGGTGCCGATCGTGGTGTGCACCGAGGTCGCCCACGGGCCCGCCTTCGCCGACTACGGCGGCGGGGGCGGCGGCGCCGACCTGGTGGCGGCCGGCGCCGTGATATCGCCCTGGCTGCGCACCCAGCAGACCCGGGTGCTTCTCGCCGCGCTGCTGGCCCACGGGCTCGGCCGCGACGCGATCGCCCGCGTGCTCACCGAGCCCTGAGGACGCCCGCGCCCCGGAGAAGACCGGTGCGGCCCGGCCCCCGCATCCGGGGTCCGGGCCGCACAGGCGCGATAGCGACCGGCGCCGGTCAGCCGACCAGCAGCTCCGCGATCTGGATGGTGTTCAGCGCCGCACCCTTGCGCAGGTTGTCGCCGGCGACGAACAGGGCCAGGCCGGTGCCCTCCGGGGCACCCGGGTCCTGCCGGATCCGTCCGACCAGCGAGACGTCCTTACCGGTGGCGTCCAGCGGGGTCGGCACGTCGACCATCTCGACGCCCGGGGCGTCGCCGAGCAGCTTCTCGGCCTGCTCGACCGTGATCGGCCGGTCGAACTCGGCGTTGATCGACAGCGAGTGGCCGGTGAACACCGGCACGCGCACGCAGGTGCCGGAGACCAGCAGGTCGGGCAGCCCGAGGATCTTGCGCGACTCGTCGCGCAGCTTCTGGTCCTCGTCGGTCTCCCCCGAGCCGTCGTCGACCAGGCCACCGGCCAGTGCCACGACGTCGAAGGCGATCGGGGCGACATAGGTCTGCGGCTCCGGGAACTCGACGGCCGAACCGTCCTCGACGAGCTTCTCCGCATCGTCGATCACCGCGCGCACCTGCCCGGCGAGCTCCTCGACACCGGCCAGACCGCTGCCGGAGACCGCCTGATAGGTCGAGATGACCAGGCGGCGCAGGCCGGCCTCGCGGTGCAGCGGGCCGAGCACCGGCATCGCGGCCATCGTGGTGCAGTTCGGGTTGGCGATGATGCCCTTGGGGGCCTTCTTCGCTTCGTCGCCGTTGACCTCGGCGACCACCAGCGGGATCTCCGGGTCCTTGCGGAAGGCCGACGAGTTGTCGATCACGGTCGCGCCGGCCGCGGCGAAGCGGTCCGCGTGCGCCCGCGAGGTCGCCCCGCCCGCGGAGAACAGCGCGATGTCGATCCCGGCCAGATCCGCGTCCGAGGTCGCGGCCACGTCCTCGACGACGATGTCCTCGCCGCGGAAGGGCAGGGTCGTGCCCGCCGAACGGGCGGAGGCGAAGAAGCGCACCTTCTCCGCGGGGAAGTCGCGCTCCTCCAGGAGTCGGCGCATGACGACGCCGACCTGTCCGGTCGCGCCGACGACAGCGAGTGTGGTCATCTTCAGATCACCGTCCCGTTCCTGCGTGGACCGCGGCGGCCTCTGCGCTGCCGAGGTCGAACGCATCGTGGATCGCCCGTACCGCATCGTCGAGGTCGGTGTCCTTGACCAGGACCGAGATGCGGATCTCCGAGGTGGAGATCAGGTCGATGTTGATCCCGGCGTCGGCGAGCGCCTCACAGAAGGTCGCCGTGACGCCGGGGTGGCTCTTCATGCCCGCACCGACGAGGGACACCTTGCCGATGTGGTCGTCGAACAGCACCTGCGAGAACCCGATCTCGGACTGGCGGGCGGCGAGCACCTCGACCGCGCGCGGGCCGTCGGAGGTCGGCAGGGTGAAGGTGATGTCGGTCTTGCCGGTCTCGACCTTGGAGACGTTCTGCAGGACCATGTCGATGTTGATGTCGGCGTCGGCGACCGCGCGGAACACCTGGGCGGCGTAGCCGGGGGTGTCCGGCAGGCCCACCACGGTGACCTTCGATTCGTCGCGGTCGTGCGCGACTCCGGTCAGGATGGCTTCTTCCACGGGGATGTCCTCCATCGATCCGGACACCATCGTGCCCGGCTTGTCGGTGTATGACGAGCGGACGTGGACCGGCAGGTTCGCGCCGCGCGCGTATTCCACGCAGCGCAGCATGAGCACCTTCGCCCCGCAGGCGGCCAGTTCCAGCATCTCCTCGAAGCTGATGTGGTCGAGCTTTCGCGCGTTGGGCACGATCCGCGGATCGGCGGTGTAGACCCCGTCGACGTCGGAGTAGATCTCGCAGACGTCGGCCTCCAGTGCGGCCGCCACGGCCACGGCCGTGGTGTCCGAACCGCCCCGGCCCAGGGTGGTCACGTCCTTGGTGTCCTGGCTCACGCCCTGGAATCCGGCGACCATCGCCACCGCGCCCTCGTCGAGCGCCTCACGCACCCGGCCCGGGTTGACCTCGATGATCTTGGCCTTGCCGTGGGCGGCGGTGGTGACCACGCCGGCCTGGGATCCGGTGAACGAGCGGGCCTCGGCGCCCATCGATTCGATGGCCATGGCCACCAGCGCGTTGGAGATGCGCTCACCGGCGGTGAGGAGCATGTCCATCTCCCGTCCCGGCGGGGCCGGGTTGACCTGCTGGGCCAGATCGACCAGCTCATCGGTCGAGTCGCCCATCGCCGAGACGACCACCACGACGTCGTTGCCCGCCTTGCGGGTCTCGACGATCCGCTCCGCCACCCGTCGGATCCGTTCGGCGGATTCCACCGAGGATCCGCCGTACTTCTGAACCACGAGTGCCACGGTCGGGTACCTCCATATTCGTGTTGCCGTGCCGACACCGACCCGCGGGTCGGGCCCGGTGCATCCCGGCTCGGCCGACGTTCAACGGTACCGTCCGCCGGCGGGCGCCGCACAGGCCGGTCCGCTCCGCCCGTTCACGGCCGGCGGCCGTGCAGGCCGGCGCGGCTATCATCGGCGACCATGTCCGCCACCGACGCCGCCGCCGATTTTCCGCCGCATCCGCACACCGACCGCACCGGCGACACCGGAGTGCGGGTCCATCCGCTGATCGCCGCGCGCTGGAGTCCGCGCAACCTCGATCCGGCCGCCGAGGTGACCTCGGCCGAGCTGCTGGCCGTGGTCGAGGCGGCCCGGGTCGCCGCCTCCTGGGGCGGCACCTTCCCGGTCCGATTCCTGGCCGGTCTGCGCGGCGACCCCACGCACACCGCGCTGTCCGCGGTGCTCGACGACGGCAACGCCTGGGCGACCGAGGCCGGCGCCCTGCTGCTGGTCGCCGCCCAGACCACGAACGCCAAGGGCGAGATGCCCTATGCGCTGTTCGATGCGGGGCTGGCCGTGGCGCAGCTGTCGCTGCAGGCCGTCGCCGAGGGCCTGGTCTCCCATCCGATGTCCGGTTTCGCCCCCGAGGCGGCCCGCGCCGCGTTCGCCGTACCGGACGGGTTCACCCCGGTGGTGGTCGTGGCCCTGGGCCGGCTGCGGGCGGGCGAGCATCCCGATCCGGAGATCGCCGCACGGGATCGCACCCCGCGGCCCAGGCCGGATCTGGCCGCGACGGTGTTCACCGGTTCCTGGGGCACTCCGCTGCCGGCCGCCGCGCCCCGCACGACCCCGTGACATGCGGCGGCCCCGCCTGCACACCGGGTGCGGGCGGGGCCGCCGAACCTCTCCCCACCGGGGGGAGGGACGGGGTCGCGGTCAGCCGCGGACCTTGGCCAGTGCGCTGCGCACACCGGCGGCGTAGTCCGGGTGGCAGGCCTCGCAGTTGGCCAGGTGCCGGTCGATGACCTCCTGCGACGCCGGCGCGATGTCGCGGGCGGTGTTGTCGAACAGCGCTTGGCGCTGCTCGTCGTTCATCAGCTCGAACAGCGCGCGCGGCTGCGAGAAGTAGTCGTCGTCGTCCGCGCGGTAGTCGAAGTGGTCGGCCGTCTGCCCCACGCCGAGCGCCGGCTCGCGGAAGGCGTCCTGCTGCTGCCACAGTCCGTGCCGGTTGGGCTCGTAGTGCTTGGTCGAGCCGACGTTGCCGTCCACCCGCATCGCGCCGTCGCGGTGGTAGTTGCCCACCGGGACGCGCGCCGAGTTGACCGGGATCTGGTAGTTGTTCACGCCCAGGCGGTAGCGCTGCGCGTCACCGTAGGAGAACAGCCGGCCCTGCAGCATCCGGTCCGGCGAGAAGCCGATGCCCGGCACGACGTGTGCGGGGTTGAAGGCGGCCTGCTCGACGTCCGCGAAGTAGTTGTCCGGGTTGCGGTTGAGCTCGAACTCACCGACCTCGATCAGCGGGTAGTCGCCCTTGGGCCAGACCTTGGTCAGGTCGAACGGGTGGTACGGCACCTTCGCCGCATCCGCCTCCGGCATGACCTGCACGTACATCTTCCACTTGGGGAAGTCGCCGCGCTCGATCGCCTCGTACAGGTCGCGCTGGCTGGACTCGCGGTCCTTGCCGACCAGGGCCTCGGCCTCGGCGTCGGTGAGGTTCTCGATGCCCTGCTGGGTGCGGAAGTGGAACTTCACCCAGTGCCGCTCGCCGGCCTCGTTCCAGAAGCTGAAGGTGTGCGAGCCGAAGCCGTGCATGTGCCGGTAGCCGGCCGGGATGCCGCGGTCGCTCATCACGATCGTGACCTGGTGGAAGGCCTCGGGCAGCCGGGTCCAGAAGTCCCAGTTGTTGTCGGCGTCGCGCATGTTGGTGCGCGGATCGCGCTTGACCGCGTGGTTCAGGTCCGGGAACTTGAGCGGATCGCGGAAGAAGAACACCGGGGTGTTGTTGCCGACGAGGTCCCAGTTGCCCTCCTCGGTGTAGAACTTCAGCGCGAAACCGCGGATGTCGCGCTCGGCGTCGGCCGCGCCGCGCTCACCGGCGACGGTGGAGAAGCGCGCGAACATCTCGGTCTTCTTGCCCACCTCGGAGAAGATCTTCGCCCGGGTGTACTGCGTGATGTCGTTCGTGACGGTGAAGGTGCCGTGCGCGCCCGACCCCTTGGCGTGCATGCGGCGCTCGGGGATGACCTCGCGGTCGAAGTGCGCCAGCTTCTCCAGGAACCACACGTCCTGCAGCAGCTGCGGGCCACGCGGCCCGGCGGTGAGCACGTCCTGGTTGTCGGGCACCGGCGCCCCCACCGCGGTGGTCAGTCGCGTCGGATCCTGCTGCGGAGTGTTCTTGTCGGTCATGTCCGTCCCCTTTCGATCTGTAGTCGATCGTGGCACCCGGGAAGCACTCCCGGGGCCGCACAGGACCAATAGTGTCACACTATTCGGATTTAAACACTCATTGCCTTTTGTGATCATGCAGGTCGGGCACCCCACTGCCGCCCCACCGCGCCCAGGGGCGTACACTCCAGGGCATGCGGCGTGACCTCCTCCTTGGTTGCCGCGGCGGGGTCTGACTTCCTTTTCCAGACCGGCTCCCCCGTCGCGGGTGTTCGTCGACGCCGCTGACGGGGTGATCCCCCAGGCTGAGCCGGTCACACCACCGGACGCACCCGGACCGACCGGTCCACCGCGTCCAGCAGATCGGGAGTAGACACCTCACATGGCCCCCTCCGACGCCTTCACCTCGAACTCGCGGCTGATCAACACCCCCAGCCGCCCCGCGCCCGCCGACCAGCCCGCCTGGAATCCGCAGCGGAACAGTTCGATGCCGACCTACCGCTACCTGCCCTTCGCCGAAGAGGTCGAGAAGATCTCGCTGCCCGACCGCACCTGGCCGGAGCAGACGATCACCACCGCCCCGCTGTGGTGCGCGGTCGACCTGCGCGACGGCAACCAGGCCCTCGTCGACCCGATGAGTCCGGCACGCAAACGACGCATGTTCGACCTGCTGGTGCGCATGGGCTACAAGGAGATCGAGGTCGGCTTCCCCTCGGCGAGCCAGACCGACTTCGATTTCGTGCGCGAGATCATCGACGACGGCGCGATCCCCGACGACGTGACCATCCAGGTGCTGACCCAGTCGCGCCCGGAGCTGATCACCCGCACCTTCGAGGCCTGCGCGGGCGCGAAGAACGTGATCGTGCACTTCTACAACTCCACCTCGATCCTGCAGCGCCGCGTGGTCTTCCGCGCGGACCGGGCCGCGATCAAGAAGATCGCCACCGACGCCGCCTCGCTGGTACTGGCCGAGGCCGAGAAGTACCCGGACACCAACTGGCGCTGGGAGTACTCGCCCGAGTCCTACACCGGCACCGAGCTGTCGTACGCCAAGGAGGTGTGCGACGCGGTCGTGGAGACCCTCGGCGGCACCGCCGACGAGCCGGTGATCATCAACCTGCCGGCCACCGTGGAGATGGCGACCCCGAACGTCTACGCCGACTCGATCGAGTGGATGCACCGCAACCTGGCCAACCGGGAGGCGATCCTGCTGTCGCTGCACCCGCACAACGACCGCGGCACCGGTGTCGCGGCCGCCGAGCTGGGCCTGCTGGCCGGCGCCGACCGGGTCGAGGGCTGCCTGTTCGGCAACGGTGAGCGCACCGGCAACGTCTGCCTGGTCACCCTGGGGCTCAACATGTTCACCCAGGGCGTGGACCCGCAGATCGACTTCTCCAACATCGACGAGATCCGTCGCACGGTCGAGTACTGCAACCAGCTGGGCGTGGCCGAGCGGCACCCCTACGGCGGGGACCTGGTCTACACCGCGTTCTCCGGCAGCCATCAGGACGCGATCAACAAGGGCTTCGACGCCCTGCGCGCCCGTGCCGAGGAGAGCGGGGTCGACGTCGACGACGCGACCTGGGAGGTGCCGTACCTGCCGATCGACCCGAAGGACGTGGGCCGGACCTACGAGGCCGTGATCCGGGTGAACTCCCAGTCCGGCAAGGGCGGGGTCGCCTACGTGATGAAGGTCGACCACGGGCTGGCGCTGCCGCGCCGACTGCAGGTCGAGTTCTCCCGTGCCGTGCAGGCGATCACCGACACCGAGGGCGGCGAGATCGACCCGAAGTCGATCTGGGACGTCTTCGCCACCGAGTACCTGGACCGCACGACCCCGTTCGAGCGGATCAGCCAGCAGGTGGTCACCAACGGCAACGACGACGGCACCGACACCATCGAGGCCCGACTGCGCGTCCACGGCGAGGAGAAGGAGATCCGCGGGGTGGGCAACGGCCCGCTGGCGGCCTTCGTCGACGCCCTGGACGACGTGGGCGTGCAGGTCCGTGTGCTGGACTACTCCGAGCATGCGATGAGCGCCGGGGACGACGCCACCGCGGCCGCCTACGTCGAGTGCGAGGTCGCCTCGGGCGGCGGTGCACCGCGCACCCTGTGGGGCGTGGGCATCGATCCGTCGATCACCGTGGCCTCCCTGCAGGCGGTGCTCTCCGCTATCAACCGCGCCTGATCCGACCGTCGTCACACGGGCCGACACGTCTGCTCCAGGCGGGTCGGCCCGTGTGCCAGACTTCCCCCATGTCCTCCCCCGCCCCGGCGCCCGCGCGCCGCATCACCGCCCGCGGCCGCCTGGCCCTGCGCCTGGCCGCGGCCGCGACCTGGGCCTCGCGGCGCACCGGTCGGGGCGGCGGCTCGATGATCGGCGGGCTCGTCGCCCTGAAGGTCGCCCCCGACCTGATGTCCCAGCTCGCCGCCGGGCGCAGCACGGTGCTGATCACCGGCACCAACGGCAAGTCGACCACCAACCGGATGCTCGCCGCCGCCCTGGACTGCCTCGGCCCCCTGGCCACCAACGCCGACGGGGCGAACATGGACGCCGGTCTGGTCGCGGCGCTGGCCGCGGCGCCGACCGCCCCGCGGGCCTGCCTGGAGGTCGATGAACTGCACGTCCCGCACGTGGCCGACGCCGTGCGGCCCTCCGCGGCGGTGCTGCTCAACCTGTCCAGCGACCAGGCCGACCGGGTCGGTTCGGTCGCCGGCATCGAGGCCCGCCTGCGCGCCGGACTGGCCCGACACCCGGACTGCGTGCCCGTCGCCAACTGCGACGACGTGCTCATCACCTCGATCGCCCGGGACAACCCCGCCACCGTGTGGGTGTCGGTGGGCCGCCCCGGATCCGCCGACATCGAGTCCTGCCCGCGCTGCGGCGGCGCCCTCGCCCGCGGCGGCGCGGAGGCCCCGCTGGACTGGCGCTGCACCTCCTGCGACCTGGCCCGTCCCACACCGACCTGGCGGCTCGACGGCGCCGACCTGCACGCCCCCGACGGCGCGGTCCGGACCCTGGATCTGGCCCTGCCCGGTGAGGTCAATCTCGGCAATGCGGCCCAGTCGATCGCGGCGGCCGCACTGCTGGGTGTCGACGTGGAGACCGCGGCCCGGGCCGCCGAGTCGATCAGCGAGGTCTCCGGCCGCTACCGGACCATCGAGCGCGGCGGGCACCTGGCCCGCACCCTGCTGGCGAAGAACCCGGCCGGCTGGCGCGAGTCGCTGGCCATGGCCGACCCGGACGCCGCCGTCGTGATCACCGTCAACGCCCGGATGGGCGACGGATACGACCTGTCCTGGCTGTGGGACGTGCCGTTCGAACGGTTCGCCGGCCGCACGGTGACCGTCACCGGTGAGCGCGCCGCCGATCTGGCGGTGCGCCTGGACTACGCCGGCGTCGTCTACCGCGAGGCCCCCGACGCCCTGGCCGCGATCGACGCCTGCCCGCCCGGCCCGGTCGAGGTGCTCGCCAACTACACGGCCATGACCGATCTGATGCGTGCGGTGGACGCAGAGACCGCACGCGGCGGGAAGGACGCCCGATGACCTCCTCCGCACTGCGCATCGGGGTGCTGCTGCCCGAACTCCTCGCCGTCGGCGGGGACCGCGGCAACGTCCTCGTGCTCGCCCACCGCCTGCGCGCCCGCGGCCACACGGTCGAGCTCGTCGAAGCGGGCCTGGACACCGCGGTGCCCGAATCTCTGGACCTGTACCTGCTCGGCGGCGCCGAGGATCGGGCGCAGCTGCCCGCCGCGGAACATCTGCGCCGCGACCCCGGGCTGGCCCGCGCGGTCGAGCGCGGGATCCCCGTTCTGGCCGCGGGCGGCGGGATCTCGGTGCTCGGTCACCGGTTGACCACCGCCGAGGGTCGCACCGCCGACGGCCCGGGACTGCTGGATCTGGACACCGTCTACACCGCCGAACGCGGCACCGGGGAGACGGTCGTCGACCCCGCCCCGGCCACGGGGCTGCGCGCGCCGCTGTCCGGCTTCGCCAACCGCACCGGTGTGATCACCCTCGGCGGCGCAGCCCGCCCGCTGGGCCGGGTCACCCGCGGGGTCGGCAACGACCCGCGCCGCGACGCGGCCGACCACGGGGGCGAGGGGGCCGTGCAGGGCCCGATCGTGGCGACCGGGCTGCAGGGCCCGGTGCTCGCACGCAACCCGGAGCTGGCCGATCTGGTCCTGGCCGCGGCGCTCGGGGTGCGTGCCGCCGATCTGCAGCCGCTGCCGATGCCGTCGGTGCAGCGGCTGCGCACCGAGCGTCTGCGCGCCTGAGCCGCCCCGGGCAGGACGTCAGAGCGTGCGTCGCCCCGACAGTGCGCGGCCCAGGGTCATCTCGTCCGCGTACTCGATATCCGAGCCCATGGGCAGGCCGGAGGCCAGCCGCGAGACCGCCAGCCCGGGGAAGTCGCGCAGCATGCGCACCAGATAGGTCGCCGTGGCCTCCCCCTCGGTGTTCGGGTCGGTCGCGATGATGACCTCGGCGACCTCCTCGTCTTCGGATCCGCCGCCGATGCGGGCGAGCAGCTCCCGGATGCGCAGATGGTCCGGGCCGACGCCGGCGATCGGGTTCAGCGCCCCGCCGAGCACGTGGTAGAGCCCCTTGTACTCGCGGGTGCGCTCGACGGCCGGCACGTCCTTGGGTTCTTCGACCACGCAGATGCGCGTGCGGTCGCGGCGGGGATCACTGCAGATCCGGCACCGATCGGCATCGGAGACCGTGCCGCATTCCTCGCAGTAGGTGACGCCGTCACGCACCCGCCCCAGCGCCGAGGTGAGCCGATCGATGTCGGCCGGCTCCACCGTCAGCAGATGGAAGGCGATCCGCTGGGCGCTCTTGGGCCCGATGCCGGGCAGCCGACCCAGTTCGTCGATCAGGTCTTGGACCGGACCTTCGTACATCCCTTACCCGCCGGACTCAGAAGCCGGGCAGGCCGAGCCCGCCGCCGCCGAGACCGCCGGCCAGGGGCCCGAGCCGTTCGGAGGCCATCTTCTGCGCGGCCGCCGCCGCGTCCTGCACCGCCCCGACCACCAGGTCCTGCAGGGTCTCCACGTCCTCCGGGTCGACCACCTTCGGATCGATCTCCAGGGCCATCAGCTCACCCGAGCCGCGCACGGTCGCCCGCACGAGCCCGCCGCCGGCCTGGCCGGTGACCTGTGCCTGCTCGAGCTCGACCTGTGCGGCCATGATCTGCTGCTGCATCTGCTGGGCCTGCGCCATCAACTGGCCCATGTCGGGCTGACCACCGGGCTGCATCGCGGGGATTCCTCTCGTCGCGTCCGCCGGTCGCCACGTGGCGACCGGACCCCGCCCAGCGTAGTCGCCCGACCGTTAGGCTGAGCGGATGCCCATCCTGCGTTCTGCCCTCGGCCGGGATCGTCGCCCGGCCGCCGCCGGTCTCGCAGCGCTGGCCCTGTTGCTCGGCGCCTGCACCATCCCCACCGGAGACGACCCGCCGTCGGCGTCGGCCACCGAGGAACAGGTCGACCCGTCGGCCGCCGAGGAGCCGGCGGAGGAGGTGCCCACCGCCGAGCGGCCGCTGGTGGGCAAGACCGTCTTCCTCGATCCGGCGCACGGCGCGCCGGACGGCCTGGAATCCGAGGTCGAGGTGCCCGACGGCCACGGCGGGACCGTGCCGTGTGCGGTCGACGCCTCGGCCACCGAGGCCGGTTACGGCGAGGACGAGTTCGTCTACGAGACCGCCCGCATCCTGGCCGGACACCTGCGCGAGCTCGGCGCGACGGTCGTGCTCTCCCGTGAGGATCCACACGCGGGACCGTGCCTGCACGGCCGGGCCGAGGCGGCGGCCGAGTCCGGCGCCGACCTGGCCGTGGTGCTGCACGCCGACGCCGGCCCGGAGGCCGGCTTCGGCTTCCACGTCGCCCACGCCGATCCGCCCGCCGACGACGCCGCCGATGTGGACGCGGCCTGGGCGATCCGGGACGCACTGGCCGACCGGCAGCTGACCCCGTCGTCCTACACCGGGCAGGACGGCGTGCTGGCCACCGCGGAGGCCGCCGAACTGAACCTGGCCGGGGTGCCCACCGTGCTCGTGCAGCTGGCCAATCCTGCCAACACCATCGAGGGCGCGCTGCTGCCCGACCCCACGGTCCGTTCCGGCTACGCCCGCGCGCTGCGCGACGGTGTCGTGGCGGTCCTGACCGCCGAACCCGCGGCCGCGGCCGAGCCCGCCCCGGACGCGGAGTCCCAGGATCCGGTCGGCGCCGAATCAGGCGACTCCACGCCCGACTAGACTCGTCTCGACGATGGGAGGTGCACGATCGCCGTGCAGTTTTTCCGTGATCTTCCGCTGCCTGTGATCGGCGGCCGACCCGGCCGCGACCAGGTGCCGCCGCCGGCCACGCTGGTCGGGGTCCGCAACCACGAGGTCGGCGTCGAGCGGCTGCTCGAGAGCTTCCGGGCCATCCCGGCCGGCGCCCCGGTGCGGCTGGCCAAGAAGACCTCGAACCTGTTCCGTTCCCGCGCCGCCACCGACGCCCCCGGCCTGGACGTCTCCGGCCTGTCGGGGGTCATCTCGGTCGATCCGCAGGGCCGCACCGCCGATGTGCAGGGCATGTGCACCTATGAGGATCTGGTCGACGCGACGCTGCCCTTCGGCCTGGCGCCGATGGTCGTCCCGCAACTCAAGACGATCACGCTCGGCGGCGCGGTCACCGGTCTGGGCATCGAATCGACGTCCTTCCGCAACGGGTTGCCGCATGAATCCGTGCTGGAGATGGACGTTCTGGTGCCCACCGGGGAGATCGTCACCGCGCGCCTGGACGACCCGGAGACCGCAGAGCTGTTCCGGGCCTTCCCGAACTCCTACGGCACGCTCGGCTACGCGACCCGTCTGCGCATCGAACTCGAGCCCGTCGAGCCCTACGTCCGGCTCCGCCACGTCCGGTTCACCGATCTGACCGCGCTGCAGGACACCCTCGCCGAGATCACCGTCGATCGGGTCTACGACGGGGTCCGGGTGGACTACGTCGACGCGGTGGTGTTCACCGAGACCGAGTCGTACATCGTGCTCGGCGAGCAGACCGCCGAGGCGGGCCCGGTGTCCGACTACACCGATCAGCACATCTACTACCGGTCGATCCAGCATCCGGAGGCGCAGACGCCGAAGGAGGATCTGCTGACGATCCGCGACTACCTGTGGCGCTGGGACACCGACTGGTTCTGGTGCTCGCGGGCCTTCGGTACGCAGAATCCGCGCATCCGCCGCTTCTGGCCGAAGCGCTGGCTGCGGTCGAGCTTCTACTGGAAGCTGATCGGTCTGGACAAGAAGTACGACATCGGCGATCGGCTCGAGGCCCGCAAGGGGCTGCCGCCGCGGGAGCGGGTGGTCCAGGACATCGAGGTGCCCATCGAGCGCACCGCGGAGTTCGTGGCCTGGTTCCTGCCCACGACCGGCATCGAACCGGTGTGGCTGTGCCCGCTGCGACTGCGCGAGACCGGCCCCTCGGTCGAGGCGCGTAAGGACCAGACCGGCCCGGCCCTGCACCCGTGGACGCTCTATCCGCTCGAGTCGGACCGCTCCTACGTCAACATCGGCTTCTGGTCCTCGGTCCCGATCGTGCCGGGTGAGCCGGTCGGGGCGATGAACCGCCGCATCGAGGCCGAGGTGGCCGCGCTCGACGGACACAAGTCGCTGTACTCGGAGTCCTTCTACTCCCCCGAAGACTTCGCCGCCATGTACGGCGGTGACGATTACGACCGGATCAAGCGCCGGTACGACCCGGATGCTCGACTGCTCGGACTCTACGAAAAGGCGGTTAAAGAGAAGTGACCTCGTTCAAGGGAGCCCCCATGAACACCACCGACGACCACGCCTCCGGCGCCGACACGCTGTCGCTGGCCCGCATGCTGGAGATGGTCTCCACCGATGCCCTGCCTCTGCGTTTCACCGCCTACGACGGCAGTGCCACGGGGCCGGAGGACGCCGAGTTCGGGTTGACGCTGCGTACCCCGCGCGGCGCCAACTACATCGCCACCGCACCCGGCGATCTGGGCATGGCGCGGGCCTACGTCAGCGGCGATCTCGACCTGGTCGGCGCCCATCCGGGAGACCCCTACGAGGTCTTCAAGCTCCTGTCCACGCAGATCGAGATGCGCCGCCCGCCGCTCAAGGACGTGGCCGCCATCGCCAGGTCGCTGGGCCGGGACCGGCTGCGGATCCTGCCGCCGCCCCCGCAGGAGACCCTGCCGCGCTGGCGCCGGGTGGCCGAGGGGCTGCGTCATTCGCGCAGCCGCGACGCCGAGGCGATCAGCCACCACTACGACGTGTCCAACGCCTTCTACGAGAAGGTGCTCGGCCCGTCGATGACCTACACCTGCGCCACCTACCGGTCGGCGGACGACACCCTGGAGCAGGCCCAGGAGGACAAGTACCGCCTGGTCTTCGACAAGCTGCGGCTCGAGCCGGGCATGCGGCTGCTCGACGTCGGCTGCGGCTGGGGCGGGATGGTGCGGTTCGCCGCACGCCGCGGGGTGAAGGCCCTCGGGGTGACGCTGTCGCGCGAGCAGGCGGCCTGGGCCAACGAGGCCATCGCCCGCGAGGGACTGTCGGATCTGGCCGAGGTGCGGTTCATGGACTACCGCGACGTACCCGAGACCGGCTTCGACCGGATCTCCTCGATCGGCATCACCGAGCACATCGGCGTGCGCAACTATCCCCCGTACTTCCGGGCCCTGTTCGACAAGCTGGCACCGGGCGGGCTCCTGCTCAACCACTGCATCACCCGCCCGGAGAACAACACCGGGGTCAAGGCCGGCGCGTTCATCGACCGGTACGTCTTCCCGGACGGTGAGCTGACCGGTTCGGGCACCATCATCTCGGTCATGCAGGACACCGGCTTCGACGTCCGGCACGAGGAGAACCTGCGCGAGCACTATGCGCTGACCCTGCGCGACTGGTGCCGCAACCTGGTCGACAACTGGGACTTCTGCGTGGGCGAGGTCGGTGAGGGCACCGCCCGGCTGTGGGGCCTGTACATGGCCGGTTCACGGCTCGGGTTCGAGACCAACGTGGTGCAGCTGCATCAGGTGCTCGCGGTCAAGCCGTTGGCCGACGGTTCGACTGGCCTTCCACTGCAGCCCTGGTGGGACTGGAGCTGACCCGGACGGCGCCGCCGCGGTATCGGGCCCGGCTCAGGCCGAGGCCCGTCCGCCGCGGCGCCGATCGTCTCGGTGGTCGACCGGCTCAGCCGTCGATCCGCTGCGCGCCGAGCTCGCTCTCCAGCAGCTCGATCGCGACCTCCTCCGGGTCCCGGCGTGCCGCCGTGTCCGGGGTGCCCGGCCCGGCGGCGGCCTCGGCCATCATCTCGTCTTCGGTCTGATCCGCCGGTGCGGCCGCCGTCTGCGGCGGGTACTGATCGGCATAGGGGTCGTCGTACGGGTCCGGCTCCGGTGGCAGCCCCGGATCGTCCGAGGGCGCCGACGAATCGCCGCCGGTGTCCAACGGCCCTCCGCTCGGCCGCTCCCATTGGCGAGGCGCACCGTCCTGCTGTGCCGGTGCTGCCGTCTGGCCGTGTGACGGGCCCTGGCCCCCACCGTCTGCGGGGCGCGCCGCGCCACCGCTCTGGCTGGGCCGGACGAACTGGGCACGTGGTTGCTCACTGCGCTCGGGAGCGGGGGCCGAGGGCGCCCCACCGGCCGGCGCTGGCCCCGAATCGGATTCCATGACCACGCGCCAGGTGCCTCCGAACACTGCGCCCATCGCCTCGGCGATGGCCCTGCTGTGGTGCTCTTCTCCGAGGCGGGCCGCCAGCGGCGCCGCAGGATGGCTGAGCCCGAGCACGTGGTCCTCCGCCCGGCGCACCGTCGCGCCCGAGAGCATGACCTCCAGGGTGCGGCTGATCTCCCGGACTCTGGCCCGCACCTCGGACCAGGCGGCCCGCACGGCCACCGCGTCCGGTCCCGCGACCGCGGGCTCCTCCGCTGCGGCAGGCGCGACCGGTTCCGGGGGCGCCGGGGGCGCCGCTTCCGCTGCGGCGGGAGCAGGTGTCGTCGGTGCGGATGCATCCGGCTCGTCGGCCGGTTCCGGAGTCTGTGTCGGCGGCGCGACCTGATCCGCCCGCTCCGTCGGGGCAGTAGGTGCGGCCGGCGGTAAGGGAGCCTCCGCCGGCGCCACAGGCGCTGCGCGTTCGACAGGAGCGGCCGGGGTGGGCGGCGTCGCGGTCGCGGCGGGCTGAGGCTCCGCCGGTTCCGACGGGGCTGCCGTCGAGTCCGCGCCTGCACTCGCCTCCGGCATCTCCCGCTCTGCGGGAGGCGGAGTGGAGTCGGTGGGCTGCTCCTGTGCCGGTGCCTCGGTCTCCGGGCGCTGCGCCGCCGGTGCCGGCGGTTCCGGAGCGGCAGCCGGTGCGGGCGCGGCCGACTGCTGTGCAGCGGAATCCGCCTGTTCCGCCTGGCGGGCCTGCTCCGCCTCGATACGTGCTCGCTGCGAGGGCCGGACGAACCGGGGCGCGCCGCCGTCTCCCCCTCCCCCGGGTGCGGCAGCCGTATCCGTCTCCTCGGGTGCGGACGGGCGCGGCGCGGAGGCCGCGGGGGCCCCACCGGCCGGCGCCGATCCGCTCTCCAACCGTTCCAGCCGCTGAAGGAGCGCCGCCTGGTCCTGGCCGATCTCCGGCAGCAGCATCCGGGCGCACATCACCTCGAGCAGCAGTCGCGGCGCCGTCGCTCCACGCATCTGACCGAGTCCGTCGTGGATGATCTCCGCGTAGCGGGTGAGCGTGGCCGCACCGATGCGGTCCACCTCGTCCTGCATCCGGGCCAACACATCGGCCGGGGCGTCGATCAGGCCGCGTTCACCACCGTCGGGAACGGCCTGCAGGAGGATCAGGTCACGGATCCGATCCAGCAGGTCCCCGGCGAAGCGGCGCGGATCGTGACCGGCCTCGATCACCCGGTGCACGGTCTCGTACAGCGCCGCGCCGTCGTCGGCGGCCAGCGCGTCGACCGCGTCGTCGATCAACGCGATATCGGTCGCACCGAGCAGCATCAGTGCCCGCTGGTAGGTGATGCCGTCCGGCCCCGCACCGGCCAGGAGCTGGTCGAGCACCGACAGCGAGTCTCGTGGCGATCCGCCACCGGCCCGGATCACCAGCGGATAGACCGCGTCTTCGATCTGCACCTGCTCTTCGGCACAGATCCGCTCGAGCAGACCACGCATCACCGGCGGCGGCAGCAGACGGAACGGATAGTGGTGGGTGCGCGACCGGATCGTCGGCAGCACCTTCTCCGGCTCGGTCGTGGCGAAGATGAAGATCAGGTGCTCGGGCGGCTCCTCGACGATCTTGAGCAGCGCGTTGAAGCCGGCCGGGCTGACCATGTGGGCCTCATCGATGATGAACACCCGGTACCGGGACTCCACCGGCGCGTAGAAGGCCTTGTCCCGTAGATCCCGGGTGTCGTCGACGCCGCCGTGGCTGGCCGCGTCCAGCTCGATGACGTCGAGACTGCCCGCCCCGCCGGGGCCGAGGGCGATGCACGACGGGCACTGCCCGCACGGACTCGCGGTCGGGCCGTGCAGGCAGTTGAGGGACCGCGCCAGGATGCGGGCCGACGAGGTCTTCCCACAGCCTCGCGGACCGGAGAACAGGTAGGCGTGGTTGATCCGGCCGGAGTCCAACGCTCGACTCAACGGCTCGGTCACGTGCTCCTGCCCGACTACCTCGGCAAAGGTCGCGGGTCGATACTTCCGATACAGGGCCACGCATCGAAGGGTACCGGTCGCCGCCCACACCGGGGATCCGCAGGCCACGGCTTTCCACAACCTCCGGAAACGCCGTTGTGAACCACATCACCAGCCGGTAGAATCGAACATATGATCGATGCACCGCAGGACTTCACCGAACGCCCCACCCGGCGGCGTCCGCGGTCGCAGATGCCTCGAGACAGGCGCACCGCCCTGTGCGCACTCGCCCGTGACGAGAACGCCGCCGCGGCCCGCAAACTGGTGGACTGCGCACGCACCGCCCGGGCCCGCGCGGCCGAGCTGCGCGCCGCCGGCCACCACTCCGATCTGGTCCACGCGATGGCCGCGTCCGAGGTGGCCCGCGCCCTGACCTGTTCACAGCAGGTCGCCGAGACCTACATCGGCATCGGCGCGATGCTCGTCGACCACACCCCGAAGATCCGGGCGGCATTCCTGTCCGGCGAGGTCGATCATCGTCGGGTGGCGGCGATCGAAAGGGCCCTGCGACATACCGTCGGCGAGGTCGTCGGCCTGATAGAGGAGGCGGTGCTGGCCGCGGCCAGGGAGCTGACGCCCGGGCCCCTTGAGCGCGAGGTGGAACGACTGATCCTGCTCGCCGACCCGGCGGCCGCCGAAGCCGGTCGCCGGGTCGCCGAGTCGCAACGCCGCACCGCGGTGTTCCCTCGCTCCTACGGGATGGCGGTGTTCCACGCGTTCCTGGCCGCCGACGAAGCCCAACGCGTCCAGGGCGCTCTGACCGACATCGCCGCGACGGTGTGCCGAGACGACCCCCGGAACCGGGGCCGGCTCCGCGCCGACGCGCTGGTCGTCCTGGCCGAAGGCGGTGACAGGCTGGCCTGCCGATGCCCGCACCGCGACTGTCGCTACAAGTCGGCTGCGGAGACTCCCCGGAAGCGACCTGCGCACGTGTTCGTCCATATAGACCTGGCGACGCTCATCCGGCTCGCCGACGACCCGGCGGTCCTCGCCGGCTACGGCCCCGTCGCACCGGAATACGCGCGGCTACTGGCCATGAACGCCACCTGGCAACTGTTCATTACCGAAGGCCGCACGCTGGCGCAACACTGGCACGCCGCCAACGATGGCCGGCGCTACGCTACGGACGCCTGCCGACCCCGCGAAGGGGACACCACCGGGTCGCCCGCGCGACGCTCACCGTTCGGCACTCCCGCCGCCCTGCCCGCCCCACCTGCCACCGGCGGCGGACCCGACGCCGCCGCGACCGCGGACCGTGCCGCGGCAGAGGACGAGTCGACCGTCTCCTACCCGGACATCGAGGTCGGACCTCCGCTGGATCCGGATTACGAGGACTTCCTTCTCGCGGCCTACGAGAAACAGCGTCGCGCACGACAAGCCGCGCGGGACGAGACCCGCCGGATCTGCCACACACCACCACCGATGAAACCGGGTGCCGTGTTCGGACGCGCCCGACCGGCACCACCGATCCCGCAGGTCGACGCCGTGCCACGGACATCTGTGCGCGGCCCGGTCAGCGGCGACGAAGTGTTGCGGTCCCGCATCATCGATCGTCTCGTCCGCGACCCCGCACTACGGGCGGGTCTGAGCGATGACGGTCACGGCGGATTCGACGAACCGCCGGCCGGGGCACTGATCTACCGACCCGGTACGGCGCTGCGCACGGCCGTCCGGCTCCGCGACGGTCACTGCCGGCATCCCGGCTGCGCAGTGGTCGCAGACCGCTGCGACATCGACCACGTGGTCCCGTTCGACCACCGGGGTCCTCGCCGCGGCGGCTGGACGATCGAGGCCAACCTGCAGTGCCTGTGCCGACTGCATCACCGACTCAAGACAGCCGGCTACTCCCGGGTGCACATGCTCGCCGGCGGGGCCCAGTGGTGGTCCCACGACGACGGTGACCAGTCGGTGACACTCCCGAGCGGACGACGGGGCGGGTTCACTCCGCCGACCTCCCCGGCCCCGCCGGCCATCCCGGACGACGCCCCACCTCCGTTCTGACCCCGCCGGCCGTGGGTGAGCTCCGCTGCCGGTCAGCCGAAGGACACCTGCCGGTGGGCCATCATCCAGCGGCCGTCGACCAGGCGCAGCAGATCGTCGTAGTGCCCCACCCCGGAGATCCGCGGTGTACCGATGGTGTCCGCCAGAAACATCCAGGCCGCGCGGGCGCGCGCCGAATCCTCGCCCAGCTGCTCGACGACCACACTCGTGACGACGTGCTGGGTATACGACCCCGGCCCCTGCACCCCGCGGGCGCGCCGGGAGCGGACGCCCTCTTCGATCTCCGCCTTGCCCGTCAGCCGCTGCGCCGGCGTACCCAGGATGGGGTTGTCCGGGAACTCCCAGACCGCGTCCTCGGCGATCAACGCCAGGTACTCCTCCACCTCACCGGTGTCCGCAGTCAGCGCGAGCCGTGCCAGCACATCCAGCACCTGGTCGCGCAGCGTCGGATCCACACCCGGTGTCGACGAGTCACGCACCGTAGCCTCCATCCACATCCAGTTTCTGCCCGGTGATGAAATTCGCCTCGTCCGAAGCCAGGAACACCACGGCCGCAGCGACGTCCGCGGTCGTGCCGAACCGCCGCAGCGGCGTGTTCCTCCGAGCCTGTTCCAGCGCATTGTCGTCGAGATCCCCGGCCTCGATCAATCGCGCGGCCATCCCGTCGGACAGCATCCCCGGCCCGACGCTGTTGGCCCGCACCCCGTAGCGCCCCTCCTCGACGGCGATGCCGCGCACGATCGCCTCCACCGAGGCCTTGGGCACGATCGACATCCCGTCGCGCACGGCGTAACGACGGGTCGCCGCGGTCGTCACCGCCACCACGCTGCCGCCGGCACGCCGCAATGCGGGCAGGGCGGAATGCACCGCGGCATAAAATGCCGATGAATCGGATTCCAGGACGGCCGACATCTCCGCAGGTGAGATCGCGCTCAGATGCCGCTGCCGCACGAGTGGGCCCGCGGCGTACACCAATGTTCCTATCTCGAATCCTGCGGATTCCATTCTTCGGAAGTAGTCTGCTATCGCAGCGGAATCACGCACGTCGAGAATTTCTCCGACAGCGTCTCCGTCCGTCTCGGATTCCAGAATGCGAGCGGACTCGACATTCGACCGATAGGTGAATCGCACAGATACGCCGGCGGCGACGAAGGCTCGGCACACCGCCCGGCCGATACCGCCGGTCCCGCCGATCACCACGGCCGTGCGCGACGCCGCTGTGCCACCCGCCGACACCCCGGCCACCTGATCCGACATCTCCGCACTCCCTACCGTCGCCGCGAACACCCAGGGCACAGAGGTTCGGAGGCTGCCGCGACCGAACCGCACGTGACTTCCGGCACATTACCGCCGGGTCGCTTCCGAGCCGCGCCCGGGCCACGAACACCCCACGGTCCTGCCGGTTCACCGGGGGCTGGCCGAAACAGGAAAACTTCTTACTTTAGACGGCCCACCGGCTTGGCGCAAAAGATAGCCGCCGGTATACCGAATCGTTATCTGAGCCTTGCTAACGTGAGACACCGTGCCTGGAGACCCGCAGCGAAAACCGATGACCACGTAACCAACGGGAACCGAATAATAGTTCGGCATGTCTCGACATGTTCGAACCTGTGCGGAGTCTCCATTTCGGTGCCCCACAGGAGAACACCTTGGACGGCTTGCAGATAAATGCAGCAGTCGGCGACGCGATTGAAAAGTTTCAATTCAGCGGCCTGACGACGATCATTCTACTCGTCATCTTCTTCGGCGGCACATTCCTGCTGACCCTCACCATCCGTGAGCGCAAGGAGAACGTCGACGGGTTCATGGTCTCGAGCGGATCGGTCGGTTTCGGCCTGTCCTCCTCCTCGATGACCGCGACCTGGATCTGGGCGGCGTCCTTCTATGCCGCCGCCACCGCCGGATTCACCTACGGCATCTCCGGCCCCGTGCACTACGGGCTGTGGGGTGCGCTGATGATTCTGTGCATCTACCCGTTCGGTAAGCGTTTCCGCGAGGTCGCCCCGAACGCGCGCACCCTGGCGGAGGTCATCCAGGCCCGGCACGGCAGCTCCAGTCAGCTGCTGCTGGCCGGATCGAACATCGTCGGCAGCATCATCAGCCTGACCGCGAACTTCACCGCGGCGGGCGCCCTGGTGTACGTCCTGACCCCGTACAACTTCAAGACCGGTGTGCTGATCGTCGCGGTCGGCGTGCTGGCCTACACGATCTGGTCGGGTTTCCGTGCCGCGGTGCTCACCGACTTCGTGCAGCTGGTCGCCCTGATGGGTGCGGCCGCGATCATCATCCCGTGGGTGTTCTTCGCCGCCGGCGGCACCGACATGCTCAGCGGCGGGATGGACGTGCTGCGCAGTGAGGGCGACGGGCAGAAGGCAGACTTCTTCTCGATGGACGCCTTCCTGAACCAGGGTGCGCCCTACATGGCGGCGGTGCTGGCCTACGCGATCGGTAACCAGACCATCGCGCAGCGTCTGTTCGCCGTGCGCAAGGACAAGATCAGGTCGACCTTCGTCACCGCGAGCTTCGGCTACGCCGGCACGGTGATCGGCCTGGGCATGCTCGGCGTCATCATGGCCATGCAGGGCTTCGAGCCGCTGGACGGCGATGCGAACAACATCATCCCGCAGATGGCGGTGGAGTACCTGCCCGCCGGTGCGATCGCGCTGCTGTTCATCATGGTGATCGGTTCGCTGGCCTCCACGGCCGACTCGGACCTGTCGGCGATGGCGTCGATCACGATGACCGACTTCTACGGCAAGAACCTGGCCCGCGGGAGGATCAACCCGCAGACGATGCTGCTGATCGGCCGGATGACCATGGTGGGCGCTTCGGCGGCCGGTGTGGCGTTCGCGTTCTCGAGCTTCGACATCCTCGATCTGCTCGTGTTCGTCGGTGCCCTGTGGGGTGCGCTGGTGTTCCCGGTCATCGCGAGCTTCTACTGGGGCCGGATCACCAACGTCGCGTTCTCGGTCTCGGTCGTGGTCGCACTGGCGATCTTCATCCTGGTGCGCTTCGAGTGGATCCCGTTCACCGGTGTGATCGGCGTGCTGCTGGAGGTCTTCGCCGCCCTGGGCATCGCGACCGCGGTCGGGCTGCTGGCCTTCGGCTTCCTCGGACGCCTGGCCGGCATCATCGGCGCAGCGGTCTCGTTCGTGGCGATGGTTCCGCTGGTGGTCGGCTTCCTGCGTGACTACCACGTGCTCATGGGCTCGCTGGTCGCCTACGGCGTCAGCGCCCTGCTGTGCATCCTGATCAGCCTGACGAAGAACGAGGACTTCGACTTCGCCGTCATCGACGAGCGGGTGCTGGAGTTCCAGAAGCGCCAGGTCGACGCGGCCACCGTGACCGCGCAGCGCAAGACCGAGCGCAAGACCGCGAAGGACGCGCGCAAGGCGAGCGGCGGCGGCACCGACCGGCCCGCAGCGGGCACGGGCGGGGGCACGACCACCGCGGTGATCGACGACAAGGACGAACCCGGCAGCGACTCGGGACAGAAGGGAGAGCGGGAATGACCGTTTTCTGGATGACCGTGTACATCCTCATGTGGCCCGTGATGGCCGCGGTGGTGCTGGCGATCCTGTCGGTCGGCGTCTACCGCGACTATCGCGAGTCGAAGGACAACGACGAGATGATGGTCTAGCAGGGCCGTCGTAGAACGTCCCCGGTGCCGGGGCCCGCAGCTGCGGGCCCCGGCACCGGCCTTTTCCGGACGACGGGACGGGTCACCTGCCGGAGGAGACCTGCGCCATACAGTCGATTCCATGGTCGACGATGAGGACACGCAGCGGATCGGCAACACGGTCGCGGACTCGACACCGGCCTGGCCGGAGCGTCCCGCACCGCCGGCCGGGGCGCCGAACGTGGTCGTGATGCTGGTCGACGACATGGGCTACTCGGACATCGGGCCGTTCGGCTCCGAGATCCCGACTCCGCATCTGGACGCGGTCGCGGACGAGGGTGTGCGGTTGACCGACTTCCACGTCACCCCCACCTGCTCGCCCACCCGCGCGGCCCTGCTGACCGGCTGCAACGCACACGCCGTCGGCATGGGCGCGGTCGCCAACGTCGACCACGGCTTCCCCGGGTATGCCGCCGAACTCGCCGCCGATGCGCCGACCTTCGCCGAGACCCTGCGCGGCCACGGCTACGCCACGATGGCGGTGGGTAAATGGCATCTGTGCCGCGAACAGGACATGCATGCCGCCGGTGACCGACACTCCTGGCCGCTGCAGCGCGGCTTCGACAGGTTCTACGGTTTCCTCGAGGCGCAGACCAGCCTGTTCTATCCGCACCAGCTCTACGAGGACAACAGCCCCGTCGACGTCGAGGAGTATCCCGAGGGCTACTACCTGACCGACGATCTGACCGAGCGCGCGGTGCGCATGATCGCCGAGACCCGGGCCGCCGAACCGGACAAGCCCCTGGCGATGTACTTCGCACACGCCGCCGTGCACGCCCCGATGCACACCAAGCCGGACGACCGTGCCGCTTTCCGCGGGCGCTACGACGCCGGCTGGGACGAGATCCGTGCGCAGCGGTTCGCCCGTCAGCAGGAGCTCGGCGTGGTCGGCCCGGACGCCGAGGCGGCCCCACGCGACGACGATCCGGAGTTCGGCACCGCGCAGACCCCCGACTGGGCCGACCTGGAGCCCGGCGCCCGCCGACTGGCCGCCCGGCACATGGAGAACTACGCCGCGATGGTCACCACCATCGACGACAGTGTCGGCCGGATCCGAGAGGTGCTGGGCAGGCTCGGTGAACTGGAGAACACGATCTTCCTGTTCTTCTCCGACAACGGCGCATCCGGTGGGGGCGGCCACGACCTGGGTGTGTTCAACCATCTGGAGAACCTGGACCGCTCACGCACCCGCACCACCGCACTGCGCCTGGCCGAGGATCTGCCGCGGATCGATCAGATCGGCGGGCCGACCAGCTGGCCGCAGTACGCCACCGCGTGGGCGACGGTCGCCAACACCCCGTTCCGTCGGCACAAGTTCAGCACCTACCGCGGCGGCCACCAGGTGAGCTGTCTGGTGTCCTGGCCCGCCGGCCTCGGAGAGGTCGCCGGCGGGATCCGGCACCAATACGCCCACGTCACGGATGTGGCGCCGACACTGTACGAGTTGATCGGCGTGCCCGCCGCGGCCACCCGACACGGTCTTCCCGCCCGTCCGCTCGACGGCACCTCGATGGCGGCGGCCCTGCGTGATCCGGCCGCGCCGAGTCTGCACGGCGATCAGTACTACGAGTGCCTGGGCGAACGCGCCTACTACGCCGGGGACTACGAGGCGGTGGCCTCCCGCGATCCGCAGGCCGGCCCCGACGGCGATCGCTGGGAACTGTTCGCGCCGGACACCGATCCGACGCAGCTGACGGATCTGGCCGCCCGGGAACCGGCGGTGCTCGCCCGGCTGCAGCAGGCCTGGCAGGACGCGGCCGAGCGGAACCAGGTCTTCCCGCTCGCCGACCACACCCCGCTGCACTGGATCCAGCGCGATCCGGCCGAGCTGCGCCTGGCCCGGGAGGTGACGATCCTGCCGGAGGCCGGGTCGCTCGAGCGGTTCCGGGCGAGCCGACTGATCGACGGGCGTTCCTTCTCCTTCACCGCCCACCTGGCCGGATATCGCGCGGGAGATGCCGGTGTGCTGGTCGCGCACGGGGGTCAGGAGAGCGGATATCTGCTCTACATCGAGGACGGGGCGGTCCGGCTCGGGCACAACGCGTGGGGCCGCTACACCGAGTCCGTGCCGGCCGAGGTGCCGGTCGGCGCCCGTGAGATCACCGTCGACGTGCATTCTCCGGGCGGGGCGCGCTGGCTGTGCGCGATCGCGATCGACGGTGTGACCGTCACCGAGGGCTTCGCCGTGCCCGAGCTGTCCTGGCTCGTGCCGTTCTCCGGCCTGCACACCGGTGCCCAGCGGCGGGCACCGGTGTCGTGGGAGCTGTCCCGGCGTCGCGGTGTCTTCCGTTATTCGGGGGAACTGACGAAGGTCGTCTATCGGCCCGGCCCGTACGCACCGGACGCCCCGGCGGCCATGGTCGACCGTTTCCGCACCATGGGGATGGCCACGCAATGACCCCGCCCCGGGAGGGACACACGCAGCAGAGATAGACCGAGGCCGCAGGCGATCCGTGGGGATCGGCTGCGGCCTCGGTGCTAGCGGTGACCCTGGGCGCTGTAGTGCCCGGGTCTACCTAAGGTCTCAGAGCGGCGTGACGCCGGTGGCCTGCGGGCCCTTCTGACCCTGGCCGACCTCGAAGCTCACCCGCTGGTTCTCATCCAGGCTGCGGAAACCGCTGGTCTGGATCTCCGAGTAGTGGACGAACACATCAGCGCTGCCGTCGTCCGGCGCGATGAAGCCGAACCCCTTCTCAGCGTTGAACCACTTCACGGTGCCTTCTGCCATGTCTTACTCCTCATACAGCGTCCACGACTGCTCTCCGTCGGTCGGAGATCAGGGCCGGTGTCACACAGGGACGATCGACGGCTCTGAAAGAGGAATCCATCACGCCCCTGCACTATGTCCGAGCGTGGAAACACAAACACGAAACACGGCGACCGCCTCGTAGTTAACCACAGTCGAGGGGGAATGTCCCCCATCGCGGTCGCGGTCGCGGTTTCTGTGCCACGGCGGCTCCCCTTTCCGGGGAGGACACCGATGATCGAAAACGGGACCCGGTGCGATATGCGTCGC
>JAJYRZ010000121.1 GCA_021793835.1 Actinomycetes bacterium | reverse complement strand
GGAAGCCGGTGTCGATCAGCAGGTCCGGTTCGCTCGAGCCGGGCGGATGCCAGGTGATCACCAGCAGCCCGTCGCGGGTCATCACCTTCCCGGCCAGGCGCCGGTCCAGGCGCACCCCGGTGATCTCGGCGCGCGGCAGCCACACGGCGGTGTCGTTCTCCCGCTCGATCAGCACCCCGGTGCGGTAGGCGGTGATCGTGCCGGCGCCGCGGCGTCCGAGCCCGTCCGCGGTGACGCGGGCCTGCCAGTTGCCGTCGATCGCGGTGCCGACGTACAGGCCGGTGGCCGGGCCGAGCACCGCCGCTCCCCGATCTTCGGGCGGGGCGGGCAGTGCGCCCACCCAGCCCTCCTGCATGGTGCTGCGTCTACGCCAGCCGCGGTACATCGCGAACACGATGATCGCCCACAGGGCGACCGCGACGACGACCACGGCGATGTTCGATGCCATCAGCGGTGCCGTACCTCTCCATCGACGGAGGTCGGGCGGCCGCGCAACAGGGTCGCGCGCACCCGGCCGGGAAGTTCGAGCCCCTCGAAGGGGGTGTTGTCGGAGACCGAGGCCAGTTCCGGGCCGGCGACGGTCCAGGTCGCGTCCGGGTCGATCACGGCCAGGTTGGCCGGTTCCCCGACCTCGAGCGGGCGGCCCTGGTCGGCCAGCCCGACGATCTCGGCGGGCCGCTCGCTCATCACCTTGGCCACGCCGCGCCAGTCGAGCAGGCCCGAGGACACCATGGTCTCGGCGATCACCGACACGGCCGTCTCCAGGCCGAGCATGCCGGGCCGGGCGAGCGCGAACTCGCAGCTCTTCTCCTGGTCGGCGTGCGGGGCGTGGTCGGTGGCCACGCAGTCGACGATGCCCTCGGCCAGCGCCTGGCGCAGCGCGACCGCATCGGAGGCCTCGCGCAGCGGCGGGTTGACCCGGAACACCCCGTCGTAGGTCTCCAGCCGCGAGTCGTCGAGCATCAGGTGGTGCGGGGTCACCTCGGCGGTGACGTCGATGCCCTGGCTCTTGGCCCAGCGCAGCAGTTCGACCGTGCCGGCGGTGGAGGCGTGGCAGATGTGCACCCGGGTGCCGATGTCGCGGGCGAGCAGCGCATCGCGCACCACGATCGACTCCTCGGCCACCCGCGGCCAACCGGCCAGACCCAGCCGGGCGGCGTTCGGCCCGTCGTGGGCGACCGCGCCGACGGTCAGCCGCGGTTCCTCGGCATGCTGGGCGATCAGCACGCCGAGTCCCTTGGCGTACTCCATCGCGCGCTTCATGATCAGCGGGTCGTCGACGCAGTGTCCGTCGTCGGAGAACACCTTGACCCGCCCGGCCGAGGAGGCCATGACGCCCATCTCGGCCAGTTCGGCGCCCTTCAGGCCCTTGGTGACCGCGCCGACCGGGTGCACGTCGACCAGGCCGACCTCCTGGCCGCGGTGCCACACGTGGTCGGTGACCACCGCGTTGTCGGCGACCGGGTCGGTGTTGGCCATGGCGAACACCGCGGTGTAGCCGCCGCGCGCGGCCGCGGCCGAGCCCGAGTCGATGGTCTCGGTGTCCTCGCGCCCGGGTTCGCGCAGGTGGGTGTGGATGTCGACCAGTCCGGGCAGCAGCACGGTTCCGGCCGCCTCGATGACCTCGCGGCCGGGCTCGTCGCGGCCGAGTGTGCCGGCGGGGGCGATCTCGGCGATGACCTCGCCGTCGATCAGCACGTCCACCGGATCGCCCTCTCCGTAGAGGCGGGTTCCTGTGATCAGCACCGTCACGCGCGTGCTCTCCTTCTTCTGGTCGTCGGCGGGGTTCGGCGCGCCTGTCGGCGCCTGCGGGCCGGGGCCGGTCATGCGGTCTCGTCGGTGCCGACGAGCAGGCGGAACAGCACGGCCATGCGCAGGTGCACACCGTTCTCCACCTGCGCCAGCGCCGTGGTCTGCGCGTGGTCGGCGACCGCCGAGGCGATCTCCATCCCGCGCAGCATGGGTCCGGGGTGCAGGACGAGCGCGTGCGCGGGCAGCAGTGCCCGGCGGCGTTCATTCAGGCCGAAGCGGATCGCGTACTCACGGGCCGTGGGGAAGAATCCGCCGCGCATCCGTTCGGCCTGCACGCGCAGCATCATCACCGCGTCCAGGGTGGGCAGTTCGGCGTCCAGATCGCCCGAGACGATCACCGGCCAGTGCTCGACACCGGTGGGCAGCAGGGTCGGCGGGGCGATGAGCACCACCTCCGCGCCCAGGCGGGTGAGCAGCAGCGCGTTCGAGCGCGCCACACGGGAGTGCACGATGTCGCCGACGATGCCGATGCGCAGGCCCGCAAGGTCGCCGAAGCGTTCGCGCAGGGTCAGTGCGTCCAGCAGCGCCTGGGTGGGGTGTTCGTGGGTGCCGTCGCCGGCGTTGATCACGGCCGGTCCCTTGCCGCCGGGTGCCATCTGTGCGGTCCACCGCGCGATCTGGGAGGCGGCCCCCGAGGCCGGGTGGCGCACCACCAGGGCGTCGGCGCCGATGGCGTGCAGGGTGGCTGCGGTGTCGCGCAGCGATTCGCCCTTGGACACCGAGGATCCGGAGGCGGAGACGTTGATCACGTCGGCGCTCATCCATTTGCCGGCGACCTCGAAGGAGGCGCGGGTGCGGGTGGAGTTCTCGTAGAACACCGAGACCACGGTGCGGCCGCGCAGGGTGGGCAGTTTGCGCACCTCGCGGCCGAGCAGGGCCTGTTTGAACCGGTCGGCCTCGTCGAGCAGCCCGGTGATCTCGTCGGTGGCCAGGTCGGCGATCGACAGCAGGTGCTTCACTTTCCGTCCGCCTCCCCCGCCTCGCCGGCCGGGCGACCGATGACGACCGCGTCGCGGCCGTCGTGTTCTTCCAGCAACACCTTCACGGCCTCCTCGCGGGCGGTGGGGATGTTCTTGCCGACGTAGTCGGCGCGCAGGGGCAGTTCGCGGTGGCCCCGGTCGACCAGGACCGCGAGCTGCACGCTGCGCGGGCGCCCCAGGTCGCGCAGCGCATCGAGTGCGGCGCGCACGGTGCGGCCGGAGAACAGCACGTCGTCGACCAGCACCACCACCGAGTCGTCGATGCCGCCGGCGGGCATCGCGGTGCGCTCGAGCGGCCGGTGCGGTTTTCCGCGCAGGTCGTCGCGGTACAGGGTGATGTCCAGGCTGCCGACGGGCACACGCACGCCGGAGAATTCGGCGATGCGCGCGGCCAGCCGGGTGGCCAGCGGGGCTCCGCGGGTGGGGATGCCGATCAGCACCACCGGCAGCGGCGTGCCCTCGGGGACGTCGAAGTCGGCCGCGTCGAGGGCGGTCTTCTCGATGATCTGGTGCGCGATGCGCGCGATCGTGCGGGCCACGTCGGGGCCGGAGAGGATCTCGCGCATGGCGGCCGGATCGGCGGACGCGTCCCCGTCGGGGGCGGGCCCGGCCTCGGGCCGGGATGCGGGACCGGTGGTTTCAGGCACGGCGGACCGCGACCTCCTTCTCCGCCTCACGGGACGGATCGTTAAAGGACGTCTATCGGTTCCGACAATAGCACCGCCGGACCCGCGTTCGCGGGTCCGGCGGTGGTGATCTGTGCGACGGAAGTCGCGGGCGGAGGAAGGCTCGAGGCCTCTGCCCTACGGGCGCCGCTGTTCCGGCGTCTCGGGTGCGGAGTCACGGCCCGGCACCGCATCGGCGGGCACCTGGTCGGCCTCGACCTCGTGCACCACCGGGACGGTGTGCAGCTCCTCGTCGTCGGCGCTCAGGTCGTCGCGATCCTGGGCCGGATCGACGCTGACCGCGGCCAGGGTGGCGGCCGCGGCGCTGCGCACCTGCGGGGCCACCGCGGCGATCGAATCGAGCACCCCGTTGACGAAGCCGGCCGAGTCGTCGGTCGACAGCCGCCCGGCCAGTTCGACGGCCTGATCGACCGCCACCAGCGGGGGCACGTCGGAGTAGAACAGCTCCCACACCGCCACCCGCAGGATCGCCCGGTCCACCGCCGGCAGCCGCGGCAGCGTCCACTCGGTGAGGTTCTCGGCGATCACCGCGTCGATGCGTGCGGTGTGCTCACCGACCCCGGCGACGATGGCGTGGGCGAAGTCCGAGACGCCGGCGACCTCCGGGTCGCCGGCGGCCAGTTCGGCGCGCTCACGCGCCACCGCCTCGACCTCCCGGCCGCGTGCCTCGGCCTCGAACAGCAGGTCGACGGCCCGTTTGCGTCCTTTGAACCGGGCGCCGAAGCGGCCGTGTCCGGCTGTGGCGGTCACGTCAGTCGTTGACCCGGGAGACGTAGCTGCCGTCGCGGGTGTCCACCCGCACCTTGTCGCCGGTATTGAGGAACAGCGGCACCTGGATCTCGGCACCGGTCTCCAGGGTGGCCGGCTTGGTGCCGCCGGTGGACCGGTCGCCCTGCAGGCCCGGATCGGTCTGCGAGACCACCAGGTCGACGGTGACGGGCAGCTCGGCGTACAGCGGGGTCCCTTCGTGGAAGGAGACCTGGGCGCGCGAGTTCTCCAGCAGGAAGCGGGCCTGGTCGCCGAGCAGGTCGGGGGTGAGGTTGATCTGCTCGTAGTCCTGGTCGTCCATGAACACGAAGTCTTCGCCGTCCTGGTACAGGTAGGTCATGTCGCGGCGGTCGACGGTCGCGGTCTCGACCTTCACCCCGGCGTTGAAGGTCTTGTCGACCGTCTTGCCGGTGGTGACGTTCTTGATCTTCGTGCGCACGAACGCCGGGCCCTTGCCGGGCTTGACGTGCAGGAACTCGACGATCTGCCACAGACCGCCGTCGATCTGCAGCACCATGCCGTTCTTGAAATCGGCGGTACTGGCCATAAGCCTCTTCCTTCCTTCACAGGGAGCGTCCGCCCCCTAGCGGCCCCGGGCACTGTCTGGCCCCGGCGCGGGTCTAGACGATCACCAGGTCTTTTCGTGTGCCGGTGAGGATCTGCGCCCCATCGGCTCGCACGATCACCGTGTCCTCGATGCGGACTCCGCCACGGCCCGGGTGGTACACCCCCGGCTCGACGGTGATCGCGGCACCGGAAGGCAGTGTACCCGTGGCCCGGCCGCTGACCGCGGGCGCTTCGTGCACGGCCAGTCCGATGCCGTGTCCGACCGCGTGGGTGAACAGCTCCCCCGCCCCGGCCCGGTCGATCACCGCACGCGCCGCGGCGTCGACCGCCGAGGCGTCGGCGCCCGCGCGCACCGCGTCCACCCCGGCCTGCTGGGCCGCGGCCACCAGGTCGTAGAGCTCGCGCTGCCAGTCCGCGGGCTCACCGAGCACCAGGGTGCGGGTCATGTCCGAGTGGTAGCCCGCCAGGCGCGCGCCGAAGTCGATCTTGACCAGATCGCCGGCTTCGAGCACCGCATCGGTGGGCCGGTGGTGCGGGATCGCCGAGTGCGCGCCGGCGGCGACGATGGTCTCGAAGCCGACCGCATCCGCGCCGGCGCCGAGCATCCGCCACTCCAGGTCGCGGGCGACTTCGCGTTCGGTCCGGCCCGGCCGCAGTCCCCCGGCCTCCAGCAGCTCGGCCAGCGCCTGATCGGCGATCGCGCAGGCGCGGGCGATCAGGTCGACCTCGGTGTCGTCTTTGACCGCGCGCAGGTCGGCGACCGGCGCGGTGAGCGGCACCAGGGTGCGCTCGCCCGCTTTCGCGGCCAGGCGGGTGTGGGCGGCCACGGTCCAGGATTCGGCGTCGAAACCGACCCGGGCCCGTTCCGGCAGCGCGCCGAGCGCTGCCGCGGCGGAGGCGCGTTCGATCAGTGCCCGCAGATCCGGTGCCTGGGCTGCGACCTGGGCGGTGTAGCGGCCGTCGGTGGCCAGCACGGCCGCCTCCTCGGCCGCCGGTCCGTCACCGGCGGGCAGGGCCAGGGCTGCGTTGGAACCGGTGAAACCGGTCAGATAGCGCACATCGAGCGGGTCGGTGACGATCAGTGCGTCCACCTGATGTCCGGCCATCTCGCTGCGCAGTCGCGCCCGGCGCCGGGCGTGCATCTCGGTCATGGCCGCCACGCTACCGACGCGCCCGCTGTGGGGTCGGCCACACGGATCGGCTCGCGGGGTCTAAGATCGGTGGCCATGACCGCCTGGCTACTCCGTTCCGTCGGCATGACCGCCGTCCATGTCGTGCTGCGTCTGCTGCTCGGGGTGTGGGTGACCACCGCCCCGCTGCAGGGCACCGTCGCCCGCTGGACCATGTTCGCCCTGGTGCTGTTGGTCGCCCTGGTGTGGGCGGCCGCCGACGGCATCGCCGACACCCGCCGCAATCCGCTGGTCGAGGATCGCACCGACCTGGTGGCGCGCTGGATGATCGCCGCACTGATCACCGGTCTGGCCGCGGGTCTCATCTGCTGGCTGGCCGATAAGGCCGGCGCCGACGGGCTCGGCTCGGGCGGGTTGGTGTTCGACCTGACCTCCGGGGCGGCCGGCACCGCGCTGATGGTGATCGTGCCCGCGGCGCTGGGCATCGGCGTCGGCCGGTTCATCGGCGGCCGCGGCAGCGACGACGAGGACTACTTCGACGAGACCATCGAGCAGGTCGAGGACGAGCGGCTGGCGGTCGGCAGCGACTGACCCTCCCTCACCCACCCGACGGGGCGTCGACGAAGGCCGCGGCCCGACCGGAGATCGGTCGGGCCGCGGCCTTCCTCGTCCTCAGGCGCGTGCGGCCAGGTGCCGGATCGCCAGCAGGTATCCGTCGATACCGAGCCCGACGATGACCCCGTCGGCGATCGGACTCAGATACGAGTGCCAGCGGAATTCCTCGCGGGCGTGCACGTTGGAGATGTGCACCTCGATCAGGGTCTGCAGTTCGGCGCAGGCGTCGCGCAGGATCACCGAGGTGTGAGTGAGCCCGCCGGCGTTGAGCACCACCGCGGCGCCCTCGTCGGCCGCGCCGTGCACCCAGCCGATCAGCTGGGCCTCGTCATCGGTCTGATCGACGGTGACCTGGGCGCCGAGCTCGGTGCCCAGCGCGATGCAGGCCGCGGCCAGATCGTCGTGCGTGGTCGACCCGTACACCTCGGGCTGGCGCGTGCCGAGCCGTCCGAGGTTGGGGCCGTTGAGCACCCGGATCACGGTCACAGCAGGATCGCCCCCGAACCGGTGTCCTCGCGGCCGACCGCGGCGAAGGCGGCCGCCAGCAGCGACGGGTCCGGCCCTTCGAGCCGGCCCGGCTGGGCGAGCCCGTCGAGCACCACGAAGCGCAGCAGGCCCGAGCGGTTCTTCTTGTCGGACTGCATGTAGTCCATCAGGTTCTTCAACGCCCCGGCGTCATAGGTCGTCGGCAGGCCCACCGACTCCAAGATGCTCACGTGCCGGTCGGCGGTGGCGTCGTCGAGCCGGCCGGCCAGTCGGCCCAGCTCCGCAGCGAACGCCATGCCCACCGCCACGGCCGCGCCGTGCCGCCAGCGGTACTGCTCGCGGCGTTCGATGGCGTGGCCGAGGGTGTGGCCGTAGTTGAGGATCTCGCGCAGCTGCGATTCGCGCAGATCCGCGGCGACGACCTCGGCCTTGACCTCGATGGCCCGGCGCACCAGCTCCGGCAGCACGGTGCCGGTCGGGTCGAGGGCGGCCTCCGGGTCGGCCTCGATCAACTCCAGGATCACCGGGTCGGCGATGAAGCCGGCCTTGATCACCTCGGCCATCCCGGAGATCAGCTCGTTGCGCGGCACCGTCTCGAGCGTGACCAGGTCCACGAACACCGAGTCCGGCTCGTGGAAGGACCCGACCAGGTTCTTGCCCGCATCGGTGTTGATGCCGGTCTTGCCGCCCACGGCCGCGTCGACCATGCCCAGCAGCGTGGTGGGGATGTGCACCACGTCGACCCCGCGCATCCAGGTCGCGGCGACGAAGCCGGCCAGGTCGGTGGCCGCTCCCCCGCCGAGACCGATGATCGCGTCCTGGCGGCCCAGACCGATGCGGCCGAGCACCTCCCAGCAGAACGCGGCGACGGGCAGCTCCTTGCCGTCCTCGGCGTCGGGGATCTCCACCCGGTGCGCGTCTACGCCCGCCTCGGCGATCGCCTCGCGCACCGCCTCCGCGGTCTCGGCGAGGCTGGGTTGGTAGAAGATCGCGACGGTGCGCCGGCCGCGCAGGCGGTCGACGATGTCGCCGAGCAGGCCTCGGCCGATCATCACCGGGTACGGAGATTCGCTCTGGACCTCAACGATCACCGGCTCGGTGTCGATCTGCTGATCAGTCACGGTCTTCCTCCTTCGGCGGCGCCGCCGTCCGCGGCACCGGGCTGTTGGCGTTCGAGCAGCTCGCCCAGTTCTCTGGCCACCCGGCCGGGGCTGCGACGATCGGTGCGCAGGGTGACGGTGGCGACCTCGCGGTACAGCGGTCGACGCGCGTCGAGCAGAGCGCGGTAGCGCCCCGCCGGATCGGGACCGGCCAGAAGTGGGCGCGTGGGATCGGGCCGGGCCGCGTCCTCGGCGGTGCGCCCGGAGATGCCGGTGCGCAGCAGGCCCTCACGCAGGCTGATGTCGAGGAACACCACGGTGTGTCCGGCCAGTGCGGCACGCGTGCGGGCCGAGAGCACCGCTCCCCCGCCGAGCGAGACCACCCCGGGCGCCGAATCGAGGGCGGCCGCCACCACGTCCTCCTCGATCGCCCGGAAGGCCCGCTCGCCGTCGGTGGCGAAGATGTCCGGGATCGTGCGCCCGGTCAGCTCCTCGATCTCGGCGTCGGTATCGCAGAACGGCACGTCCCACGCCGTGGCCAATCGCTTGCCGATCGTCGACTTCCCGGCGCCGGGGGCGCCGACGAGCACCACCCGGGGGTTCACGGCCGGCGCAGTCGCTCGGCCACGGCCTCCCGGTAGGCCTCGGCGTTGCGGCGGGTCTCGTCGAGCGAGTCGCCGCCGAACTTCTCCAGCGCAGCCTGGGCGAGGACCAGGGCGACCATCGATTCGGCGACCACCCCGGCGGCCGGAACCGCGCACACGTCCGAACGCTGATGGATCGCCACCGCCGGTTCGCCGGTGGCCATGTCCACCGTGCCCAGCGCCCGCGGGACGGTGGAGATCGGCTTCATCGCCGCGCGCACGCGCACCGGTTCACCGTTGCTCATCCCGCCCTCGATGCCGCCGGCGCGGTTGGTCTCCCGCGCCACGGTGTCGTCCTCCGGGCTCATCTCGTCGTGGGCGGCCGAGCCGCGGCGCCGGGCGGTGGTGAAGCCGTCGCCGACCTCCACGCCCTTGATCGCCTGGATGCCCATCAGAGCGCCGGCCAGCCGGGCATCGAGTTTGCGGTCGCCGGCGACGAAGGAACCCAGGCCCACCGGAACCCCGTGGGCGACGACCTCGACGACCCCGCCGAGGGTGTCGCCGGAGCGCTTGGCGGCGTCGATCTCGGCGACCATCGCCGCCTCGGCCTCGGCGTCGGAGGCGCGCACCGGGCTGGCGTCGATCCTGTCGCGGTCGGCCGGGCCGGGCACGGTCGGATCCTCGGCACCGGCCTGGCCGATGGACACCACGTGGGAGACGATCTCCACCCCGAGCGCCTGGCGCAAGAATTCCCGGG
>JAJYRZ010000120.1 GCA_021793835.1 Actinomycetes bacterium | reverse complement strand
GATCTCGCGGAGGGGAAAAGCCATGCTCGCCAGTGTGACCGCGCCCAGTCACATGCGCAACATCTTTCACTCGTGTCGCAGGTTTCGCAGCGCATGAGCACCGCGTCCCGGCGCCGCCCGGCCCCGGCGCGGCGGCCGGCGTGCGCCCGTCCCGGTTAGGGTTTGACACATGCCTTCCAGTCCCCGCTCCGGCGATCAGCCCGCGGACCGGCGGTCGACCGGCGGAGAACCCACCGGCCTCGACCGCGTCCTGGGCCAGGCCCTCACCGCCCGCGGCCTGGAGTACACCCCCGACCGGGTCGTCTGCCGCATCGGCGACCGCTCCTTCGACCTGGCCGATCTGCACCATCGCGCGCAGCGGATCGACGTCGACACCGAGGACGGCCGCCGGGAGCTGACCGGACTGATCGAGCGGTGGGTGGACGACCGGCTCGCCGACGGCGACCCGCAGCCTCCGGTGACACCCGAGATGCTGCTGCCGCGCCTGTGGCCGGACGGCGCCCCGGGACCGGAGTCCAGCGCCCCGGGGTATCCCCTGCACGGCGCGTTCCCGGGGCTGGCCGGGGTGCTGGCCGTGGACCGCGGCTCCCATGTGGAGGTGGTCACCGAGTTCGACCGGATCGACCACCTGGGCACCGTCGAGTCGCTGTGGGGCCGGGCCCTGCACAATCTGCGGTCACTGCCCGCGCCGGAGATCGAGAGGGTCACCGACGACGAGGACTTCGCGGACCTGCTGGTCTTCGGCGGCGCCGACTCGTTCGTCGCCGCCCGGATCTACACGGTCCGCGAGCTGCTGACCGACGCGCTCGGTGACGACCCGCTGCGAGAAGACGGCCTGCTGCTGGCGCTGCCGCATCAGGCGGCGCTGATGGCGCTGCCGGTGACCGGCCCGCAGTCGCTGCAGAAGATGGTGGCGCTCAGCCGCCTGGCCGACCGCATGTTCCGCGCCGCACCGCACCCGGTCACCCCGCAGATCTACTACCTGAGCACCACCGGGAGGCTGACCGAGGTCGCCCGCTACGCCCACCAGGAGGACTCGACCGGCATCGGTTTCGAGCCGGAACTGTTCGCCCGGCTCGAACTCGACCCGCCCGGCTCGGGTCCGGCGCGGTCCTGACCGACGGCCTCCGGTCAGCCCCACCAGCGTTCGAGCACCAGCCCGACGCCGGAGTCGTTGTTCGACGCGGTGCGCTCGTCGGCGATCGCGGCGAACCGACCGCCCTGGCCACGCCGTTTCTGCGCGATCACCTGCAGTCCGGCCCCGGCCCGAGCCTGGTGGAGCAAGGCTCACTCCTCGCGCGACTCCCCGGCCGTGACCCGTTCCAGGTACTCGAGGTTCGCCGTCATCCCCACGTGCCAATCCGCCATCCGCTGCGCCAGGATGACGCCCTCGGCATCGGGATGCCGCGCGATGAGGTCCGTCAGGGGGGACCGCCCTCCGCCGAGTTTGGCCCATTGGCGCACCACGGCGCCGTCACCGTCCGCGTCCACCTCGAACCCCCAAAGGGTGACCGGGTCGTCTGCGTGGCCGACGCACCAGACCCACCGACGTCCGTCTTCGACCTCGACGACTTCGGGATCGGTATGCCACTTCCCTATCGAAGAGTTCGCGTTGTAGCCCCGGAACCGGGCGCCAACCACCACGCCGTCGGCCCCGTCCAGCCAGTGCGCCTTCTCCAGTTCACCGCCCGCACGCGTGGGGAGTTCGATGTCGGTGACCAGCTCCCACGCTCTGTCGACGCTGCAGGGCAGTCGGGTCGCCACCTCGACGGTGGGGTTGTCGCGTAGACGCATGAGGGTTCCTTCCGTGGATCGCGGCGCCGATGTGCTTGACACGGCGTTTCAGCAGTGCGAACGGCCCTACTCCTCGGCCGCGCCGAATCTGGTGCGGGTGTTGCGGACGAAGCTGCCGAACAGCATCCGGTTCACCGGGCGCGCTGCCCTTGCACCGACTCCGAACCCGGGTTTGGGGTCGAGGGCGAACCTCCAGGTGAACAGGCACCCACCGGGCGCCTGCTCCACCTCGTAGCTTTCGGCGAAGGCGCGGAAGAGCGGAAGACTCGCCTGCTCCACATAGAAGCTGTGCCGCCGAGCCGCATCGTCCCACTCGAAGAAGTGCTCCCGCATGCGCAGCAGCCCGGGCCCGACGGTGACGGTCCGCTCGGTGCCCACGCCGTAGGGCTGCGCACTGGTGTACTCGACGTCGAGGAGCGTGACCCAGGACAGCGGACGAGCCGCGGTCAGACCGGCCCACACCTCGTCCGGGTCGGTGCGCAGACGCATCGGATAGACGAACCGCTGCGCGGCGGTCTCGAAGAACGCCTCGTCGACGGGGTCGAGGTCGAACCACCTGGCCATCGCTGCCTCCTGTATCGAAGTGATGCGGCGAGGCGGATCGCCGACCGCACGGCCCGGGCGACACCGTCGGCCCTGCCGCCCCTTACATACGCGGGACACGACACCGGGTAAAACGAACGGTATACGTGCCGGCCGGTGACAGTCAATACCCGGAGTCAGTGTCGCGGAGGTGCCTTGGGCCCGTGCACACGAAGACATGCACCGCGGGTGCGGGTCAGTCTCGACAGAGCAGGGGCGACGTGACCGATGCGGGTGGGAAGAAGGCTCAGCCCCACCAGCGTTCGAGCACCAGCCCGACGCCGGAGTCGTTGTTCGACGCGGTGCGCTCGTCGGCGATCGGTTCGACTTCGGGGTGGGCGTTGCCCATCGCGACCCCGTGTCCGGCCCAGCGCAGCATCGGCACGTCGTTGGGCATGTCGCCAAAGGCGATCGCCCCGTCCGGGGCGACACCCGTATCGGCGGCGATCGTGGCGAGCCCGACCGCCTTGTCCACGCCCTTGCGCGCGATCTCCAGCAGTCCGTCGTCGGTGGAGAAGGTGACGTCCACGCGGTCCGCGATCAGCGGGGCGAGCACGTCGCGCATGTCGGCGCTGCGGGCGGCGGGCACGCGCACCAGCAGTTTGACCGCGGGCTCGGCGAGCACCTCGGCGTCGGAGACGTCGAAGCCCTCGGGTCCGGCCCACGGGTGCACATAGGCCGGGGCCTTGGCGAAGTTCATGGCCTCGGCGCTGTCGCCGAGTCGTTCGGCGGCCAGTCCGGCCCCGGGCAGGGCGTGCGCTATCGTCTCGGCGAGCCAGCCGAGGGTGTCGGTGTCCAGGGTCTGGGCGGACACGATCCGGTCGGTGGCGGTGTCGTAGACGACCGCACCGTTGGCGCACACGGCCGGCGGGGCGATGCCGAGCTGTTCGGTGATCGGCGCGAGCCAGCGCGGCGGGCGCCCGGTGACCAGGACGAACGGGATCTGTTCTTCGACCGCCGCACCGATGGCGGCGCGGTTGCGGGCGCTGATGCGGTGGTGGTCGTCGATCAGGGTGCCGTCGATGTCGCTGGCGATCAGCAGGGGTTGTCTCAATCTGTCCTCACTCGGCGGCGGGGCGTGGCCCCGCGGCGCCGCTGTCGTCGCCGCTTCGGCGACCGTCGGTGGTCTCGGCGTCCCGCCGGGCGCGGGCGGCGGCCTTGGCCGCGGCGTCCTCGGCGTCCATGCGGTTCGCCTCCTCCAGGGTGGGCGCCCCGCCGCCGAGGGAGGCCGGCACCCAGTATTCGCCGGGCGGATGCGGGCCGTAGTCGGCGCGCACCTGCTCGAGCTGGGCGGCCATCGCGGCCTTGTAGGCGGCGGTGAGCTCCTCGGGGGTGCCGGTCGGGGCGATCGGCGCGCCGGTGCGGATGGTGATCGGGGTCTTGGTCCGGCCCAGGTTCTTCGGGTGCCCCTTGGTCCACACCCGCTGCGAACCCCAGATGATCACCGGCACGATCGGCACGTCGGCCTCCAGCGCCATCCGTGCCGCGCCGAGCTTGAAGTCCTTGAGTTCGAACGACCGCGAGATCGTCGCCTCGGGGAACACCCCGACCAGTTCGCCGGCGCGCAGGTAGTCCACGGCCATCCGGTAGGACTCGCCGCCCTGGCCGCGGTCGACCGGGATGTGCTTCATCGCCCGCATCAGCGGACCGGAGATCTTGTTGTCGAAGACCTCCTTCTTCGCCATGAACCGGATGTAGCGGCCGATGTCGTGGGCGGCGTAACCGGCGTAGGTGAAGTCCATGTACCCGGTGTGGTTGATCACCACCACGGCGCCGCCGTTCGCGGGCAGGTTCTCCGACCCGGACCGGTCGAAACGCAAGCCCTCGTACCTGAACACGCCTCTGGCGAAACGGATCACCGATCCGTAAACGAATTCCACGCCCGCCAGGGTAGCGCGAAGACCGGCCGCCCGGCCCGGCTCAGTCACGCGCCGGCCACCACGACCGGCGCCCCAGCAGCACCAGGGCCGCCGGCACGAGCACGGCCCGGACCACGAGGATGTCGAGCAGCAGCCCGATGCCGACCACGAATCCGAGCTGCGCCAGCAGATACAGCCCGCCGGCCATGAGCGCGAACATCGTCACCGCGAACACGATCCCCGCGGTGGTGATCAGGCCGCCGGTCGAGCCGAGCCCGCGGATCACCCCGAGGCGCAGACCGCCGTCGGCCGCGCGCGCGCCGGTCACCGTGCGAGCGGACTCCTCCCGGATGCGGGTGATGGCCAGCACGCTGTAGTCGGCGCCCACCCCGACCAGCAGCACGAACGACAGCGGCATCACCGACCAGTGCAGCGGGATGCCCGCCGCGTACTGCCAAACCAGCACGCCGATGCCCACGGCGGCCAGATACGACACCACCGAGGTCACCGCGATCAGCAGTGGGGCGACGACGCTGCGCAGCAAAAGGGCCAGGATGACGGTGATCGCGGCCAGGCAGATGATCGCCACCAGCAGGAAGTCGGCATCGATCTCGTCGACCAGATCGTGGTAGACGGCCGCGAATCCGGTCACGGCGATCTCCGACTCCGCCAGCGTCGTGCCGTCGGTGGCCGCAGCCGCACGGTCGCGATAGACGTCGGTGGCGGCCAGAGCCTCAGGTGCGAGGGCATCACCGTCGGCGATGACCATCATCCGGGCGGTGCGCCCGTCGGGAGAGACGAAGAAGTCCGCCGCCGCGACGAAGCGGGGCTCGTCGAAGGCGAAGTCGGGCAGATAGAAACCCGCCCCCGGCCCGGACTCGGCGTGATCGCGCATGCCGAACAGGTGTGCGGTCGCCTCGCCGAGGCCGTCGGTGAGCTCGCCGATCATCGGCGGGATCAGCGCACTGCCCTCGCGCAGCTCGCCGGTGCCGGCCCGCAGGCGGGCGGTGCCGTCGGTGAGCTCGTCGGTGCCGGCGCGCAGTTCGGCGCCGCCGTCGGCGAGCCGGTCGATCCCGTCTTTGAGTTCGGCGACCCCGGCGTCGAGCCGGTCCAGTTCGGCGCGCACGCCCGCCGGGCCGCCCTGCGCGGCCAGGTCGGCGGTGGCGGTGGCGATCTGGTCGGCGAGCCGGTCGAGGCCTGCACCCAGGGCCGCCAGGTCGGACTCGACCCGCCCGGCTCCGCGGCCTGCCGTGATCGCGTTCTCCACCGCGGTGGACAGCTGCCCACCGGTGAGCCCGTCGAGCCGGGTGAACAGCTCGGCCGCGGCCACGCAGGCCGGATCGGCACAGGCCGCGGGGTCGCGCAGCGGCGCATAGGCCGCCTCGAGCCCGTCGGCGGCGGCCGCGGCACTGCGGCCGCTGTCGGCCAGCCCGGCCGAGGCGGCACGCAGCCCGTCGGCGGCCTCGGCGATCCCGGCGGCCGCGGTCTGCACCCCGTCACCGCGCCCGGTGACCGCGGTGAGCACGTCCTCGGCCGTCTCGACCGCGCCGAGCACCTGGCGGGTCATCGAGGTCAGCTGTGCGGTGCCGTCGACAAGTTCGGGCAGGCGTGCGCGCACCTCGTCCAGCCCGTCGCCGAGCTCGTCGGCACCGTCGGCCAACTGCGAGGCGCCGTCGTCGAGTTCGGTGGCCCCGTCGTCGAGTTCCCGCGCGCCGGCGACCAGCCGGTCCAGGTCACCGCGGGACCGGTCGATCTGCGCCTGACCGTCGGCGAGCGCATCGGCGATCACCCCGGCCTGGTAGCCGAGCGCCGATTCGTCGAGGGGATCACCGCCGGGGCGGGTGATCGACCGCACCGCGGTGACCCCTTCTACCTGTTCGAGGGATGCGGCGATGCGCTCGAGCGCGGCCAGGTCGTCGGTGTTGCGCATGTCGTGGTCGGACCGGACGATCACGTACTGGGCGAGCAGTTCGTTGCGCGGGAAGTGCTCGTCGGCCAGGGCGTAGCCGCGGTTTGACTCCGAGTCGGCCGGCTGGGCGGAGAACTCGTCGTAGTTGGTGTCGCCGGAGACCCCGAGCACGATGAACGGGGTCAGCACCGCCAGGGTCAGCAGCAGGGCCGGGGCGGGTCGGCGTCCCACGGCGGCCGCCCGCCTGCGCCAGCGCCGCTCCGAGCGACTCGGCCCGCGTCCGGTGCCGGCCGTCTTGGCGGGCGCGTCGGCCCGGCCCCCGCGGCCGAAGATCGTCAGCAGCGCCGGGCCGAGGGTCAGTGCGACCGCGAGCGAGACCAGGATGCCGACCGCGATCGGCGGGCCGGCGGTGCGGAAGATGCCCACCTGGGTGAACAGCATCGATAGGCAGGCCGCGGCGACCGTGAGGCCGGAGGCGATGATGACCGTCGCGATCCGGCCCACCGAATCGGCGGCCGCCTCGGGCACACTCGCCCCGGAGCGCCGCGACTCCTGGAACCGGCCGATGACGAACACCGCGTAGTCGGTGCCCGCGCCGATCACCAGAGCGGTCATCAGCGCCGCGGTGAACATCGACATCTCCAGCACCCCGGCGGCACCGAGGACGCCGACCACGGGACGTGCCATCCCCAGGCTGACGCCCAGGATGCTCAGGGCCACCGCCACCACAGCCAGGCGGCGGTACACGATGAACAGCGTCGCGGCGATCACTACGATGCTGACCCCGGTGATCACCAGCATGCCGGTCTCGACGGCATTGAGCTGGTCGGAGGTGGTGGCCACGGGCCCGCTGAACGCGACCTCGAGTCCGTCGGGGGCACTGAGCTCCTCGTGTGCGAGCTCGCGCACGGCCTCGGTCGCCAAGGTCGCCTCAGTGGTGCCGTTGTCACCGTTGAGCACGGTCATCAGCGTCACCGCGGCGCCGTCGTCGCTGGTGGTGAACTCGCGCCCCTCGGCGGTGCCCTGGGTGTCGAGCAGATAGGCCACGTGCTCGGGCATGTCCATCAGCCCGGCGGTGAGCCGGTCGTAGTAGGCGCGGTCGGCCTCGTCGAAACCGTCGGGGTCCGACAGGATGAAGTAGCCGACCGCGGAGGAGTCCGGGTCGCCGAAATCCTCGGCCATGTCCTTCAGCGCGTTGCTGGCGGCGTTGCTGTCGGGAATGAAGGCCGCCGAGTTGTCGGCGATCACCGACTCGAGCTGAGGCAACGCGATGTTCAGCGCACCGAGCAGCACGATCCACACCGCAGCGACCAGCCAGGCGAACCGTGAAGCCTGCTCGCCCAGTCGCCGGAACAGCCGTGACAGTCCCCGCTCCATCGTTTCCCCGTTCTTCGCCGCCGGTCGGCCGTCGAGCTCCCCGACGCCGAACTTGTAGTCGCGTTCAAAAATGAACTGTATTCAATATTGAACTGAGTTACAATAGATGCATGGAATGCCCGATCGGCAGCCGCGTGGACCGCAGGCGCGCCCGCAACCGCGCTCGGATCCTGGACGAGGCCGAGCGCCTATCCACCGAACAGTCCTTCGCCGATGTGCGCATCGACCAGATCGCCGCCGCGGCCGACGTCTCGGTCGGCACGGTCTACAACTATTTCGGTGACAAGGACGGGGTGCACCTGGCCGCCACCGAACGGGTGCTCGACCGGGTCGAGGAGCGTCTCCGCCCGGCCTACGACCCCGAGCTTCCGCCGCTCGAAGCGATCATGCTTCTCGGCCGGCTGTATCTGCAGGCCCTGGCCGAGAACCCCATCGCCTGCCGCAGCCTGGTCTCCGATGCGCTGACCCCCGACGGCGCCGCAGGCGAGGCGATCGGTGCCCGCATCCTCGGGCTGTACTCCGCGCTCGCCGGGCTGATCGACCGGGCCGCGGCCGCTGGCGCGATCGAGCCGATCGACGGCGAACTCGCCGCTCGCTTCCTCATCGGCGCCTGGAACGGGGTCTTCGCGACCACCTTCCAGACCCTCGCCCCACCGGCCGACCTCGACGAGGTCGGCCGCACCCTCGAACTGGGGGCGCACCTGCTGCTGAAAGGCGCGGCACCGCCCGGGGGCCGCGACCGATCGTGACCGGTCGCGGCCCCCCGCGACCGTCCGATGCCCGCCCATCGCCCCTCCACTCGACACAGCACTCGCAGACGGACTCACGGGACGATGACCAGTTTGCGGTCGGCTCGCCGCTCGACGAGCAGGCGATAGGCCGCGGCCGTGTCCTCGAGCCCGACCTGTTCGGCCTCCACCGTGACCTGCCCCGCAGCCGCGAGTGCGACGAGACGCCCGAACGCACGCGCCCGATCCTCCGGCGAGAACAGGAAGTTCGAATGCGGTGACAGCCGGACAAGACCGTTGCGCAACGTCGGCGCGGACACGGTCGCCTGCGCACCGGCCGCATTGCCGACCTGCACGACACGGGCGCCCTGCGCCGCCGCCTGCAGTGCCGGCCCGATCACCGGCCCCCACACCAGGTCCACCATCACATCGGCACCGCCCGGCAGGGCGCTGCGCAGCCTCTCTCCCAGACTGTCGATATCGGCCGACGAGACCACCGCGTCCGCACCCAAGTCATATCGACGCGCGGCATCGTCGTCCCGGTGGACCACGGCCACGATCCGCCCCGCCCCGAGGGTGCGAGCCACCTGTACGGCGACCCGTCCCACCTGACCATCCGCTCCCAGCACCGCCACGTCTTCACCTTCACGCAGTTCGGCGGTGGCGGTCAGCGCCAGATACGCGGCCAGGCCAGAAGTTCCCAGCGCGGCTGCGATCACCGGATCCACACCGTCGGGCACGGCGGCCGTCAGTTCCGCATCACGCAACGGCACGCGCTCGGCGTACGCCCCATACGGTGCGCGCGGGGAGAAGAAATACCGGTGCGCACCGTCGTCGAGACGCGCGACACCTTCGATGCCGGCGACGAACGGCGGATCGATGCGACGAAACGGCATCTCCCCCTCCACCACCGCCACATCGACCGGATTCATCGCAGCCGCGACCACCGTCGCCGGTTCCGCATCCGGAGCCGGGTCCTCGAACTCCCCCACCACCGGGGTGGTGCCCAACGAATGCACGACACCTGCACGCATCTACTGCTCGACCTCCTCGCGTTCACGGATCCTTGATCGGCCGGGCCGACGACGACAGCGAGCCGCCCGGCACCACTGTCGGACTACTCCCACATCCCGGACAGCGCCGGGGTGCGGTCGGGTTCGCTGCGGTAACGCGAGCGCCGCCCGTCGATGCCGAGCCGGCGCCACAGCAGTCGCGCGGTCGGGGTCATCAGGCCGAGTTCGGTGGCCAGGGTGCGCATGTCG
>JAJYRZ010000119.1 GCA_021793835.1 Actinomycetes bacterium | reverse complement strand
ATCCCCGGGGTCTGGACGCTGTGCCGCCACGACGGTGAGGCCGGCCTGTCGCTGATTCTCGGCGGGCAGGAGCCGGCCGACCCGCATGCGGCGACCGTGCTCGGGGCCGATTCCGCGGTGCTGGTGAGAAGCGGCGACGACACCCATCTGCTGTGGGACGGCGGTCGGTCCCGGGTCGACGCCGGTGATCTGCCGGTGCTGCGCGCCTTGGGACTGGCCGAGACGACACCGGCGGTGGTGCCGACCGAACTACTCGACGCGCTGCCCGAGCGGGCGGCGGTGACCGTGCCGCAGATCCCGGGTGCGGGCACGACGCCGGCACGCCGGGCCGCCGGGGAGTCGGTGGGCGATGTGATCACCACCGACGGCGCCGACGGTGCGGCCCGCCACCACCTGGTGCTGGCCGACGGGCTGCAGGAGGTCGGGCCGGTGGCCGCCGAACTGATCCGCTACGGCGGCGGCCGACAGCTGCGCCTGGGCGCCGAGCGGATCGCCGGGGTCCCGGGCACGCAGGACCCGCTGGCGCTGGGGCATCTGCCCGCCGCCGTGCCCGAGGTCCGCGCAGATGCGGACGTGCTGTGCGTGCGCTGGTCCGCACCCGAGTCCGGCGGCGCCCGGGCGCAGACCGCGGTGCTCGCCGGACGAGAACTTCCGGTGCCCGACTCGCACCGGACGGCGATCCCGGCGCAGACCGAGGCGACGGTGCGCGCGGTGCATCTGCCGGCCGGGGCGGGGGTGTTCGCGCGGCTGCACGGCACAGGAGCCGAGGGCGGCACGGTGGTGGTCACCGACACCGGGGTGCGCCACGGGGTGCCGACCGATGCGGTCGAGGCGCTCGGGCTGGGTGCGGAACCGGTCTTCGCGCCCTGGCCCATGCTCGCGCTGCTGCCCGCCGGTCCGGATCTGCGCACCCACGATGCACTCGTCGTCCGCGACACGGCCACGGCGCCGCCGGCGGACGGGATTCTGGCCGCAGAGGACTAGCGGGCCCGGCGCCGGCCGCGCAGCCCCGCGATACCGGCACCGACCAGCAGAGCCGTGACCGCGGCCGCCGCGACCACGATCCGCGCCGCGTGCGGGGCCGGGTCCGGCGGCGGCGGGACCGGGGCGGGCACCGAGAAGGCCCGGACGCGGGCGGCCGCAGGCGCGCTGCCGGGCGGATCTACCGCGGTCAGGGCGGCGACCGGGTCGAGCAGACCGTGACCGGTACGGGGATCCCAGCCGCCGCCGATCGGTATCGACGTATCGACGATCCGGTCGATCACCTCGGCGGCGGACAGCTGCGGATAGCGGGCCCGGACCAGGGCCGCGGTGGCGGCCACCAGCGGGGCCGCGAAACTGGTGCCCACGATCGGTTCGACCCCGTGCTCGGTACGCACCCGGGTGGCGACCAGCTCGTCGGTGCCCAGTGACATCGGCGCGGTGCCGGGGGCTGCGACCGCCACCCAGGGGCCGGGCATCGAATACTCGGCCGGGGCGCCGTGCGGATCGACCGCGGCCACGGTGAGCACCCGGTCGGTGAAGTGCGCCGGGGCGATGTCGGTGTGTGCCCGCACCGCGTCGCGATCGGTGGGGTTCCGAGGATCGGCCGGTTGCGGGTCGGCGACACAGTCGCCGCCGGCGTTGCCCGCGGCCGCGACGATCACCACGTCGGCGTCCACCGCCCGCTCGACTGCTGCGGCCAGCGCGGGTGACCGTGCCCCGTCCGGGCCGGGCGCGCAGGCTACCTCGGAGATGTTGATCACCGTCGCCCCGCCGTCGACCGCGAGGTCGATCGCCGTGGCCAGGGTGGCCAATGAGCCGGTGCCGTCCCGGTCGGCATCGGGATCGGAGAACCGGTGCGAGCTCTGCCGGATCGACAGGATCGTCGCGTCCGGGGCCAGGCCGTGGAAGTCGTCTCCCGGCGACGGGGCGGCGGCGATGAGCCCGGCGACCAGGGTGCCGTGGGCGTCGCAGTCCTCGGTCCCGCCGCCGGGATCGGCAAGGACCAGATCGCCGCCGCCGCGCAGGGTCGGCAGGCGCGGATGAGCGGCGACCCCGGTGTCGATCACCGCGACCGTCTGCCCGGCGCCGCGGCCGAACCGCCACAGCGCATCGGTGTCGTACCCGGCCGGATCGGGCAAGGGCTCGCCCGGCGGGGAATCGGCGATATGACACGGCCCCGTCTGCCGCGGCTCGGCCTGGGCCTGCGGCACACCGGCGGCCCCCACGACCCCCACCGCCAGTAACAGCGCGCCCGCCACGCGGGAGACGGACCGCGGGCGCGGCGTGGCGGTCACAGTCCGCGCGCCCGGGCGTACAGGTCGAACACCCACAGTGCGAGCGGGACGATCGTGGCCACCACGCCGTAGCCGGCGAGCTCCACCGCCCTGCGCAGCACCGGCGAGGCACCCCGGCGCGGGGCGAGCACACCGCCTGCCGCTGCGGCGGCTGCCGTGACGGCGATCCCCGCCGCACAGGCCGGCGCCGCGGCAGGAGCACAGATCGCGACCGTGAACAGGGTGGTGATCAGCGCGGCCGCGCCGCCGATGAGCAGGGCGGCGGCGGGCACCAGATCGTGATGGGCCCGGCCGCGGGCCAGCATGGTCAGCGCGCAGGCCACAGCCAGCGCGGTGCCCGGGACCGAGACCGCACCCGTGCCGACCCCGCAGGTCGAAGGTGCCGCCGCGGCGAGGAGCACTGCGGCGGCGACGGCCACACCGGACAGCGACTCCGCCGCCCGGCGGGCGCCGACCGCCGTGTCGAACGCATCCGGCAGCTGCCCCTGGCCACCGTAGAGCTCCTCGGACTCGGACACCGACTCCTCCCGCGACGGCACCGCCGGCAGCGGCAGCCGCGCGGCCCACAGCGCCGCCCGCGGTCCGGCCGCGATCAGCGCCAACGCGACCAGCGACACCGCGGCGCCGAGACGATCGGTCGGGACCGACCACCAGGTCGCCGCGCCGCCGGCTGCGGTCTCGACTCCGGCGACGGTGGCGGCGGCGGTGAACACCGTGCGCCCGCACTCGGCCGACCAGCCGACGACCAGTGCCGTGGCGGCGCCGCAGGCCGCGGCCGCGGTGAGCGCGGCCGCCGGTCCGTGCGGGGACGGCGGGACCGCGGCCCACCCGGCACCGACTCCCGCGACGACCGCCCCGACACCGACGGCGATCGCGGTTCCGGTGTCGCCGGACAGCCGCGCGCACAGCGCCGCCCCGACCGCGGCGGCCACGGCGGCGAGACCGAGCACCGCGGCCTGCACCGGCCCCGGCCCGGTCAGCGCCGTCGTGACCGTCGCGGCCAGGGCACCCAGCACGATCACCGCCCGGCCCGTCCACACCGCGTGCACATCGGTCCAGGCATACCGGGTGCTGCGGCCGTCCTCGGCGATCGCGGCGATCACATCGTCGAACAGCGGCGGCGGAGGCGCGTCCGCCTCGTCGGTCAGCAGCAGCAACGCCCCGTCGACCACCGACTGGTCGGCCAGCGTGCGGTCCGGATCCAAGGCGGGCCGGCCGACCGGGGCGAGCTGTGCTGCACCCGGCACATCGGCCGAACCCCCGGTCAGGACGGGGCGGCGGCGATCGACCAGTTCGGTCACCGCGGGCAGCAGCTCGGCCACCGGCACGTCCGCCGGCAGCGCCAGGTCGACCTGCGTGTGCGGCGCGCACACCGATACCCGGCACCAGCGCGGGCCCGCACCGTCCGGATCAGGTGCGGCGACCTGTGCGGCCTCCGTCGCGTCCCGTGCGCGCAGCGCGGTATCCCCCATGTGATCGTTCCCCCGTGTGCGGCCGAGCCCCCGCTCGGCGACCCACCCCCCGTGGATCAGGGCGGAGATTACCGGGAAACGCCCCGACGGGTGTGACGGTCGTTACTATTCGCCGGTGTGGGCGCTGGGGGCGCCTGATCTCACACCGGGGGGACCAACGATGAGCGCAGTCGATTTCGTGCGCGGCCGGCGACGACCCGGACCGCCCGCGCCGGGCGGTGAGGTGGACCTGCAGCCACCGCCCCAGGTGCCGCGCGCGGTCGGCGGCGGGATGCTGCTCAAACTCATGCCGGTGGTCATGGCGGTGGCGATGATCGGGATGATCGCGCTGCTGATCAGCACCGGCGGGCTGCGCAACCCGATGATGCTCATGTTCCCGATGATGATGGTCATGTCGATGGTCGGGATGCTGGCCGGGTCGGGGGCGGGCAAAGACAAACGGCCCGCCGAATTCGACGAGGAGCGCAAGGACTACTTCCGCTATCTCACCGAGACCCGCGCCCAGGTCCACACCACGGCCGCCGAGCAGCGGGCGGCCCTCCAGTGGTCGCATCCGGACCCGGCGGCACTGGCGGCACTGGTCGGTTCGCCGCGGATGTGGGAGCGGGGCCCGGGCGACGAGGACTTCACCCATGTGCGCATCGGGGTCGGGGATCAGCGGCTGGCCACCCGTCTGGTGGTCCCGCCGCTCGGTCCGCTCGAAGACCTCGAACCGGTGGCCGCGGTGAGTCTGCGCCGCTTCGTCCACACCCATGCGGTGGTGCCGGATCTGCCCACGGCGGTGAGCCTGCGCGGTTTCGCCGCCGTCGGGTTGACCGGGGACCGCGCGCAGATGCGCGCCCTGGCCCGGGCGATGGTGTTGCAGGCGGCTCTGTTCCACGGGCCCGACGATCTGCGCATCGCGGTCGCCGCCGGCCGCGGATCCGGCGACCGGTGGGACTGGATCAAATGGTTGCCGCACGCCGGTGCCCCCGCCTCTGCGGTACTGCCCGGTCGGCGCGCGCTGACCGGGGCGCTGGTCGCCGAGCTTGCCGGGCGGGACCGGTTCTCCCGCGCCGCCGACCCGCTGCCGGGACGCCCACACCTTCTGGTGGTGCTCGACGATGAGGGCGCAGATCCGATCTGCCCGCTCGGTTCGGCCGCCGGACTGGACGGGGTGTCGGTGCTGGACCTGACCGGCCCGGCCGCGGCCCCCGGGGCGCGCGGACTGACCCTGCAGGTCGACGGCGGTGTGGTCGGCGCGGTCTCCGGCACACAGGTCGACCGTTTCGGCCGCGCCGACGGGGTGTCGATCACCCAGGCCCGGGCGGTCGCCCGGATGCTCGCCGGGTATCGGCCGGCCGTGGCGGGCGCGGCCGGCGCCGGTCCGGCGTCGACGGCGCCTGAACTGCTGCTGGGCATCGGTGATCCCGACCGGTTCGACCCGGCCGCGGCCTGGACGCCGCGCACCGGCCGGGACCGGCTGCGGGTGCCGATCGGGGTCGATGAGACCGGGGCTCCGGTGGAACTGGATCTCAAGCAGGCCGCCGAGGGCGGGATGGGCCCGCACGGGCTGTGCGTGGGTGCGACGGGTTCGGGGAAGAGCGAGCTGCTGCGCACGTTGGTGCTCGGCCTGATCGCCACCCACGCGCCCGACCAGCTCAACCTGGTGCTCATCGACTTCAAGGGCGGGGCGACCTTCCTCGGCCTCGAGCAGGCCCGACACGTGGCGGCGGTGATCACCAACCTGGAAGACGAGCTATCGATGGTCGACCGGATGCACGACGCCCTCTCCGGCGAGATGCATCGCCGCCAGGAACTGCTGCGCCGGGCCGGCAACTTCGCCGGGGTGGGGGAATACGAGCAGGCGCGCGCCGCCGGTGCGGACCTGGACCCGCTGCCGGCACTGTTCGTGGTGGTCGACGAGTTCTCCGAACTGCTGAGCCAGAAACCGGAGATGGCCGAGCTGTTCGTCGCGATCGGCCGCCTCGGCCGCTCGCTGCACATCCATCTGCTGCTGGCCAGCCAACGCCTGGACGAGGGCCGGTTGCGCGGGCTCGACAGCCACCTATCCTACCGGATCGGACTCAAGACGTTCTCGGCCACCGAATCGCGAGCGGTGCTCGGTGTGCCCGATGCGCACCTGCTGCCGGCCCGCCCCGGTGCCGGCTATCTGCGCACCGACGCCGAGGACCTGGTGCGGTTCACCGCCGCCTACGTCTCCGGCCCGCCCACCGCGGCGCCGGAGAGCACGGCCGGACGCCCGGTGGGCCGGCACGTGACGGAGTTCCGCACCGGGCCGGACCCCGCGGAGCGGGTGGCCCTGGCACCCGGTCCCGAGCCGGTCGACGCCGACCTGTCGCGGCCCCGGACACGCGCGGTCGCCGCGGAGCCGGGGGAGGAACGGTCCCTGCTGTCGACCGTGGTGGCCCGGTTGGCGCAGACGGGCAGAGCGGCCCACCGGGTGTGGCTGCCGCCGCTGGACACCCTGCCGCCGGTCGCGCAGATCCGTACCGGCACCGAGTCCGGGGGCGGGCCGGAGGAGTTGACACCGGCGATCGGGTTGATCGACCGGCCGTTTCTGCAGCGCCGCGACCCGCTGCTGGTGGACCTGGGCGGGGCCGGCGGATCGGTGGCGATCGTGGGCGGGCCGCGGTCGGGTAAATCCACGGCGGCCGCGACCCTGGTGCTCGCCCTGGCCGCCGCACACACCGCTGCCGAGGTGCAGGTGTACGCCCTGGACTTCGGCGGCGGAGTGCTCACCGGGCTGGCGGGGCTGCCGCACCTGGGACACGTGGCGGGCCGGCACGACGGTGACGCGGTGCGCCGCACCGTCGCCGAACTGCACATGCTGCTGGCCGCCCGGGAGCGCGGCGGCGCCGGGGGCCCGGAGCGCGACGGGTTCGGGCGGGTGTTCCTCGTCGTCGACGGCTGGCACGTTGTGCGCGGGGAGTTCGACGAGCTCGAAGCCGAGATCACCGACCTGGCGGTGCGCGGCCTGGCGTATCGGATCCACGTGGTGATCACCGCCGTGCGCTGGGCGGAGTTGCGGCCGGCGATCCGCGACGTGCTCGGCACCCGGATCGAGCTGCGTCTGGGTGATCCGATGGAGTCGCAGATCGACCGGCGCCGCGCCGAGACCGTGCCGGCCGATACGCCCGGCCGGGGTCTGGCCGCCGACGGCGCCCACATGATGATCGCCCCGCCCTGGCCGGAAGGACTCGGGGCGGTGGGCCGGGTGGCCGAACTGGTGGCCGCCCACCACGGCCCGGTGGCCCCGCCGGTGCGGATGCTGCCCACCGACATCGACTATGCGGAACTGCTCGGCGCCTGCGGCCCGGTCACCGGCGACGACGCAGGTGTGCCGATCGGACTGGACGAGCAGGGACTGGCACCGGTGCGCCTGGACTTCGCCGCGGCCCCGCACCTGCTGGTGCTCGGCGACACCGAGAGCGGGAAGACCTCGGCGTTGCGCGCGATCTGCCGCGGCCTGATCGCCCACACCGCGCCGGACCGGGCCCGCCTGGTGATCGTCGACTATCGGCGCACCCTGCTCGGGACGGTCACCGGTGATCATCTGGCCGGCTACGCCCCGAGCGCTCCGGTGCTCGGGCCGATGATCGGCCACCTGGTCCAGGTGCTGCGCGAACGCATGCCCGGGCCCGACATCACCCAGGCCGAGCTGCGGCGTCGCGACTGGTGGACCGGGCCCGAACTGTATGTGGTGGTCGACGACTACGACCTGGTCGCAGGCGGCGACAATCCGCTGATCGCGCTGGCGGAATTCCTGCCGCAGGCCAAAGACCTGGGACTGCATCTGATCGTCGCGCGCCGCACCGGCGGGGCGGCCCGTGCCCTGTTCGATCCGGTGCTCGGCAGGCTGCGAGAGCTCGCCGCCGACGCGGTGGTGCTCTCGGGCAGCCCCGAGGAGGGCGCACTGATCGGCGGGGTGAAGGCCCGACCCGAGCCGCCCGGGCGCGGCACCTGGGTCAGCCGGGCCCGCGGACGGGTGCGCGTCCAACTGGCGCGTCTGGATCAGTGACGATGAAAGACGCAGGTCAAGGCCTGTGGATAACTTATTCGCCGCCGGGAGCGTTCGTTGTAACGTAAGACACATTCACCGTGGGGCGGGCGCGGGGGGGGAAGCGCCCGGAACGAGGAGCAGGTGCCGCCGCGATCGGCGGATAGGACGGGGATCAGGGGGACAGTCAGATGGGACAGATGTATGCGGTGACCGCGCAGATCCGCGGATTCGCTGACACGTTGGCCGGGGCGGGAGATCAGCTCACCGTCGCGGCGGGCGCCACCGGGGCCGAGGCGCTCGGCGCCCTGACACCGGTGTTCGGTGTGTTCGGTGCAGAATTCCTGACCGCGCTGACCGAGGCGCACCGGGCACACGGCACGGCGGTCGCGGGCCTGGGGCAGGTGCTGACCGGGGCCGGACACACCGCGGCCTCGATCGCCGCCGCCTATGACCAGGTCGATCAGGCCGGGGCACTGCGACTGAACGCAGGAGTCGGCCGATGATCGGCGCAGAGGTCGTGGGCGCACCGATCGTCGAACTGATCGAAGCCGTCGGCACGGGGCTGCGCGCCGACGGAGATCCGGTGGCGCTGCTGTGCGCCGCGGCGACCGGGGCGGGCGCGGCGGGCCGGCTCGCCGATCTGGCCGCCACCGAGGTCCTGCCGCACTGGTCCGGACCCGATGCCCTGGCCGCGGCCGACACGGTGTGCCGGGCGGCCGATGCGGGCGAGCACCTGGCCCGGCAGGGCGGACAGATCGCCGCGGTGGCCGACACCGCCGCCACCGACGTGATCGGCGCGGCGACCCGGCTCGCCGGCATCTGGCAGTCCTTCCTCGGCGCCTGCGCAGCCCAGGCCCCGATGGCCGCGGGGCCGCTGGGACAGCTGACCCTGCTGGCCACCGCCCTGGAGCACCTCGATCAGGCGCTCACGGTGGTCGCCGACCTGTGCGGACGGATGGCCGAGCACACCGCCGAGATGTCGGCGCTGATCCCGCAGCCGGACCTGCCGCCGGTGCCCGGCGCGGCCGGACCGACCGTCGACGGTGTCGGGTCCGGTGGGCCGGGTGCCGGGGATGCGGCGGCGGTCATGGCGGGCGGGGCCGGCGGGACCGGAACCGAGGTGGTGCTGCCCGACGGCACGGCCGTGCAGGCGCCGACCCCGGAGGCCGCCGCCGCGGTGCGCGCGGCCCTGACCCAGCAGGGCGTGCCCTACTCCTGGGGCGGGACGAGCCCGGGACAGGGCCTGGACTGCAGCGGATTGACGCAGTGGGCCTACGGGCAGGCCGGCATCGATCTGCCGCGCACCGCGATCGAACAATCGGTGGGTGCGGCCGTCGACCCCGGCCAGGCGTCGGCCGGCGACCTGGTGGTGTGGGACGGGCATGTGGCGATGGCGCTCGGTGACGGGCGGATGATCGAGGCCGGGGATCCGGTCCAGATCTCGCCGATGCGCACCGACAACATCGGGATGAACTTCCACGGCGTCTACCGCCCGAGTGCGGGGGTGGCGGTGTGACCGGAAGAGAGGAACAGGGGTGGATCCGGTTCGCCGATGCGGACGGGATCGTGGCGGTGACGACGTCGGCCGAGGGCAGACCGCTCCGCATCGTCATCGACCGGGCCGGCTACCGGCTCGGTGCGGCTGAACTGTCGGAGCGCATCACCGCGGCCTGCCGGCTGGCCACCGCCAAGGCACTCGGCGCCCGGCGCAGCGCACTGGCCGAAGCCGGGGTCGGCGGCGCCGTACTCGACCGTGCCGGACTGCCGCGCCGGGCCGAACTGATCGCCGCCGAGCAGCAGGTCACCGCCGGGGCCGAGG
>JAJYRZ010000118.1 GCA_021793835.1 Actinomycetes bacterium | reverse complement strand
CGACATCGGCGATCTCGACGGGCTGCGCGCCGAGGCCGAGGACGCGGTCGGATCCGGGTTCGCCGGGACGGTGTGCATCCATCCGCGCCAGGCCGCGGTGGTGCGCGCAGCCTACCGGCCCGGCGACGACGAGGTGGACCGGGCCCGGCGCCTGTTGGCCGCCGCCGAGGGGCAGGGCGGGGTGTTCGCCTTCGACGGCGCGATGGTCGACGCCCCGGTGCTCCGTCACGCCGAGGCGGTGCTGCGCCGGGCCGCGGCGGGTGGACCCGACACCTGAGGGCGGTCCGACCAGGGCTGTTCCGATCACCGGGACTGAGCACGGGCCGTGGCACGGCGCACAATAACGTGGCGCGCGACCGTGTTCCACACCGGAGACGATGGAGAGACCGTGAGCGGAAAGACCCTGCGCCGTACGGCGCGCCTGGCGGCCGTGGGCCTGGCCGGGGTACTGGCATTGGCGGCGTGCGCCTCGGACGGCGACGGCGGCGGGGGTGAGCGGTCCTCCGGATCCGGTGCGGGCGGTAAGGACGTCACCGTCGGCTACCTCGGCGACTCCGACGGCGGCGGCGACGCGGTCGACGGCGGGACGCTGGTGTTCGGCTCCTACTCGTTCCCCACCTCGCTGGATCCGACCAAGACCCAGGCGGCCGGATCGACCGGCGGCACCGAGATGGCGGCGATCTACGACACGCTGGTGCGGTCGGTCCCGGAGACCGGGGACTTCGCCCCGCAGTTGGCCGAGAAGCTCGAGCACAACGACGATTACAGCGAGTTCACGATCACCCTGCGCGAGGGCACCACGTTCTCCGACGGATCCGTGCTCGACGCCGAAGCGGTCAAGTGGTCGATCGACCGCTTCGTCGCCGCCCAGGCCGACGTCGCCCAGGCCTTCGACGACATCGTCGATCGGATCGAGGTGCGTGACGAGCGCACCGTGGTCTTCCACCTGGTCGACACCTGGATGGACTTCCCGGTCCTGCTGTCGATGGGCCCGGGCATGATCGTCGCCGAGTCCTCCGAGGCGGGCCCGGAGTTCACCCCGATCGGTGCCGGCGCGTTCACCCTCGACACGTTCAAGCAGAACGAGGAGATCAAGGTCGTCGCCAACGACGACTACTGGGACGGGCGCCCGCACCTGGACGCGGTCACCTTCGTGCCGACCGCCGGTGCGCGCGGGCAGCTCGAGGCCCTGGAGTCGGGCCAGCTGAACATGGCCTACATCTTCCGTGACGAAGCGGTCATCGGCGAGACCATCGACGCCGGCTACCCCGGCTACCTGGACATCCAGGGCCTGGGTTCGCTCGCCCCGATCAACAACGCCGAGGGGCGCCCGGGCGCGGACGTGCGGGTGCGTCAGGCGATCGCCTACGCCATCGACCCGGCCGCGGTCAACGAGCGTTCGCAGGACGGTCTGGGCATCGTGTCCTCGGAGATCCTGCCGGAGTCCTCGCTGTTCTACACCGGGGCCGAGGGCATCGAGTACGACCCGGACAAGGCCCGCGAGCTGCTCGACGAGGCCAAGGCCGACGGCTACGACGGCAAGATCGAGTACATGACCATGAACGAGCCGACCGCGCAGGCCGCGGCCCTGGTCGCCGAGGCCTCGCTCGAGGCGGTCGGGTTCGACGTGGAGATCGACTACGTCTCCTCGGTCACCGACCTGGTCCGCCGCCAGTACGTCGAGCACGACTTCGACATGACCCGCGGGGCGTTCGCCTTCATGGACGAGGCGCCGTACCTGCGCCTGTACGGCCCCTACGGCTCGGACTCGCGCAACAACTCCACCGGCTACGCCGACCCGGAGACCGACGAGATCCTGCTCGAGCTGCGCTCGGCCACCAGCGCCGATGAGCAGAAGGATGCGATCGCCAAGCTGCAGGAGCGGGTCAACGAGACCGTGCCGTACGTGCTGTGGGGCCCGGCGACGGTGCTGACCGTGTGGGACACCACCGTGCACGACGTGGTGCGCAGCTCCGACAACATCATCCTGCTCGACAAGACCTGGGTGGACTGACCTCGGGCGAGGCATCCCCCGCGGCCCCGGGCGTCGGCGTGACCGACGCCCGGGGCCGCACCGCAAGACCGGTCGGCGCCGTCACCCGGCCCGGCCACGATCACAAGGAAGAGAGGATCGTCGTGATCAGATCCACCACACTGTCGGCCGTGGGCCGGTTGGCCGCGGTCGGCGTCGCCGGAGCACTGGCACTGACCGCCTGCGCATCGGGTTCGGACTCGGGCGCATCGGGCGGCGACCGCGCCGCCGGGATGCTCGACGAGGAGTCGACCGGCGACCCGGTCGACGGCGGCACCCTGGTGTTCGGCTCCTACTCGTTCCCGACCTCGCTGGATCCGACCGTGACCCAGACGGCCGGTTCCACCGGCGGCTCCGAACTGGCTGCCATCTACGACACCTTGGTCAAGGTCGACGCCGACAAGGCGGGCTTCAGCCCGCAGCTGGCCGAGAAGCTCGAGCACGACGACGACTACACCGAGTTCACCGTCACCCTGCGCGAGGACACCACGTTCTCGGACGGCACCGTGCTCGACGCCGAGGCGGTCAAGTGGTCGATCGACCGTTTCGTCGCCGCCGGTGCGGACTCGGCGCAGGTGTTCGACAACGTCGTCGAGGAGGTCGAGGTGCGCGACGAGCGCACCGTGGTGTTCCACCTGGTCGACACCTGGATGGACTTCCCGGTCCTGCTGGCCGCCGGTGCCGGCATGATCGTCGGCCAGGGCGCCGACGGCGGCGAGGAGTTCACCCCGATCGGGGCGGGCCCGTTCACCGTCGACAGCTTCCGCCAGAACGAGGAACTGCGCCTGGTCGCCAACGCGGACTACCACGGCGACGGCCCCTACCTGGACGAGGTGCGGTTCGTGCCCAGCGCCGGGGCGCGCGCCCAGCTCGACTCGCTCGAGTCCGGACAGCTGGACCTGGCGTACCTGTTCCGCGACGAGACCGTGATCTCCGACGCCCAGGACATCGGTTACACCGGCTACCTCGACCAGATCGGGCTCGGCACCGTGGTGGCGATCAACAACCGCGACGGCTACCCGGGCGAGGACGTGCGGGTCCGCCAGGCCATCGCCTACGGCGTGGACACCGAAGCGATCAACGAGCGCGTCAACGAGGGCGAGGGCATCGCCTCGACGGAGATCCTGCCCGACACCTCGATCTACTACTCGGGCGCCGAGGGCGTGGAGTACGACCCGGACAAGGCCCGCGAGCTGCTCGACGAGGCCAAGGCCGACGGCTACGACGGCAAGATCGAATATCTGGCGACCACCGATCCCAGTGCCGAGGCGGCCGCGCTGACCACCCAGGCCGCGCTGGAGGCGATCGGCTTCGACGTCGAGATCGACTTCGTGTCCTCGGTGCCGGACCTGGTGCGCCGCCAGTACGTCGAGCACGACTTCGACATGGCGCGCGCGGCGTTCTCGTTCACCGATGAGGCGCCGTACCTGCGGCTGTACTCGGGCATCGGCTCGGACTCCAACGACAACTCCACCGGCTACTCGGACGCGGAGATGGACGAGCTGTTGCTCGCGGTGCGCTCGGCCACCGATGAGGACGAGAAGAAGGACGCGATCGCCGCGGTGCAGGAGCGGTTCAACGAGACCATCCCGTACGCGCTGTGGGGCCCGGCCTCGGTGTTTTTGGCCTGGAACGACGAGGTGCACGGGGTGCACCGCTCGTTCGACAACATCGTGCTGCTCGACCAGGTGTGGATGGACTGATCCCACCGGCTTGAGCCGACCGATCCCGCACGGCCCCCGCGACCGGAAGGTCGCGGGGGCCGTGTGCTGTCCACCGGGGAGGCGGGGAGGAGAAGGGGGTCCGGTCAGCGGTTCAGCTCGGTGTCCGGCAGGGCCTGTGTGTCCGGTGCGGCCGGGTCGGTTCGGGCAGCCGGATCTGCCGGAGCTGCCCCGGGCGGCCGATCCGCACCGGGCCGATACCAGCGCAGCGCGATCCGGGCGACCACCAGCACCGCCGGTACGGTCAGCACGAGACGGACCACGTCCCAGGCGCCCGGAGAGCCGGCGAACGTATGCATCGCCCGTTCGATCTCGGCACCGATGACGATCAGTGCCCATACGGCGACCAGGACCACCCAGGCGCGGCGGCGCCACCGCCGTGTACCGGTCCTCTCTGCCATGGGGTGATCCTCGGCCCGGGCCCGGCGCGGCGCAACCGGGATGGGGCTCAGCGTGGCACCGCTGCGGACTGCGGCCGGACGCAGACGGCCGGCGACCCCCACCGAGAGTCGGTGGGGGTCGCCGGGACGTGCGGTGTCTTACCGGGTGAGGATCAGTCCTCGATCCACACCTTGTCGTAGAGCAGGATGTCGGTCGCGGTGGTCTGCACCCCGTGCACCGAGTGCTGCCAGGCGAACACCGACGGCATCGCCGAGACGACCGCGGACGGCACGGTCTCGTTCCAGCGCTGCTGGATCTGCGAGATGATGCCGGGCGCCTCGTCGTCGGTGGCCTGCTGCAGCTCCAGGATCAGCTCGTCCATCTGCTCATCGGAGTAGCCGACGATGTTCGACGGCGAGGTGGAGAAGGTCGTCGACTCCAGGCCCAGGTCGATGATCGACTCGTACAGTCCGATGCCGGCGTGCGCCAGATCGAAGTCGTGGTCGGCGTAGACCTTGCCGAGCAGGTCGGTGGCGCTGGCCTGCGGCTGCAGGTCGACCTCGAACCCGACCGCCTCGAGCAGGGTGGACACGGTCTGCCCGATCGCGAAGTCCTTCGGCTCGTTGAGCACCACGTAGCCGAGCGTGCCGTCGTAACCGTCGGCCTTGGCCTCGTCGAGCAGCTCGCGGGCCTTGTCCGGATCGAAGTCCGGGCCGGCCTCGTCGGTGTGCCAGGTGGAGGTCTTGCCGAACAGTTCCGAGCCGGGCAGCCCCTGGCCCTCCTCGACGCGTTCGTCGATCAGGTCGGGGTCGATCGCGTGCGCGATGGCCTGGCGGACCCGCACATCGTTGCCGGGGCGCTCGTCCCGGTTGTTGATCAGCTCCGCGCCGCCGGCGTTGAGCACCCCGACCAGGCCGGGGTAGCCCTCGTCGATCGCGGTGTGGATCGCGCTGCCGAGCCCGCGGATGTAGGCGATGTCGAGCTGGCCGGACTGCAGCGACTCCAGGTTGGCCTGGGGGCCGTTCATCGCGACCATGGTGATCTGGTCCAGGTACGGCTCGCCGTCGAAGTAGTCCGGGTTGGCGACGAAGACGTGCTCCTCGCCCGGGTTGAAGCTCTCATGGGTGAACGGGCCGGCCCCGATCGGGGTGAAGTCCTCGCCGTCACCGGCCGACGGGGCGACGATCATGCCGTGCCCGAGCGCGAGCATCGACGGGAAGCGCTGCCAGGGCAGCGACAGGGAGAACTTCACGGTGGTGTCGTCGACCGCGACCGTCTCGTCGACCGAGCTGTTCCACAGGCTCGCACCGTTGCCGTTGCCGGCGTTGTAGCGCTCGATCGAGGCGACCACCGCGTCGGCGTCCAGATCGGTGCCGTCGGAGAACTTCACCCCGTCGCGCAGGGTCAGGGTCCACTCGGTGTAGTCGTCGTTGGCCTCGAGCGTGTCGGCCAGTTTCGGGGAGAACTCGCCCGATTCGACGTCGTACTGCATCAGCACGTCGTAGACCAGGGCCAGCGCCTCGCCGCCGGAGCCGCCGCGGGCACCGGTGGCGACGGGGTCGAGCGAGTTGACCAGAAGCTGGGTGCCGGTGACCAGGGTGCCGCCGCGGACCGGGTCCCCGTCGTCGCCTTGCTGGTTGACCAGGCCGACCCGGTAGCCGTCGACGGATTCGGCGGTGCCGGTCGCCCCGCCGGTGTCGGCCGAAGACGAGCACCCGGCCGCCAGTGCGCCGGCGGCGAGCAGGGCTACGGTGCCCTGCCCGATTCTGCGCAACCGCCGACGACCGGCGGGGGTGAAGGTGGTTGTGGACACCAGGGCCTCCCTGTTCGCATGATCGGTCCGGCCGTGTGCAGCCGGGCGTCGCCGCACCGAGGCGGTGCGGCCTGCCCATCGTCCGCCGACTGCGAGGTGGATGCCCACGGGCACTCCCGGTGATCGGAATCACCTTTCGGGGTCGGTGGCGGTGATGGCTAGCGTGCGCGGGGAGCAGGATGGGGCTGGTCGAGGCGCCGGCGGGGCCGGCGAGGGAAGGTGGACTGGAGATGACGTTGAACATCGCGACGATGTTCGAGGCGGTGGCCGAGGCGATCCCGGATCGGGTGATCCTGACCTGCGAGGGCGAGCACCGCACCTATGCCGAGCTCGAGGAGCGCGCCAACCGACTGGCCCACCATCTGGCCGGGGTCGGGGTCGGGGCCGGTGATCACGTCGCGGTGCACATGCGCAACCGGATCGAGTACGTCGAGGCCCTGTTGGCGTGCATGAAGATCCGGGCGGTGCCGATCAACGTCAACTACCGGTACACCGCGGCCGAACTGCTGCACGTCTACACCGACTCGCAGTCGGTGGCGCTGATTCTCGAGCAGGAGTACCTCGAGGTCGCGGCAGCCACCCTGGCCGATGCGCCGCTGATCCGGCACGTGCTGGTCGTCGCCGAACCGGCCGGCGGCCCGGTCGCCGAGGTCGCGCTGCCCGCCGGGGTGACCCGCGCGGACTACGAGACCGCACTGGCCGACGCCTCGCCCGAGCGCGGTTTCGACCAGCGCTCGGCCGACGACCGGTTCGTGATCTACACCGGTGGCACCACGGGGCTGCCCAAGGGCGTGAACTGGCGGCACGAGGACTTCTTCTTCGCCGCCCTGTCGGGGGCGAACACCGCCGGCCCGCCGCGGCGCAGCCTTACCGAGGTGGTCGAGGCGGCGGTGGCCAACGACAACGCCCCGGTCTTCCTGCTCATCCCGCCGCTGATGCACGGTGCCGCGATCTACTCGCTGCTGTCGGCCTTCCTTGCCGGTTCGCGCCGGGTGATCTCGCGCGATTTCGATCCGGTGCGCGCCATCGAGACGATCCGCGACGAGCAGATCACCGGCATCACCGTGGTCGGCGATGCGATCGCGCGCCCGCTGGCCGAGGCGATGACCGCCAACCCGCACGTGGACGTCTCCTCGCTGAAGATGATCGGCTCGGGCGGGGCGCTGTTCTCCGATTCGGTGAAGGACCAGCTGCGCGGGCTGGTGCCGGGTCTGGTGATCAAGGACGCCTTCGGCGCCTCGGAGACCGGCAACGACGGGATCGTCGAGTTCGGCGAGGACGGGCTCAAACGTATCCGGTCCAACCCCAACATGACCCTGGTGGACGAGGACTTCCAGCAGGTGGAGGTCGGGCAGGAGGGCTTCATCGCCCGGGGCGGGCACGTGCCGCTGGGCTACTTCGGTGACGAGGCGCGCACTGCCTCCACCTTCCCGGTCATCGACGGGGTGCGCATGGCGGTGCTCGGCGATATGGGCCGGCGCGAGGACGACGGCACGATCGTGCTGCTCGGCCGGGGCTCGACCTGCATCAACACCGGCGGGGAGAAGGTGTACCCCGAGGAGGTGGAGCAGGCGCTGAAGAACCACGTCGACGTCTACGACGCGCTGGTGGTCGGCATCCCCGACGAACGTTTCGGCGAGCGGGTGACCGCGGTGGTCCAGTTGCGGCCCGGCGCCACCGCCAGCCCGCAGCAGATCGCCGAGTTCACCCGCGAACACGTCGCCGGCTACAAGATCCCGCGGGTGGTGGTCGCGGTCGATCAGGTGCGCCGCTCGCCCTCGGGCAAGGCCGACTACCCGTGGGCGCGCGAGACCGTGCTGGCACACCTGGGCTGATCGGCCCGGGCCGCCAGCCGCGCCGCGGACCGGCACTCAGGCGGGTGGCGGATACCCGGAACGCGAAGAGCCCGCTCCGATCGATCGGGGCGGGCTCTTCGCTGTATGCGCTGCGGCGGCGGCCGGTGCCGGGGCGTGGTCAGTCGGCCGCGGCCCGGGCGAGTGCGCCCAGTGCCAGCCCGGCCAGGGCCGCGGCCTGATCGGGCAGCACCGCGTCGTCGAACAGCACCTGCGGGGAGTGGTTGACCGCCGCGGTGGCCGGGTCGACCTCCGGCGGGGAGGACCGCAGGAACACGTAGCAGCCGGGGATCTCGGCGAGGATCCGGGAGAAGTCCTCCGAACCCATCGCCGGATCGGGCATCGCCAGCATGCGCTCGGCGCCGAACATCGCGGTCAGATCGGCGACCGCCTCGGCGGTGACGGCCGTGTCGTTGACCGTCACCGGATAGCCCTCGGCGTAGTCGACCTCGGCGGTGACACCGTGGGCGGCGGCGACCGCCTCGGCGACCGCGGTGACCGCCCCGGGCAGCCGCGCAGCCGCGTCCGGGGAGACCATGCGCACCGTCGCCCCGAGTTCGGCGGTGCCGGCGATGACGTTGATCGCCTCCCCGGCGCGCAGCCGGGTCACCGTGAGCACCACCGGATCGAAGACGGAGAACTCGCGGGCGACCATCGACTCCAGGGCCGGCACCAGCGCGGCCACCGCCGGGACGGGGCTGCGCGCCGAATGCGGCTGGGAACCGTGACCGCCGCGCCCGTGCACGGTGATCGTCAACTCCGCGTTGCCGGCCAGGATCGGGCCGGGACGGGTGACGAACAGGCCCGCCTCGCCCGGCCCGTTGTGCAGGGCGAAGGCTGCGACGGGCCGCGTGCCGGCGGCGTCGAGCACGCCTTCGGCGAGCATGTGGCCGGCCCCGTCGTAGCCCTCCTCGCCGGGCTGGAACATGAAGATCACCGCACCGGCGATCTCGGCTCGGCGCGCGGCGAGCAGCCGGGCCGCACCGACCAGGGCCGCGGTGTGCAGGTCGTGGCCGCAGGCGTGCATCGCCCCGTTGGTCGACGCGTACTCCAGCCCGGCAGGCTCGTCGAGCGGCAGCGCGTCCATGTCGGCGCGCAGCAGCACCACCGGTCCGGGAGTCGCGCCGCGCAGCACCGCGGTCACCGAGGTCAGCGCCGTGCCGGTGGTGATCTCCAGACCGAGATCGGCCAGGGCCGCGAGCACCGCGGCCTGGGTGCGCGGCAGATCCAGGCCGATCTCCGGTTCCCGGTGGATCGCTCGGCGCAGCGCCGTCAGCTCGGCGCCGAACTCGGCGGCCTCGGCGCGCAGCGCGCCGGAGTCGAAGGCGGTCACGGCGGTCATCGCAGCATGATCGAGCCGCCGTCGGCCATCACCGTCTGCCCGGTGATGTACTGCGACTCGTCCGAGGCCAGGAACACCACGACCGGCGCGATGTCGGTGCGCGGATCGCCGAACCGGCCGAGCGGCACGTTCTTCAGCGTCTTGGCCGCGGCCTCGGGGAAGGAGTCCATCCAGTTCTGCACGCCCTCGGTCGCGGCCAGCGGGGAGACGATGTTGACCCGGATGCCGTCGGCCGCCCACTCGTGGGCGGCGACCCGGCTCAGCCCCCGGATCGCCTCTTTGGCCGCGGCGTAAGAGGCCTGCAGCGGCATCCCGCGCAGCCCCGATCCGGAGGCGAAGTTGATCACCGAACCGGAGTTGGCCTTCAGCTGGGCGTGTGCGGCCTGCATCAGATGGAAGGTGGCGTAGAAGCCGGTGTCCATCGACAGCGCCAGGATCTCCTCGGTGGTCTCCATCAGCGGCACCTGGCGGGAGGCGTGCGCATTGTTG
>JAJYRZ010000117.1 GCA_021793835.1 Actinomycetes bacterium | reverse complement strand
CGTCGTGGCACGACGGGGAGGTCAAGCTCGCCGACTTCGGCCTGGTGCGCGCCGTGGCCGCGGCCGGCACGACCGGCACCGGGGTGCTGCTGGGCACCGCGGCCTACCTGTCGCCCGAGCAGGTCGAGACCGGTTTCGCCGATCCGCGCTCGGACGTCTACGCCACCGGGGTGATGCTGTTCGAGATGCTCACCGGCCGTCCGCCGTTCTCCGCCGACACCTCGCTGGCCGTGGCCTATCGGCGACTGCACGAGGACGTGCCGGCCCCCAGCGGCCGGATCGACGGGGTGCCCGCCGAGATCGACGCCCTGGTCGCCCAGGCGACCGCGCGCGAGCCCGGACACCGGTTCACCGATGCCGCCGAGATGGCCCGCACGCTCGAGGAGACCGCCGCCGAGCTGGCCCTGCCGGCCTTCCGGGTGCCCGCCCCACAGGGCACGGGTCGGGCCCTGCCGCGCCCCGGCCCGGCGGCACCGACCACCGCCGGCCCGGCCGGCGGCGCACCCGTAGCCGGGGCGCACACCCGGCACTACACCGGCGAACCCGGTCCGTTCGACCCGGCCACCAGGGTCGGCCCGCCCCAGGACCCCGGTCCGCAGGCGGGCGGCGACGACGCTCCCGGTGAGGGGCAGGAGTTCTCCGCGCTGTCGGATCAGGTGATCGCGCAGCGCCGGGCGTCCCGGCGGGCCGGCTGGCTGACCGCGGTGCTGGTGGTGGTGCTGTCGGCGCTGCTGGCCGTGGCCGGCTGGTGGCTCGGTTCGGGGCGCTACACCGATGTGCCCGAGGTGATCGGGCTCGGCCCCGAGGCCACCGTGGACGTGCTCGCCGAACACGGTCTCGACGGCCGTCTGGAGGGCGTCTACCTCGACGACGAGCCCGACGGCACCGTGCTCGGCCTCGATCCCGGTCCCGGCACCCATCTCACCCGCGGGTCGCAGGTGACCGTGCGGCACTCCCTGGGCATGCCGACCGTGCCCGACCCGGCCGCGGACCGCACGGTCGAGGCGGTGCGCGCGGTGCTGACCGAGCGCACCCTCACCGCCGAGGAGGGCCCGGCCGAATACGACCGGCGCGTGCCCGAAGGTGAGGTGCTGCGCCTGTCTCCGGCCCCGGGCACCACGGTGCCCGTCGGCTCGGCGGTGACACTGGTGCTCAGCCGCGGCGCCCCACCGCTGCCGCTGCCCGACGTCGCCGACGAGGAGGAGGACCGGGCCCGTGAACTGCTCGCCGACGAGGGCCTGCGGGTCTCGCGGGTGCGCACCGAGTTCGACCCCGATGTCGACGGCGGCAAGGTCGTCCGCACCGAACCGGAGGCCGGCACCGTGGTCGCAGCCGATGCGGAGGTGACCCTGGTGGTCTCCAACGCCGTGAAGGTGCCCGATGTGATCGGCGAGAAGCCGGCGGAGGCGAAGAAACGGCTCGCCGATGCGGGCGCGATCGGGATCGATGCGCGCCAGGACGGCGAGGGCGATCGGATCGGCCGGGTCGGCAGGACCTCCCCGGAGGCCGGGGCCCGGATGGACCCCGACGACCCGCAGGTGCGCTACTTCGTCACCGAGACGATCGCGGTGCCCGGGGTGCGCGGCACCACCGTCGACACCGCGCGCCGGCGTCTGGCGGACGCGGGCCTGGAGCTGAGGGTCAACCAGCTCATCCCGTCCGATTCGGCCCTGGTGATCACCCAGTCCCCCGCCCCCGACGCCAGACGCCGGCCCGGGGAGACGGTGACGGTCACCGCCGTGCCCTGAGCCGGCGTCGGTCGAGCGGGAGACCCCTACCCGGTCAGCCGCGCAGCATCTCGGCGACCAGGAAGGCCAGCTCGAGGGACTGCTGGGTGTTCAGCCGCGGATCGCACGCGGTCTCGTAGCGGCCGGCCAGATCGTCGTCGGAGATGTCCTGCGCCCCGCCGAGGCATTCGGTGACGTCCTCACCGGTGAGCTCGATGTGGATGCCGCCCGGGTGGGTGCCGAGCCGGTGGTGTACCTCGAAGAAGCCCTGCACCTCGTCGACGATGCGGTCGAAGTGGCGGGTCTTGTAGCCGGTGGAGGCCTCGTGGGTGTTGCCGTGCATCGGGTCGCACTGCCAGATCACCTGGTGGCCGGTGGCGGTGACCGCCTCCACGATCGCCGGCAGCACCTCGCGCACCTTGCCGTTGCCCATGCGCGCGACCAGGGTCAGTCGCCCCGGCTCGTTGTGCGGGTCGAGTCGGCGCACGTACTCCACCGCCTCCTCGGGCGTGGTGGTCGGGCCGATCTTCACCCCGATCGGGTTGGCGAGCAGTTCGGCCAGCGCGATGTGCGCGCCGTCGAGCTGGCGGGTGCGCTCGCCGATCCACAGCTGGTGGGCCGACAGGTCGTACAGCCGCGGCGCCGGGCCGTCGGTGTCCAACCGCAGCATGGCGCGCTCGTAGTCGAGCACCAGCGCCTCGTGGCTGGCGTAGATGTCCGAGGAGGTCAGTGCCGGGTCGGTGACCCCGCAGGCGTGCATGAAACGCAGCCCGCGGTCGATCTCGGCGGCGAGCGCCTCGTAGCGCGCCCCGGCCGGGGAGGTGCGCACGAACTCCTGGTTCCAGTCGTGCACCCGGCGCAGATCGGCCTCGCCCGAGCGGGTGAGCGCACGCACCAGGTTCATCGCGGCCGCCGCGTTGGCATAGGCGCGCACCAGGCGCGAGGGGTCGTGCTCGCGGGCCCGGGCGTCGGGGGCGAAACCGTTGACCATGTCGCCGCGGTACGACAGCAGGCCGAGCGCATCGGTGTTCGACGAGCGCGGTTTGGCGTACTGGCCGGCGATGCGGCCCAGCTTGACCACCGGCAGCGAGGCACCGTAGGTGAGCACCACCGCCATCTGCAGCAGGGTGCGGATGGTCGAGCGGATGTGCGGCTCGGTGTTGTCGGTGAACGTCTCCGCGCAGTCGCCGCCCTGCAGCAGGAAGGCTTCGCCGCGGGCGACCGCGGCGAGCTTGTCGCGAAGCTCGCGCACCTCGGCGGGCATGGTGATCGGCGGCACCGATTCGAGCACGGTGCGCATCGCCGCCGCCTGCTCCGGATCCCAGCCGGGCTGCTGGGCGGCAGGCTTGGCCAGCGCCTCGTCGAGCGCGGTGCGCAACTGCGTAGGCAGCGGCGGCAGATCGGGCAGCAGGTCGATGGGCACGTCCACAGTCCAGTTCACCCCCACAGGGTAGGACGGAACGGCCCGGCGGTGGGCACCGCCGTACCGTTCAGCCCCGCCGACCGGCCGTCCGCTCGGCGATGACGCGGTACCGGTCCCGGTTGTGACGGGCGTCGGCGAGCGCGTCGTGGGCGTCCGCGGGGGCGGCCGGCAGCGCGGGGCGGCCCGCGAACTCCCAGTACTGGCGCAGTTCCCGGGTGAACCGCGGCATGTAGCGGGGCAGCCGGGTCATGTCGCCCCACAGTTGGGCGAGCACCACGTGGTCGTAGGCGCCCACCCACGCCCACAGTTCGATCGCGCCGGGCTCGGCGGTGTCCGGATCACGGCCGGCGAGCAGGAACTCGGTCAGGTCCTCGCGGATGCGGGTGCGCGACCGGTAGGCCGGCGACGACGGCGACGGCAGCTGCCGCAGCACGTTCTCGCGCACCCAGCGGCCGGCCCGTGACGGATCGAACTCGGTGGACACGGCGTAGAACTCGCGCCCGTCCTCGCCGACCACACCGATGGACACCAGATCGATGGTCCGGCCGTCCTCGATGAACTCGCAATCGTAGAAATAGCGCACGGGCTCACCCTATGCCGGGGCCGGGCCACACGCCGCGGGGGCCGCCGGCGCAGATTCCGCGCTCAGGCGGCCGGGGCGGAGGACTGCGCGGTGTCGCCGGACTTGACGTCGGCGGCGTACAGGTCGACGTACTCCTGGCCGGAGAGCTTCATCAGCTCGTACATCACCTCGTCGGTGACGGCGCGTTCGATGAACCGGCTGCCGCCGAGCCCTTCGTAGCGGGAGAAGTCCAGCGGCTCTCCGAGGCGTACCGTGATCTTGGTGGGCCGGTAGGACTTCGAGCCGATCGGGTTCATCACGTCGGTGCCGATCATCGCCACCGGGATCACCGGCACCCCGGTCTCCAGCGCGATGCGGGCCAGGCCCGTCTTGCCCTTGTAGAGCCGGCCGTCCGGCGAGCGCGTGCCCTCCGGGTACAGCCCGAGCACGTTGCCGTCCTCGAGCACCCGCGTGGCGGTGCGCAGCGCCGCCTGGGCGGCCTGGCCTCCGGACCGGTCGATCGGCACCTGACCGGCGGCCGAGTAGAAGAACTTGGTGAGCCGGCCCTTGATGCCCGGGGTGGTGAAGTATTCGCTCTTGGCCAGGAAGGTGATCCGTCGCGGCACCGTCAGCGGCAGGTAGAGCGAGTCGACCACGGCCAGGTGGTTGCTGGCCAGGATCACCGGTCCGGTGCGCGGCAGGTGCTCGAGCCCCTCGATGCGCGGCCGGCCGATCAGACGCAGGAACGGACCGATCAAGACGTACTTGAACAGCCAGTACCACATGTGGTTCTCCGTCTCTCGTGCCCGCGATCGTGGCGGCCGTGACCGCCGGTGGTGTGTCGGACTCTACCGACCCCGGTCAAGATTCCGGGCATCGGTGGGCCCTGGATCGGCCGGATCCGCCCCCGTGCCCTGCTGCTCGGCGGCCGTGCGCAGTCCGCGGCGGGCCACCTCGGCCGCGCCGATGAGGGCTGCGTCCAGGCCGAGTTCGCTGCGCCGGATCCGCGCCAGACGCCGATGTCCGGCCCCGGTGACCCGGCCCGCGTAGACCCGCCGGGCGTCGTCTAAGAACAGCGCCGCCGAGGCCGAGACGCCGCCGGCGACGACGATCAGGTCGGGGTCGAACACATCGGCCACGATCGACAGCCCCACCCCGAGCCAGTGCGCCATGTCGGCCATCACCGCCCGGGCCAGCCGGTCCCCGTCCGCGGCGGCACGGGCCACGTCCACCCCGCCGATCTGCTCGACCGGGATCTCACCGAGCACGCTCGGCAGCAGCTCGGGGCGATCGGCGAGCATCTCCCGCGCGGTGGCCGCCAGCGCGGTGCCCGAGCAGTAGCGCTCCAGGCAGCCCCGTTTGCCGCACGGGCACACCCGGCCGTCGGGCACCACGGGCAGATGCCCCAGTTCGGGGGCGACCCCGGTGGAGCCGCGGTACATCCGGCCGTCGATCAGCAGTGCCGCGCCGACCCCGGTGCCCAGGGCGACCACGGCGACGTTCTCGCCCTCGCCGGCCGGACCGAACACCAGCTCGGCCCAGGCCGCGGAGTTCGCGTCGTGTTCTAAGAACACCGGCAGGCCCGTCCGCGGGGTCAGCAGGTCGGCCACGGCGGTGTCGCGCCACGGCAGGTGCGGGGCGAACCGCACCCGGTCGCGCTCGCGGGAGACGAATCCGGCCACGGCCAGGCCCACCGCCGCCACCGGCCGATCGGCGGGCTGGGCGGCCGACAGTGCGGCGACGGTGTCCACCAGCAGATCTTCCAGGTCCTCGGCCGCGCGCGGGGTGTCGGTGTCGATGCGGGCGTGGACCCGGCCGGCCGCATCGACCGTGCCGGCCCGCAGATTCGTCCCGCCCACGTCGATGCCGATCGTCACCGGGCCCCGGTGGGTGTCAGTCATCGCCGGGCTCCCCCGGGCCGATCTGCACCGCGATGCGGTGGAACCCGGTGCCGGTACCGGTGCGCGGGCGGCCGTCGCCGTGTCCCGGTCCCGGCGCCGTCCCGGTCCCCGGCGCCTCCTCGCCGGTGTCACCGGTGTCCGCGGCCGCCTCGCCGGCGGCGCTTGCGGGATGGCGGGCGGCCGCCTCGCCGAGCACCTCGCGCAGCACGGTGAGCACCCCGACGCCGTGTTCGCGCATCGCGGCCAGCAGCGGGTGGCGTTCCCCGCGCAGCAGCGCCGCGAGCGCACACACCGGGCACCAGGTGCACGATGCGGCCGGTGCGGCCGCATCATCCAGGTCGTCGAGCAGCGGCTCGACCGCGGCCACCGCGGCGATCAACGCGGCCCGCAGCTCCTCGAGCATCCGATCTCCCCCGGTCACAGCGGCCACACCGCCGGATCGGGTGCGAACCGCACGCTGAGCACGCCGTCGTCCAGCCGCGCCCCGGTGACGGTGCAGCGCCGCAGCACCGAGGGCAGTCGCAGGCGCCGCCGCATCCCGGCCGCCGAGACGATCAGGTCGTCGTCGACCCGGCCCAGGTCCACCGACTGCGGATCGACCAGCGGCAACGCCACGTCCCAGCGGTACACCGACTTCAGCCCGGTGCCGGACTCGTGCACCGGTCCGCCCGGCCCACTCGGAGGCGGCAGGTCCGCGTCCACCCGCCGGCCCAGTCCCGCCTCGGCGCCCAGGCTCGCCAGCGCATCGGCCCCGATCGGGGCCTGGGCGGTGAAGGGCACGGGCAGCACCGGGATCTGCGGGCAGTCCGCCGCCAGCGCCGTGCGCACCGTCTCCTGCTCGGCCATGCGGGTGCGGTACCAGTGGTGCACCGGATCGGCCTGGTCTGCGCGATCGGCGACGGCCGGGCCGCCCACGAGCATCCGGTTGAGCACGATCGCGGTCAGCGGCATGGCCAGCAGCGCGGTCGCGGTCACGGTGCGGCGGGCCTCGGCCAGGGCCACCGGTTCCGGATTGGTCACCAGCATCGCACCGGTGCGGCCGTCGTCGGCGAGCACCTCGCGCACCCGTTCGGCCTCGGCCGCGAGCTTCTCGACCACCCCGACCGCGATCATCCCGGCCGCAGACCCCGTGCCCTGGGTCAGGCGCCGATGCCGCGGCCAGAGCCGTTCGAGATAGGCGGTCAGCGCCGCCGGCAGGTCGATCGCGCGCAGCGCCTCGGCGGTCGGCGGGCAGTCCACCACCACCAGGTCCCAGCCGCCGTCCTGCGCCTGATCGATCACCGACGACAGGCCGACGAGCTCTTCGAGTCCGGGCACCACGGTCAGTTCCTGCGGATCGATCATCCCCGGCGACTGTGCGCCGCCGAGGCCGGACATCAACGCGGACAACGGGGCGAGCCGTTCGGCGATCAGGCCCAGCACGTCGGGTTCGCTGACGGTGAGCCCCTCGGCGATCGTCCAGGGGCCGGGGCCGGCGGCTCCGGCCGGGCGGCCGAACACGTCGGCCAGCGAATGCGCCCGGTCGAGGGAAACGAGCAGCACGGAACGCCCCGCCCGGGCGGCCGCGGCGGCCGTGGCGGCGGCGATGGTCGTCTTACCGACGCCGCCCTTGCCGATCACCAACAGCAGCCGCGCCGGATCCGGGTGTCCGTTCAGCCCTCGACCCGCTTCTTGAGTTCACCGAGTGCGGTGTTGATGATGACCTTCTCGGCCTTGCGCTTGAGCATGCCGATCATCGGGATGGTCAGGTCGACGGTCAGTTCATAGGTCACCTCGGTGCCGTCGGCGGTCTCGCGCAGCCGGTAGGAGCCGGCCTGGGCCTTCTGGATCTGGCCCTCGGTCAGCCGCCAGGACACCGACAGTCCGTCGCCCGCCCAGTCGTAGACCAGCACATAGGTGTCCTTGACCGGACCGGCGTCCATGACGAACCGGGCCGACAGGGCGCGCTGGTCGGCGTCGCGCTCGAGCACCTCCACCGAGGTCACCGCCCCCACCCAGGTCGGGTAGTCCTCCACCGCGGCGATGGTCTCCATCACCTGCTGCGCGGGTGCCTCGATCACGATCGAGGCGCTGGTCTGTTCCGCCATCGGTTCTGCCCCACCCTCTCCTAACGCGTGCCTGTCGACGTATCGCCCGCCGCGTGCGCCGGGCGCTCCCCGGCCGCCCTGCCCGCCTCCGCGATCGCCTTGATCTGGAAGGTCATGGCCTTGCCCGCCTCGCGGCGCACCCGGATCTGCTCCATCACGGTGCGCGGAGCGCGGGTGGCCGACGCCGCACCGTCGGTCGGTTCGGCGTGCAGGAAGTAGTTGATCATCGTCCCGTCCATCCGCGGGTCGAGCCACACCTCCATCGTGCCGGTCAGCGGCCCGGTGACCTGCCAGCGCACCCCCTTGTCGCCGCGGTCCTCGCGCACGGTCAGCGCCAGGTCCGGCCACCAGCGGCGCCAGCTCCGACGATCGGCTACCAGCGCCGCGACGACCTCAGGCGGCGCCGCGACGAATCCTTGATCTGCGACATGGATGGTCGACACGTCCACGAGCATCACATAATACGGCCGACACCTCCACCTCGGTTCGGTGTCGGCGGGCGTCGCACACGGGCACTGTCGTGGCGGTCACGTCGGTAAGCGTTAAGATGTGACCAGCGCCGTACCCGTCGGTAACCACCGGCCACGGTGTCCCGACGACAACATGCCGAACCGAAAACGATCGGTGCGCAGGCCCAGACGCCCGCCCCGACCGTTCCGTGTGGGAGGTCCGCAAGTGCAGGAGTTCAGTGTTCCGGCGTCGTACGCCGTGCCCGAGGGCGCGGCGGTCATCGACGCGGTCTTCGATTTCGAGAAGACCGACCCCGAGCTGACAGTCTTCTATCGGCTCACCGGTTCGCAGTGGCGTCCGGTCAGCGCCAAGCAGTTCGCCGAGCAGGTGCGCGCCACCGCCAAGGGCCTGGTCGCCCTCGGTGTCGAGCCCGGCGACCGGGTGGCCCTGATGTCGATGACCCGCTACGAGTGGCCGCTGGCCTCGCATGCGATCTGGGCGGCCGGTGCGATCGCGGTGCCGATCTACGAGACCTCCTCCACCGACCAGGTCGCCTGGATCCTCGAGGACTCCGAGGCCAAGGCGCTGATCATCGAGACCGACGCCCACGCCGAGATCGTCGCCCCGCTGATCGACGGCCATCCGACCCTCGAGTCGGTGGTGCAGATCGATCCCGGCACGCACGCGAAGGACGGCATCGAGGCCGACATGGCCGCGCGCGGAGCCGAGATCGACGACGCGGTGATCGCCGAGCGGTCTGCGGCCCTGGGCTCGGCGGATCCGGCGATCCTGATCTACACCTCCGGCACCACCGGTCGGCCCAAGGGGTGCATGCTCACCCACCTGAACCTGCTGGCCGAGTCGGCCGGGGCCGGCAAGGCCTTCCACACCGAGCTGCGTCCGGGACGCAAGTCGCTGTGGTTCCTGCCGATGGCGCACGTGCTCGCGCACGCGATCGCCATCGCCGCTTTCCAGCACAAGGTCGCGCTCGGCCACTTCGGCGACATCCCCAACCTGGTGCCGATGTTCGCCGAGTTCCAGCCCGACTTCCTGCTGTCGGTGCCGCGGGTGTTCGAGAAGGTCTACAACACCGCCCGGCAGACCGCCCACGACGGCGGCAAGGGCAAGATCTTCGACTTCGCCGACCGCACGGCGGTCGAGTGGTCGCGGGCCCAGGACACCGGTGGGCCGGGCCTGCTGCTGCGGCTCAAGCGTGAGCTGTGCATGAAGCTGGTCTACTCCAAGCTGCACGCGGTGCTGGGCAACCGGTGCGAGGTCGCCATCTCGGGCGGCGCCCCGCTCGGTGAGCGGCTCGGACACTTCTTCCGCGGCATGGGCGTGACCATCTACGAGGGTTACGGGCTGACCGAGACCACCGCGGCGCTGACGGTCAACACCGTCGACCACATCAAGATCGGCACCGTGGGCCGGCCGCTGGAGGGCAACGCGGTGCGCATCGCCGAGGACGGCGAGATCTGCCTGCGCGGCGACGTGGTCTTCGACGGCTACTGGAAGAACCAGGCCGCCACCGACGAGGCGCTGATCGACGGCTGGTTCCACACCGGCGACCTGGGCACGCTCGACGCCGAGGGCTATCTGTCGATCACCGGCCGCAAGAAGGAGATCATCGTCACCGCGGGCGGCAAGAACGTCGCCCCGGCCGGGCTCGAGGATCGG
>JAJYRZ010000116.1 GCA_021793835.1 Actinomycetes bacterium | reverse complement strand
TTCCGATCTACCCGCACCGTGGATCTGGCGGCCGTGCCGGCCCGGATCACCGGGCACCGGGGACGGACCTCCCAGGCGGTGCTCAAGTGCGGCGGCCAGTCGGTGGTGCTCGCGGTCTACGTCGGCGAGCGCGGGCGGGAACTGCCCATCGAAGCGCTCGCCGCTCTGGAGTCCGCGCTGCGCCGGGCGGCCGAGCGCAACGGCGCCCCGGCCCAGACCTCGGTCTCGCAGGTCGAACAGGAGGGCCGGCCGGCCACCGCCGCCGAGCTCGCCGAGGTGGTCCGCGCCCAGCTGCGCGCGATCGCCATCGGTGCGCCGGCTGCTCAGCGACCGCTCTACCGGATCGCCCACGCCGGCGGTGCCGGCCCGCGCGCCATCGTCACGGTCAGCAGCGAACTGGCCCGCGAACTGGCGGCCTGACTCACCGGTCCTGCGACGTCCGGGCTGCGCCGACGTGCGGGTCCCGCGCGGCGGGTTGACAGCCCAGTGCGAACGGGTGTTCTATTCCTGGTGTGCAGGGAATCGAACATGTGCGCGACGGTCTGGGTGGGGTGCTGCCCGGCCTGGAACGCGTCGACGTCACCGGCGCGGGTGCGAGCATCTGCCGGGAGACGCTCGTGCGCCGCATGCTCACCCCGGTCGAGGGCGCCGCGTCTGGTGCGCCCCGGTGGGCGGTCGATCCGCTGCGCAGCGCGCCCGCAGACCCGCAGCAGGTGACCGCCGTGCTCAATGCGGCCGCCGTGCTGACCAAGGAGCTGCGCCGGCGGTCCTGGCGCGCGGAGACCGTGCTGCTCGGGCATGCGGGCGATCCTTACGGCCCGGCCGAGGCGGACTACCGGCTCATGCCCGCGGTGATCCGCGCGCTGGTGCAGGCGCGCACCGGATTCGCCGTGCGCACCGCGGGGGCGGCGATGGAGCCGGATCTGCCGCAGCTGCGCGATGCGGCGGCAGACGTCCCGGTCACGGTCACCGTGGTGCTGCCCGGACTGGGCACCGAGGTGCTCGCCGGGCTGCCCGGCACAGAGGGCCCGCCTGCCGCGGCGCGGCTGGCAGCGGTCCGCGCAGCGGCCCGGGCGGGGCTGCGCCCGGAGGTGGCCGTGACCCCGCTGGTGCCGTATCTGACCGACGACCCGGCCGGGCTCGAGACACTGTTCGCAGCCCTTGCCGAGGCCGGTGCCGCGGCGGTCGGTCTCACCACGCTGCGATGCGCGCCCGGCGGCGCGTTCTTCGACTGGCTGGCCGCTGCGCATCCGAAACTGCTGCCGCACCTGCGCCGGCTCTACGCCGGGTCGGCGCACCCGTCTCCGGCCTATCGGCGGCGTCTGGCCGCCACGGTCACCGCACTGCGCGCCCGCTACGACCTGCCCCGCCCGCAGCTGCCTGCGGGCCGCGACCGCGCGCCCGGACCCGGCTACGCGCCCGATCCCGGACACGGCGCCGCCCCGGCGGCGACGGGCGCGGCCGGGGCGGCGGAGTGCGGTGTGGGGGCCGAGCGGCAGCCGGCGCTGTTCTAGTCTCGTCCCGCTCGCTGGAGGGTCAGCGCGGCAGGTGCTTGGCCATCTTCTCCTGCCAGGCCCGGGCCTCCTCGGTGATCGTGCCCAGTTCGGCGGCCTTGGCGCACCAGTCCATCGCGGCCTTGCCGAAGTGCATCGGGTTGTAGACGTCCTCGGCGCGCGACCACAGTCCGTCCCCGGCGTAGTCGAGGATGGTGATGTTGGCCGCGGTGATGTGGGTGCCGTCGCCCGGATCGCGGAACGGGTTGTCCACCTCGCACACGATGCGGCCGAGCCCGGCGTCGGCGATCACCCAGTTCGCGGGGAAGTCGGTCATGTGGTTGCCCGGGAACGAGCCCATCGTCTTGGCCGACCAGGCCGCGACCTCGGCGCGCCCGCGCATCCGCCCGTAGGCGTGCTCGATGTAGTCCACGTCCTCGGTGAACAGATCCGCGAAGCGCTCCCACTCGCCCGAGGCGGTGATCTCGCGGACCTTGCGCTGGTGCTCGGCGAACGCGGCGAGCAACTCGTCTTCTGTGAACCGGCTCATGGGGTGAACCGTAGCGCAGCGCAGCGGGGGTGCGAGGTCTGGAGACTCATCCGGTCCTCGGGCCCCGCGCCCCGCTGTCTGTCGGCTGCGGCGTGCGATCGCAGCGCGGGTCAGATCCGTGCGACCGGCGCCCCGATGCCCGGATCGATCTGCACCGGCCCGCCGACGTCCGGCTTGATGGGGAAGTCGAAGATCGCGGTCGGCAGATACACCGTGGCGCACGAGTTCGGGATGTCGACCACGCCGGAGAACCGGCCCTCGATCGGTGCGGCGCCCAGCAGCAGGAACGCCTGCTCGGGGCTGTAACCGAACTTGGTCAGGTAGTCGATGGCGTGCAGGCAGGCCCGCTGATACGCCAGCTGCGAATCCAGGTAGCGCTGCTCGCCCTCCAAGGTCACCGAGGTCCCGGAGAAGGCCAGCCACTCCGAATACTGCGGGGCGGTGTTGCCGGGGATGAACACCGGATGCTCGGTCAGCCCGTAGGTCTCCATCCCGCCCTTGATGATCTCCACGCGCAGGTCGATGAACCCGCCCATCTCGATCGCACCGCAGAAGGTGATCTCACCGTCGCCCTGCGAGAAGTGCAGGTCGCCCACCGACAGGTTCGCCCCGTCGACATAGACCGGATAGAACACCCGCGATCCGGCGGTGAGGTTCTTGATGTCGCAGTTGCCGCCGTTCTCCCGCGGCGGGGCCGTGCGGGCGCCCTCGCCGGCCACCCGATCGAACTCATCCCCGGTGAGCGTGCCCAGGATCGCGTTGTAGGGCTCGGGCGACAGCGCCAGCGGCGGTTCCCGGTCCGGATCGGTGGCGATCAGCGCGGCCTCCCGGGTGTTCCACTTGCCCAGCAGATCCGCCGAGGGCGCGGTGCCCATCAGCCCCGGGTGGGTGATGCCGGTGAACTTCACGTGCGGGACGTGGCGGGAGGTCGCGGTGCGGCCCGAGAAGTCCCACACCGCCTTATAGGCGTCGGGGAACTGGTCGACCAGGAAGCTGCCGCCGTTGGTCTTGGCGAAGATCCCGGTGTAGCCCCAGCCCTGACCGGCCAGCGGACCCTCCTCCTGCGGGATCGCGCCGACCTCGAGGATGTCGACGACGAGAAGGTCGCCGGGCTTGGCGCCCTCGACCGCGATCGGGCCGGTGAGGGTGTGGGCGCGGGTGATCGGCACGGTGAGGATGTCCTGGGCCGAATCGTCGTTCTTGACGTGCCCGTCGAACCATTCGCGGCAGTCCACCCGGAACTCCTCGCCCGGTTTGACCGTCACCGCGGCCGGGACGTCGGGGTGCCACCGGTTGTGGCCGGTCAGTTCCTGCTCGGTGAAGCCCTTGGTCGAATCGAGGGGGAAGATGTTCTTCGGCATCTGTCTGACTCCTTGACAATCGATACTGCGAAAACTGTGAGCCGCCTACGGCGCCGCCGGAGGCGGGCGGGCCCCGCGCGTCAGGGCCGGGGCAGTTTCTGGTGGCGCGGATCGCGGCTGACCGGCCGCGGCGGGCGCGTGGGCCGGCCGGGGGCTGCGCCGGAGACCACGGCCGGAGTGTCCGCGGTGGCGGAGGTGGCGTCGATCAGCCGCATCGCGGTCGAGTCGCCGCGGCCGAGCGCCGGGGCGGTGATGATCCGGCGCGCCGATGCGCCGCACGACGGGCACGGACCGGCGTCGGGGACGGTGGCCATCGGGTGATCGGCGTCGAACGTGCCGCAGGCGCGGCAACGGAAACGGTAGACAGGCAACTGAGGGACCTCCCAGCAGATCGTTCGGGTGGTCCAATTCACATTAACCGGAGGATCGACCTGTTCGGCCGGTACTGGTCGGTAGGTGCGCAGGGCCGGAAAGAAAGGGGGCGGCGCGGTGCTGGTGATGCTGGGCGTGATCGCCGCGATCGTGCTGGTCGCGGCCGTAGTGCGGGCGCTGGGCACACCGGTCCGACCGGTGCGCTTCTACAGCGCGCTGACCATGCTCACCGCGGTGCTCGCCGGTGCGTCGGCGTATGCGCTCGGCGGCGGACCGGCGGCCACGGCGCTGCTGATCACCGGGCTTGCGGCGGGGGTGGCAGGGATGTGCGTGCTCGCCGAGTCATCCGGGCGGCGACGCCAGGGCCGCGCACGCCGAGACCGGACATCGCGGGGTCGGACGAGCTGAGGCGCGACACGCGGGGCGCGCACTCACCGACGGGCCGGGGTCGGTCAGGCCGGGTCGGTGATCTTCGGGAACGGGGCCTCGGCCTCGAGCTGATAGCCCAGATCCAACAGGAGCCGTTCGTCGCCGCGCACTGCCGACAGCTGCACCGAACCGGGCAGCCCGCCCGAGTACATCCCGTGCGGCAGCGAGATCGCGGGCCCGCCGCCGACGTTGTTGAGCGGGGTGAAACCGACGTAGTCGACCAGCCGGTCGAACAGCGCATCGAATGCCAGCGTGGGGGACAGTTCCCCGATCTTCGGGGCCGGATGGGCGAGCGTGGGCCCGAGCATCGCGTCGATGCCGGCGAAATGCCGGTCGTAGATCGCGGTCGCCCCGCGTAGTCGGCGGATCGCCCCGGGCACGGCCGCCGCCCGGCGCCGGGCGAGCCGGTTGAGCGCGATCGTGAACCCGTCCAGACGGCGCGGATGGAAGCCGCGCGGCTTTTCGGCCAGGGCCGAGACGGTCATCAGCGCCGACGACACACCCCAGTAGAGCTGGAAGTCGTCGATGAACCGCGGATCCACGTCCAGATGGGTCTCGACGATCTCGTGGCCGAGCCCGTGGTAGAGATCGGCGGCCGAGCGCACCACGCGTTCGACCTCCGGATCGATGGGCCGGCCGAGGATGTCGCGGGTGACCACACCGATGCGCAGACGGCGCCCGGAGGGACCTTCGACCAGGCCCACCCGCGGCAGCTCAGGGGCCGGGGCGTAGGCCTCACAGCCGGCCAGATGGTGGGCGGTATCGCGCACGCTGCGGCTGACCACGCCTTCGGCGACCAGGTTCACGGGCAGCTGGCGCACCCCGGGCCGGTCGAGCAGCCGGCCGCGCGTCGGTTTGAGCCCGACCAGGCCGCAGGCGGCCGCCGGGATGCGGATCGACCCGCCGCCGTCGTTGGCGTGCGCGATCGGCACCGCCCCGGCCGCCACCAGCGCCGCCGACCCGCCCGAGGACGCGCCCGAGGAGTGGTCGGTGTGCCACGGGTTGCGGGTGGGTTCGCGCGCCGGATCGGAGTACTCGGTGGTGGCGCTGAGCCCGAATTCGGGCAGGGTCGACTTGCCCAGCAGCGTGTAGCCCTGGGCCAAGAACTGCCGGGCAGGTGCGGAGGAGGCGCGGCGGGAATGGGGGTCGAAGGCGGCCGAACCGTGCCGGGTCGGCATCCCGGCCACATCGGCGTTGTCCTTGATCAGCGATGGCACCCCGGCCAGGGGCCCGGACGGCAGATCGGTGTCGGCATCGGCCAGGGCGGTGGCGAAACAGTCCAGCTCCATGCCGTGGACGGCCGGGTCGACCGCGCGGATGCGGGCGATCGCCGCCTCGGTCACCTCCCGCCGGGAGAGCTCACCGCTGCGCAGCGCCGCGGCCAGGGACACCGCATCGTGGTCGGCGAGCGCGTCATCGGTGAAGGCATGGACACGGGGCGAGGGTGAGGTGTGCGCGGTCACAGAGCCGAATGTACTGCACACCCGTCCAGCCCGCGGAGCGGCGAGGGCCGCCGCGGCTGTTCAACCGGTGCCGCGGTGACCGTTCCGGGATCAGAACAGCACGTCGTGATCGCGGGGCCGGCCCTGCGCGCGACTGAGCCGCAGCGCCCATTCGCGGACCAGCCACATCTCCACCAGATCCGGATCCGTCCCGGCCTCGTGGGCCCAGTCCTCCACGGCGCCGACGTAGGAGTCGTAGCGGCGCGGGGTGAAGGCGGAGACGACGGGGGTGTCGAGCCAGCCGTGCCGGATCAGGGTGTTGACGCCGAATTGGTCGACCAGTCGGGCCTGTGCACCGCCGACGGTGTGGGCCTCATACGCCCACATCACCGTGGCGCGCAGCTTCATGCCGATACCCGGGCTCGCCAGCCAGCCGCCGTCACCGGCGATCAGCCCGCCGTGGTCTTTCGCGCATTCACGCAGGAACGTGTCGACCATGGCGCCGGGGGATCCGGGCTTCCCGGCCGTCCGGTGGGGCAGGCGCGGGACCGGGTTGGGCGGACGGCGCACCCGGTGGCCCGACAGCCACGCCGCGCACTGGTAGACCAGCGAACGATCAGGAGCGGAGGGGTCGATCAGCTCGGAGATCGGGGTGAGGTCGGCGCGCTGGAGATGGGCCAGGCCCGCACCGGTAGGCCGGCCGTCGGCGTCGCGGCCGCGCACCACGGTGGCCACGCCGAGCTCGTGCAGGGTCCGGTTCCATTTGTCCAGATCCACGGTCACGGTCTCGTCGAGCACCATCCGGGCCGAATCCTGGGCGCGGCACCAGTCGATGCAGCGCTGCGGGGCGGTGAAATCGTCGGAAGCGGTCATGTGCGGCAGTGTGACAGCGGACACCGACATCTCGGCCCGGCTACGCTGCAGCCCATGGAGCACGCGGACTACTCACGGGCCTGGGCGATGATCGAGGCCTGGAACGAGCCCGAAGCCCGGGCCGAAGCGCTGGCAGAGGTCGCCGATTCCGCGCGTAGGCCATTGGTGGCGCTCGCCCTGATCCGGACGGCGGCGCTGATGTCGAATGCGGCCGCGGTCGGCGAGGGCTTCAGCGAGCAGCTCGCCGGCACCCGCTATGCCGACATCGAGACCGGGGTCTTGTCGATCACCGACCAGATCATGGCCGCCCTTCAGGCCGACGACACCGTCGATACGGCCGGCGCCCTGGCGGACCTGCGCGAGATGGTCGACGCCCTGGCCGCACACGAGGTCGACTGACCGGTCCCGGATCAGGAGGTAGTCGATGGGCGGTGGAAGGCGGAGTCAGAACGGCGGTTCGTCGCCCCGATACTTCATCTGCGCTGCCGAGCGGCGCCGATGCCACTCGTGGACCAGCCACATCTCCATCACGGCCGAGTCGACGTCGGCGGTGGCGGCCCACATCTCGAGCACGTGCAGATACTCGTCGTAGCGCCGGGCCGAGGAGGCGGGCCAGGACGGATCGTCGAGCCAGCCGTGCCGGATCAGCGTGTAGGCCCCGCGACGGTCGAACAGCTGTGCGGGCAGGAAATTGATCGGTTTCATCCGGTACGCCCACATCAGCAGGGCCCGCAGCTCCAGCTCCATATCGGGGGCCGCGGTCCAGTCGTACCGGCGCGCGTCGGCTACCGGTAGCCCCGCCCGGCACAGCTGCAGGAAATGGTCGACCGGGCGCATGTCCGATCCGCATTCGGCCGTCTGCTCGAGCAGGGTCAGCGGCCGGGAGCCGGACCGGTGCGGGTGCAGATCCAGCCACGCCGAGCAGTGCAGCAGCAGCGAGCGGTCGGGGCGGGCCAGATCGAGCAGTTCCGAGCCGGGGATCAGGTCGTGGCGCTGCAGATACGCGGTGCCGCGGGCGACGACGCGCCCGTCGGCGTCGCGCCCGCGCAACGCGGTGTCGTGGCCGAAGGCGGCGAGCAGGTCGTTGTACTCGTCCAGGTCGATGGCGACGGTGTCGTCGAGTACCAGCAGCGCCGGGTCCTGGGCCAGGCACCACTGGACCGCGTCGTCCGGCGGATTGAAGTCGAGGTCAGAACTGGCCATGGCGCCAGAGTCGCATCCGGCACCGACATCTCCGCCCGTTCGCACGTGCCCGCGCCCGGAATCCGGGGCGCGGGACGGGGCCCGTCGGTGGCGGCTCAGCCCAGGTCGGGGGCGTCGAAGGTGTTGCAGGCGGCGACCTGCCCGGTCTGGTAGCCGGTGGTGAACCACTGCTGACGCTGCGCCGAGGAGCCGTGGGTCCAGCTGTCGGGGTTGACCCGGCCGGTGGATCGGGACTGGATGTGGTCATCGCCCACCGAGGCCGCGGCCGAGAGCGCATCGGCGATGTCGGTCTCGGTCAGCGGCTGAAGCAGCGGCTGATCGTCGCCGGGGGCGGGGGTGGAGTCGGCGTAGTGCGCCCACACCCCGGCGTAGCAGTCGGCCTGCAGTTCGCTGCGCACCGCCGCCGACATGGCCCCGGGATCGTTGTAGTCCCCGCGCCCGGAATCGCCCAGCAGGTTCTGGATGTGGTGACCGAACTCGTGGGCCACCACGTATTCCTGGGCGAACGGGCCGCTGGAGGCGCCGAACCGGTCTTCGAGGATCTGGAAGAACGAGGAGTCGAAGTAGGCGGTGTCGTCGGCCGGGCAGTAGAACGGGCCCACATCCGCATCGGCCGAGCCGCAGCCGCCGGTGGTCACCCGGCCGCGGAACAGGGTCACCCCGGGCTCGCGGTACTGCACCCCGACCTGCGGGAGCTGTTCGGACCACACCTGGTCGAGGCTGTGTGCGGTGAATTCGATCCTGCAGTCGACATCGGCGTTGGCGTCCGCGCCGGTCTCACAGGCCGCGCGCTCATAGCCCTGGGCGGTGACCGCGCCGCCCCCGCCGGACAGTCCGCTGCCGGCTCCGCCGCCGGTCAGGTCCAGACCGAAGAACAGGCCGACGGCGACCACGATGATCCCGCCGATCCCGCCCATCGCCATCTGCGGGCGCCGGCCGCCCCCGCCGGTGCGTACCCGTCCCGAACCGATGCGCGCCTGATCCCGAAACGTCATCGCCGATCCCTTCACCCAGCCCGTGCCCGATCGGCCCGTGCGAATCGACGAGGCGGATCGCTGTCGCCGGTCGATGATACGACGCGGCTGCGACCCCGGCGGGGCGCGTCGGTGCCGGGTGTGCCGCCGCGGTCGCGGTGGTCCTTACTGATGGGTCACAATGGCCGTGGCCGACGCGTATGCGCCCGGCCGAAGGGTGAGGGAGGAACCCCGGTGGTCGATCCGTTCAAGCTGCTCGGCAGGTTCGCGCCGCGCCTGCCCGAGGGGCTCGAGGGGCGTGACCCCCGGTTCATCCGGGAGATGCTGCCGCGCTTCTGGCTGGCCGCCCGGCTCTACTTCCGCGCCGAGGTCGAGGGCTTCGAGAACGTGCCCGACGAGCCGGTGCTGTTCGTCGGCAACCACTCGGGCGGGGCGAACGTGCCCGATACGTTCGTGTTCATCCTCGGCTACTACAGCTACTTCACCGTCGAGGGCCGCCCGCTGGCGGGTCTGGCCCATCAGCTGATCATGAAGCTGCCGGTGGTCGGCGACTTCGCGCGCAAGTTCGGCATGGTCGTCGCCGACACCGCCAAGGCCGCCGAACTGCTGCGCCAGGGCGCCAACGTGCTGGTCTACCCGGGCGGCGACGTCGAGGCGTTGCGCCCGTTCTCCGACCGCAACCGCATCATCTTCGACGGGCGCAAGGGTTTCCTGCGCCTGGCGCACGAGAACAACGTCAAGATCGTGCCCGTGGTCGCCACCGGCGGGCAGGAGACGTTCTTCGTGCTCAACGACGGCCGGGAGACCGCGAAGAAGCTGCGCTTCGACAAGCTGCTGCGCGTGAAGACCCTGCCGGTGAGCTTCTCGGTGCCGTGGGGCTTTTTGCCCGCCGACCTGCCGCACGTCCCGCTGCCGGCCAAGATCCGCATCCAGGTGCTCGAGCCGATCGACCTCCGCGAGATCTACGGTGACGAGCCCGACTGGGACCGGGCGTACGACTTCGTCACCTCCACCATGCAGGTGGCGCTGTCGAAGCTGGCCACCAAGTCCGTGATCCCGGTGGTGAGCTGATGACCACGGTCACCAAGACCATCCGGGTCCGTCGCCCGGCCCCGGAGATGACGGCGATCTTGGAAGACCCCGATCAGCTGATGTCGATCGTCAGCGGTTTCGGGCGGGCCACCTATCTGCGCACCCGGATGGACCACTCGCAGGAGTGGGACCTGTTCTTCCAGCTCGGCACCATGTACATCGGCGGCCGGGTGCTGGTCGAGACCACCGGATCGGAGCTGCTGGGTTGGCATTCGATCTCCGGGTTCACCCACTCAGAT
>JAJYRZ010000115.1 GCA_021793835.1 Actinomycetes bacterium | reverse complement strand
CACCCCGAGCGCCTGGCGCAAGAATTCCCGGGCCACGGTGCCGACCGCCACGCGGGCCGCGGTCTCGCGCGCACTGGCGCGTTCGAGCACCGGGCGGGCGTCGTCGAAGCCGTACTTGAGCATTCCGGCGTAGTCGGCGTGACCGGGCCGCGGGCGGGTGAGCGGGGCGTTGCGGGCCTGATCGGCGATCTCGTGTTCATCGACCGGGTCGGCGCTCATCACCTGCTCCCACTTGGGCCATTCAGTGTTGCCGATCATGATCGCCAGCGGTCCGCCCATGGTCAGCCCGTGGCGCACACCACCGACCATGGTCAGCTCGTCGGCCTCGAACTTCATCCGCGCTCCGCGCCCGTAACCGAGGCGGCGGCGGGCCAGTTCGGCACCGATCTGGTCAGTGGTGATCGACACTCCGGCCACCATGCCCTCGAGCATGGCGATCAGAGCGGGTCCGTGGGATTCTCCGGCAGTTGTCCAACGCAGCACGTGCTCTATCGTGCCACGACCGACTTCCGGCCGGTGTCACCGGCCGACGGACGGGGCCAGTGCCAGTGCGCACAGCAGCCCGGCGCACAGTGCCACCCCGTGCGGCCAGCGGATGCGCCGCGCCGTGGGCGCCCCGGCCACCAGGGCCGTCGCCGCAGCCGCGGCGAGGGTGAACAGCGGAGCCGAAAGGGCCGCGATCCACCAGGTGTCGGCCCCGTGGGGCGCGGTCAGACCGCCGATCACGGCGGCGAGCTTCACATCGCCCGCGCCGATGCCGCCGCGCAGGTGACCGGGCAGATACAGCGCGGTCGCCGCCACCGCACCCACCGCGGCCGCGGCCGGGCCGCCCGGGACCTGCACCGCCCACACCACCGCGGCGCACCCGGCCAGCGCCACCACCGGATTGGGTAGGCGCCGACGGTACAGGTCGGTCGCGCACAGCACCGCACACAGCCCCACCACCGCGATCCACTGCCCCGGCGCCGGCCCGGTACGACCCGTGAGCGCGAGCGCCGCCGCGGCACCGGTGAGCACCGCCGGGCCGATCACCCACCGACGGTGGATCCGGCCGGCGGAAGTCGGCGGATCGGTGGAGCGGCCGATGTGCGGACGGGGCGGTGCGGTCATGACCGCAGCATCGCGGATCGGGCCCACCCGATCCGCGCGTGCAGGGGCCGGGCTGTGGACACCGGCCGGGCCTGTGCACGGGCGGGGCCACCGGCCGCGGCAGTGCCCGGCCGCGCTGCGGGCCGGTCAGTCCGGCAGGGCGGCCGCCATCTCGGCACGCGGGGCCGATCGGCCGGTGAACTGCTCGACCTGACCGAAGGCCTGGTGCAGCAGCATCGCCCGTCCCCCGATCACGGCGCCGCCTGCGGCGGTGACCGCCTCGGCCAGCGGGGTCGGCCACGGGTGGTAGATCACGTCCAGCAGTGCGCGCGCACCGGCCAGGTTCTCGGTGTGCGGGGCCGCCGCCTCAGCCGGCAGCGTCGAGACCACCGCGGGAGCCGCCGCCACCGCCTCGCGCAGCGGTGCGGGCGTGAAATCGATCAGCTGCGGGGTCAGGCCCGCCCGCTGTGCGCAGTCCACGGTCGATGCCGCCCGGCCCGCATCGCGGGCGACGATGACGACCTCGCGGGCGCCGAGCGCGGCCAGCCCGGCCAGGGCCGGCCGTGCGGTCCCGCCTGCACCGAGCAGCACCGGGGTACCGCCGGCCAGGGCGCCGGGGCCGGTGAAGCCGAGTTCGCCGAGCGCGCCGATCACCCCGTCGATGTCGGTCGAATCGGCGCGCCAGCCGCGCTCGGTGCGCACCAGCGTGTTGGCCGAGCCGACCAGTTCCGCACGCGCGGTGCGCTCGTCGGCGAACGCCAGCGCCGCCGATTTGCCGGGCATGGTCACCGACAGGCCCACCCATTCGGGGCCGAGTCCGGCCACCAGGCCCGGCAGGGCCTCGGCATCGCATTCGATGCGCTCATAGGTCCACCCCGCCAGCCCGAGGGCGGCGTAGGCGGCGCCGTGCAGCGCGGGCGAGAGCGAGTGGGCGATCGGCGAGCCGAGCACCGCGGCCTTGCGCGGCGGCGTGGCCGGCACCGGGTCAGCGCTCACTGTCGAGCACCCCCGCCTCCTGAGCGAGCGTGATGTTCTCCAGGTGCTCGTCGTAGTCGTCGGTGAACAGGGTCGTGCCGTCGTGGTCGACGGTGACGAAGTACAGCCAGTCCCCGTCCGCCGGATGTTCGGCGGCGTCGATCGCGGCGTCGCCGGGCGCGGAGATGGGCGTGGCCGGCATGCCGAACATCGCGTAGGTGTTCCACGGGGTCGACCGGGCCCGGTCCTCGTCGGTGGTGGCCGTCTCCTGAGTCTCGAGCAGATAGTTCACGGTCGAGTCGAACTGCAGCATCTGATCTTCGTCCAGCCGGTTGACGATCACCCGGGCCACCTTGTCGAAGTCCTCCGGCGGGGCCTCGCGTTCGATCAGCGAGGCGGCGATGAGCGTGTCGTACGGGCTCAGCTCGGAGGTCTCGCTGGCGCTGCCCAGGCCGCGGGCGTCGAAGCCGGCCGCGGAGTCCTCGAACAGCGACACCAGCATCTCGCGGGCGTCCAGGCGCGGGTCGACGTCGAAGCTGCCGGCCATGATCAGGCCCTCGTAGCGGCGCACCGGGTCGGTGACCTGGCGGACCCGTTCGACCGCCCAGTCCGGGATGCCGGCGACACCCGGATCCAGATCGGCCAGGGCCTGGGCCAGTTCCTCCTGGTCGACACAGGTCTGCGTGCCGTCTTCGGTCAGGCAGCTGGCCTGGGCGACGATCGACAGGATGCCGTCGGTGCGGTTGCCCGACACGGTGGTGATGTCGGCGAGTTGGCGGCCCTCCGGCACCACCACGTGGCCGACGCGCGAACCGTCGGCGAGGGCTTGGACCGCGTCCTTCGCAGGGATCTGGGTGCGCAGCTCGTAGTAGCCGGGGTGGATGCCGCTGATGGCCTCATCGCCCTTGGCGGCGCGCAGGAAGGCCTTCGAGCTCTTGACCACGCCCGCGTCCTCGAGTTCACCGGCGATCGCGGTGGTCGAGGCGCCGGGCTGGATCTGCACGAGGGTCTCCGCCCCGCCCGGACCGTCGTAGTCCGGCGGGGAGACCTCGCGGATGACGAACCAGGCGCCGACGCCCACCGCGGCGATCAGCACGATCACCGCGAGCAGCACCGCCCCGCCGCGGCGACGCCTGCGCGCCGATTCCGCCCGGCGGCGCCGGCCGCGTTCGCGCCGCGACACCGGCTGTTCGGGTTCGAGGTAGACCGGGGCCGCGGTCTCGCGCCGCCAACCGCGCGGGGTGTCCTCGGGGCGCTCGGGACTGCGGTAGCGCGGGGTGGGGTCCCCGTCTCGCCCGGTGTTGTCGCGACGATCCGAACCGTTCACCGTCTAACCCTTTCGTTCACCGGCCGCGCGTGCATCGCGGCGGCTGTCGAGCCAAGACTGCAGGATCAGCACTGCGGCGGCCTGGTCGACCACGTCGCGTTGGCGCCGTGCCTCGATCCCTGCGGTACGCAGCGAACGCTGCGCGACCGTCGTACTGAACCGTTCGTCGGCGAACACTACCGGCACCGGAGCGATCCGTCGGGTCAGACGCGCGGCGAAGGCGCGCGCCGACTCGGCAGCACGGCCCTCTTCCCCGCGCAGGGTGCGCGGCAGGCCGACGATCACCTGGATCGCCTCGTACTCCTCGACCAGTGCGGCGATCCGGTTGAGATCGGCGGTGTCCTCGCGCACGCCGCCGTCGACCCGGTCGACAGTTTCGACGGGTGTGGCCAGGATGCCGTCCGGGTCGCACGCGGCGACGCCGACCCGCACCGAGCCCACATCGATGGCCAGGCGCCGGCCGCGCCTTAGGTCCAGGTCCTCGCCGGCGGCGTCGTCGTGGCTCATCCGGCCTGCTCGGCCACCCGGGCCCGCACCGCGGCCAGGGCCGCGTCGATGCCGGCGGCGTCCGCGCCCGAGCCCTGCGCCAGGTCCGGCTTGCCGCCGCCGCGGCCGGCCACCGACGGGGCGAAGGCCTTGACCAGGTCGCCCGCGCCCACCCCGAGCTCGCGCGCGGCCTCGGTGGTGGCGGCGACGAAGGGCACCTTGCCGTCGGTGTCGGCGATCAGCACGACCACGGCCGGTTCGGAGCCGAAACGTCCGCGCACGTCCAGCGCCAGGGTGCGCAGATCACCCGCGGCGACCCCGGCGGGCGCCTGGGCGGCCACCAGTCGGATCCCGGCGACGGTCTCGGCGCCGTCGGCCAGGTCGCCGGCCGAGGACAGCACGGCCGCGGCGTGCGCCTTGGCGACCTCGCGTTCGGCGGTCTTGAGCCGCTCGAGCAGCCCGGTGATGCGGTCGGGCACCTCGTCGGCCGGCACCTTGAGCAGGTCGGCGGCCCCGGCCAGCAGGGCGCGCTCCTTGGCCATGTGGTCCATCGAGTCCATGCCCACCAGCGCTTCGACCCGGCGCACACCCGATCCGATGGACGATTCGCCCAGCAGGGTGATCGGCCCGATCTGGGCGGTGTGTGCGACGTGGGTGCCGCCGCACAGCTCGATGGAGAACGGTCCGCCCATCTCCACCACGCGCACCTGGTCGCCGTAGTTCTCGCCGAACAGCGCGAGCGCCCCGGCCTTCTTCGCCGATTCGATGTCGGTCTCGGTGGTGTGCACCGGGAAGTCGGCGACCATCGCCTCGTTGGCCACCCGTTCGACCTCGCGCGCCTGCTGCTCGGTCAGCCCGCCCTGGTGGTGGAAGTCGAAGCGCAGGTAGCCGGGCTTGTTCAGCGATCCGGCCTGCACGGCGTTGGGGCCGAGCACCTGGCGCAGCGCGGCGTGCACCAGGTGGGTGCCCGAATGCCCTTGAGTGGCGCCGCGGCGGAAGGCCGGGTCGACGTGCGCGGTGACCTCGGCACCCTCGGTGACCTCACCGGCGTCGACGGTGACCTTGTGGGTCCACAGCGTCTTGGCGATGCGCTGGACGTCGTCGACGGTGATCGCCAGCCCGCCGGCACCGGTGATGGTGCCGCGGTCGGCGATCTGTCCGCCCGCCTCGGCGTACAGCGGGGACCGGTCGAGCACGATCTCGACCTTTTCGCCCGCATGGGCGGCCGGCACCCGCACCCCGTCCTTGATCACCGCGAGCACGCGGGCCGGTGAATCCAGTTCGTCGAAGCCGGTGAACTCGGTGGCCCCGGTGTCGATCAGTTCGCGGTAGACGGTCAGGTCGGCGTGCGCGTGCTTGCGCGACTGCGCGTCCTGCTTGGCCCGGTTGCGCTGCTCGGCCATCAGCTCGGCGAAGCCTTCGGTGTCGACCTTGAGCCCGGCCTCCTCGGCCATCTCCAGGGTCAGGTCGATCGGGAAGCCGTAGGTGTCGTGCAGGGCGAAGGCCTGCTCGCCGCGCAGCAGGGTCCCGCCCGCGCCGCGCACCTGCTCGACCGCCCCGTCGAACAGTTTCTCGCCGGCCGCCAGGGTGCGCAGGAAGGCGGTCTCCTCGGCCACGGCCGTGTCGCAGATGCGCTCGAAGTCGGTCGCCAGTTCCGGATACGACGGGGCCATCGCATCGCGCACCACCGCCATGAACTCGCCCATCGTCGGGCCGGACGCGCCCAGCAGGCGGGCCGCGCGCACGATGCGGCGCAGCAGCCGGCGCAGCACGTAGCCGCGCCCGTCGTTGCCGGGGCTGACCCCGTCGGCGATGAGCATCGCGGCGGTGCGCGCGTGGTCGGCGATGACCCGGAAGCGCACGTCGGCCTCGTCGTCGCTGCCGTAGCGCCGGCCGGTGGCCTTCTCGGCCGCCGCGATCACCGGGCGCACCAGGTCGGTCTCGTAGACGTTGTCGACGCCCTGGAGCAGGAACGCCACCCGTTCGACACCCATGCCGGTGTCGATGTTCTGCTTCGGCAGCGGGCCCAGGATCTCGAAGTCGCCGTCGCCGAGGCCCTGGCCGCGCTCGTTCTGCATGAAGACCAGGTTCCAGATCTCCAGGTAGCGGTCCTCATCGGCGATGGGCCCGCCTTCGGCGCCGTATTCGGGGCCGCGGTCGTAGTAGATCTCCGAGCAGGGTCCGGCCGGGCCCGGGATGCCCATCGACCAGTAGTTGTCCTCCATGCCGCGGCGCTGGATGCGCTCTTCGGGGATGCCCGCGATCTCGCGCCACAGGTCGTGCGCCTCGTCGTCGTCGAGGTAGACCGTGACCCACAGCCGCTCGGGGTCGAAGCCGTAGCCGCCGTTCTCGACCGGGCCGGTGAGCAGGGTCCACGCGAACTCGATGGCCTCGCGCTTGAAGTAGTCGCCGAAGGAGAAGTTGCCGGCCATCTGGAAGAACGTGTTGTGCCGGGTGGTGACCCCGACGTTCTCGATGTCGAGAGTGCGCACGCACTTCTGCACGCTGGTCGCCCGCGTGTACGGCGGGGTCTGCTGGCCCAGGAAGTACGGGACGAACTGCACCATTCCGGCGTTGACGAACAAAAGGTTCGGATCGTCCAGGATCAGCGAGGCGCTCGGCACCTGGGTGTGGCCCGCCCTGACGAAGTGGTCCAGGAAGCGCTGGCGAATCTCGTGGGTCTGCACGTGGAGGATCCTTAGTGTCCGACGACGGTACGGCCGGCCCTGCGCGGGGCGCGCGGCAGATGTGCGGCGGCGTGCGTCCCGGCCGGTCGCCGGGGCGATGCGCGCATCCGCCCCGCTCGGGCAGGCGCGCGGACCAGCATAGCCCCCGCGCGCCGGGGCTTTCGAACCCGGCGCCGGGGCCTTCGGGTCTACCTGCGCGTGCCGCGCACCACGGCGCGCAGCCGCGGTACCCGCCGGGCCAGTTCGGCCTCGTTGCCGCGGGTGGTGGGCGTGTAGTAGTCGACCCCGATGAGCTCGTCGGGCGGGTACTGCTGGGTCAGCACCCCGTCCGGGTGGTCGTGCGGGTAGCGGTAGCCGACCGCGTTGCCCAGCGCCTGGGCGCCGGAGTAGTGCCCGTCGCGCAGGTGGGCGGGCACCATCCCGGCCTTGCCGGCGCCGATGTCGGCGCGCGCGGCGGCCAGCGCATCGGTGACCGAACCGGATTTCGGGGCGGTGGCCAGGTGGATGGTGGCCTGGGTGAGCGTCAGCTGGGCCTCGGGCATGCCGATCAGCTGCACCGCCTGGGCGGCGGCGACCGCGATCTGCAGCGAGGTCGGGTCGGCCATGCCGATCTCCTCGCTGGCGGCGATGACCAGCCGGCGGGCCACGAACCGCGGGTCTTCGCCGGCGGTGAGCATGCGCACCAGGTAGTGCACGGCGGCGTCGACGTCCGAGCCGCGGATGGACTTGATGAACGCGCTGGCCACGTCGTAGTGCTGGTCGCCGTCGCGGTCGTAGCGCACCGCGGCCTCGTCGACCGCGGATTCGACCATGTCCACATCGACCTCGGCCGGGCCGTCGGCGCCGGCCTCGCGGCCGTGCAGCGCCGCATCGGCGACCGCCTCGAGTGCGGTCAGCGCCCGGCGGGCGTCTCCCCCGGCGATCTGCACCAGGTGGTCTTCGGCCTCGTCGGTCAGCGCGATCGCCTGGGCCAGGCCGCGCTCGTCGGCCACGGCCCGGCGCAGCAGTGCGCGCACATCGTCCGGGGTCAGCGGCTGCAGCCGCAGCACCAGCGAGCGCGACAGCAGCGGGGAGACCACGGAGAACGACGGGTTCTCCGTCGTCGCGGCCACCAGCAGCACCACCCGGTTCTCCACCGCGGCGAGCAGCGCGTCCTGCTGGGTCTTGGAGAACCGGTGCACCTCGTCGATGAACAGCACGGTCTGTTCGCCGTGCAGGATGCGGCGCCGGGCGCGCTCGATCACCGCGCGCACGTCTTTCACTCCGGCCGACAGCGCCGACAGGGCCTCGAAGTGCCGGCCGGTGGCGGTGGAGATCAGGGAGGCGAGCGTGGTCTTGCCGGTGCCGGGCGGGCCGAACAGGATCGCCGAGCTCGCTCCGTGCCCTTCGACCAGGCGGCGCAGCGGAGCGCCGGTGCCGAGCAGGTGGTCCTGGCCGAGCACCTCGTCGAGGGTGCGCGGACGCATCCGCACTGCCAGCGGTGTACCCGGCCCGGCATCGGCCGGGCCCACCCCCGGCGTGCGGGCCGGGCCGGCGCCGACGGCCGCGTGGTCTGCGGCCGGTTCGGGTCCGTCGAACAGTCCCGGCGCCTGTGCGTCGGGTTCCAGCGGGTCGATCACGAGGCCAGCGCCGCCACCACTTCGCGGGCGTGCGCGGCGATCTCGGGCGCGTCCAGGCCCTCGGCGAAGTCGACCAGGATGCGCCAGCGGTTGGCCAGCGCCTCGGCCGGGCTCACGGCGAGCTCGTGGGTGCCGGCGGCGCGCACCTGGTCGGCGTCGGGCACCAGATACAGGTAGGTGCTCAGCCAGGTCCAGATCAGCATCGCGTCGGCCAGCCGCCCCAGCAGCACCTCGTCGTCGCGCAGCTGCGGGAACACACCTGTGACCTCGGCGCGCCAGGCGTCGATCATCGCGCGCGCCTGCTCCTGGTCGACCCGCAGCGTGCACAGGCAGGCCGGGAAGGAGGCGAGCACGTAGCTGATGTCGAGCACCGCGTCTCGGAACCCGCCCCACTCGTAGTCGAGAAACTTCACGCCCGATTCGTTGACCAGGATGTTGTCCGGGCACAGGTCGGCGGTGGTGAAGGCACGCAGCCCGCCGGGACCGAACATCTGCGCCCCGGCCTTCGCGGCGTCGACGACCGGTGCGGAGACGGTGACCCCGAGTCGGTCGGCCAGCAGGGCCGGCACCTTCTCGGCGGCCTCGGTGACCTGGCCGAGCAGCGGATCGACGGCGACGGCGCCCTTGTTGCGCTTGAGCAGCGCGATGTAGTCCTCTTCCCGGCCGAAGGTGTTGGCGTGCATGCGGCCGAGCGCCTGGGTGAGCGCCACCAGCGAGCGGGTCACCTCGGCCTCGTCGCGGCGGGCGAGCAGATCCCCCATCGCCGGTGCGTCGCCGAGGTCGGCGAGCACCAGCAGGCGCTCGTCGATGTCGGAGGCGATCAGTTCCGGTCCGGGACGGTTACTGCCGATCAGCGAGTTGGCGAACTTATACGACACGACCTCACGGCGGAAACCTTCGAGTCCGGCGCCGGAGTCCTCGCGGACCTGTTTGAGCACCAGGGTGCGCGGCAGCGAGAACGGGTTCTCCGCCACCCGCACGCGCACCACGATCGAGTTCCCCGAACCCCCCAGGTCCACCGCGTCCGCCAGGGTCACACCGGCCCCGGTGCGCTTCTCCAACAGACGCTCGGCAGCCTGCACCACCGTTTCCACAGCCTTTTGCCATCCATCCTGGTAGCGGTCGATCAATGTCGCGGTCATCACAGCCAACCTACCCCTCGGCGCCGACACGGCGGGTCAGGTCCAGGCGCGCGACGCCCCCCGGTCGGTCCGTGCGGGGCCGACCATCGGCCCCGCACGGAACCGCCCCGCGATCAGTTCGCCGAGTCGGCCTGCGCCGCGTCCGCCGGCTCGTCGGCGGCAGCGTCGTCGGCCTTCTTCTTGTCTTCCGGACGCGCGTCGATGCCGGACTCCTTGCGCTGGGCCGCGGTGATCGGCGCGGGCGCATCGGTGAGCGGATCGACGCCGCCGCCGGACTTGGGGAAGGCGATGACCTCGCGGATCGACTCCGCCCCGGCCAGCAGCGCGGTGATCCGGTCCCAGCCGAAGGCGATGCCGCCGTGCGGGGGCGCGCCGAAGGAGAAGGCGTCGAGCAGGAAGCCGAACTTCTCGCGGGCCTCCTCCTGGTCGATGCCCATCACCGCGAACACCCGCTCCTGGACGTCCTGGCGGTGGATGCGGATCGAGCCGCCGCCGATCTCGTTGCCGTTGCACACGATGTCGTAGGCGTAGGCCAGCGCCGACCCCGGATCGGTGTCGAAGGTGTCGAGGAACTCGGGCTTGGGCGAGGTGAACGCGTGGTGCACCGCGGTCCAGGCCGACGAGCCCAACGCCACATCACCGGCCGCGACGGCCTCACCGGCCGGTTCGAACATCGGCGCGTCGACCACCCAGACGAAGGCCCAGTCCCCGTCGGCGATCAGGTCCTGCTTGCGGGCGATCTCCACCCGGGCCGCGCCGAGCAGGGCGCGCATGGTCTTGGTGGGCCCGGCGGCGAAGAACACGCAGTCGCCCGGCTG
>JAJYRZ010000114.1 GCA_021793835.1 Actinomycetes bacterium | reverse complement strand
ACCCATGTCGTTCATGGTCGCATCCGCGTAGCCGCGGCAGTAATCCCAGCTCACGTAGGCCTCGGGGGCCGGATCGTAGGCGGGTTCGTGCGGGCGGATGGTGCCGTCGACCAGCAACTGCAGAAGGTTCGCGCGCAGCATGTCCCAGTCGTGGTAGTGGTCTTCTTCGCAGTCCTCGCAGGCGATGACCAGGCCGCGCACCCCGCGATGGCCCAGCAGCGCCTCGTAGACGGCGAGATCGGCGAGGTCTTCTTCCACGGCGAGCCGCTCGTGCGGATCCAGCGGCCGACCGGGCTCGAGGGCGTCGAGCGCGTCGGCCGGATCGACCGGGTCATCGGCGAACGGATCCGGCGGGAGGCCGGGAGGCAGATGGTCATACACACCCCTACGGTACGACGGAACGGCCGTGCAGGGCCACCGAACGCTCCCGGTGGGACGGTTCGGGGCCGCTACGTGCGGGGGACCACACGGCCCGCGGAGGCCCGGAAGCGCCCGCGGCGATACCATGGACGCCAGGCTCAGAGAGAGGTGTGGCGGGCGCATGAACAATCAGATCCGGTTCGGTGGAGATCGGGCCGACAAGGTCGCGATGCTGGGGTTGACCTTCGACGACGTGCTGCTGCTGCCGGCGGCCTCCGAGGTGATCCCCAGCGGGGTGGACACCTCGACGCAGCTGACCCGCACCATCCGGCTGAACGTGCCGCTGGTCTCCTCGGCGATGGACACCGTCACCGAGTCGCGGATGGCGATCGCGATGGCGCGCGCCGGCGGCATGGGCGTGCTGCACCGCAACCTCGCCGCCGAGGAGCAGGCCCGCCAGGTCGAGACCGTCAAGCGGTCCGAGGCCGGCATGGTCACCGATCCGGTGACGTGCAAGCCGACCGACACCCTGGCCGAGGTCGACGCGATGTGCGCCCGGTTCCGCATCTCCGGACTGCCGGTGACCGACGAGGCCGGGGAACTGGTGGGCATCATCACCAACCGGGACATGCGCTTCGAGGTCGACGACTCGCGCACGGTCGCCGAGGTGATGACCAAGGCTCCGCTGGTCACCGCGCGTGAGGGCGTGTCGGCGGATGCGGCCCTCGGGCTGCTGCGCCGCCACAAGATCGAGAAACTCCCGATCGTCGACGGGGCGGGCCGGCTGACCGGGCTGATCACCGTCAAGGACTTCGTCAAGACCGAACAGCACCCCTACGCCACCAAGGACCCGGACGGCCGCCTGCTGGTCGGCGCCGCGGTCGGAGTCGGCGAGGACTCCTGGGGCCGGGCGATGCACCTGGTGGACGCGGGCGCCGACGTGCTCGTGGTCGACAGCGCCCACGGCCACTCCACCGGGGTGCTGGAGATGATCACCAAGCTGCGCCGCGAACTCGACGAGCGCGTGCAGATCATCGGCGGCAACGTCGCCACCAGGGAAGGGGCCCAGGCGCTGATCGACGCCGGCGCCGACGCGGTCAAGGTCGGGGTCGGGCCGGGCTCGATCTGCACCACCCGCGTCATCGCCGGGGTCGGCGCCCCGCAGATCACCGCGATCCTGGAGGCCACGGCCGTGGCCAAGGCGGCCGGCGTCCCGGTCGTCGCCGACGGCGGGCTGCAGTTCTCGGGCGATGTGGCCAAGGCCATGGCCGCCGGTGCGTCGGCCGCGATGCTCGGTTCGCTGCTGGCCGGCACCGCCGAGTCCCCCGGCGAGCTCGTGCTGGTCGGTGGCAAGCAGTTCAAGACCTACCGCGGCATGGGCTCGTTGGGCGCGATGCAGTCGCGCGGGCAGGGCCAGTCCTACTCCAAGGACCGCTACTTCCAGGACGACGTGCTGTCGGAGGACAAGCTGGTGCCCGAGGGCATCGAGGGCCGGGTGCCCTACCGCGGTCCGCTCGGCTCGGTCATCCACCAGCTCACCGGCGGCCTGCGGGCGGCGATGGGCTACACCGGTGCGTCGACCATCGCCGAGCTGCAGGAGGCGCAGTTCGTGCAGATCACCGCGGCCGGGCTCAAGGAATCGCACCCGCACGACATCCAGATGACCGTCGAGGCGCCGAACTACCAGACCCGCTGAGCGCGGCACGCGACCTAGCGACCCCGTCGCGTAGGTACGCCGCCACCGCGCGCGGCGCGGCCGCGCCCGCACCCACCCCCGCGGCGCCGGGTGAGATCCGGCGCCGTTCGTAGAAAGGCACGCGCATGCGCGACCTGCAGGAGATCGGCATGGGCCGCACGGCCCGTCGCACCTACCAGTTCGACGACATCGACATCGTCCCGTCCCGGCGCACCCGCTCCTCGCAGGACGTCTCGACCGCGTGGCAGCTCGACGCCTACCGCTTCGAGATGCCGGTGCTGACCCACCCCACCGACTCGGTGGTCTCGCCGGCCTTCGCCGTCGAACTCGGCCGGCAGGGCGGGCTCGGGGTGATCAACGGCGAGGGCCTGTGGGGTCGGCACGCCGACGTCGAGGCCAAGATCGCCGAACTGATCGACCTGGCCGAGAACGATCCGGACGACCGCGCGGCGGTGCGCCGACTCCAGGAGCTGCACCAGGCCCCGCTGGATCCGGAACTGCTCGGGGCGGCGGTGGCGACCGTGCGCGATGCCGGGGTGACCACCGCGGTGCGGGTGAGCCCGCAGCGCGCCGCCGAACTGACCCCGCACCTGCTGCAGGCCGGTATCGACCTGCTGGTCGTCCAGGGCACCATCGTCTCGGCCGAGCACGTGGCCCAGGGCGGCGAACCGCTGAACCTGAAGACCTTCATCGCCGAGCTCGACGTGCCGGTGATCGCCGGCGGGGTGGGCGACCACCGCACGGCGCTGCACCTGATGCGCACCGGTGCGGCCGGGGTGATCGTCGGCTTCGGCTCGACCGAGGGCATCACCACCACCGGCTCGGTGCTGGGCATCGGGGTGCCGATGGCCACCGCGATCGCCGACGCCGCGGCCGCGCGCCGGGACTACCTCGACGAGACCGGCGGGCGCTACGTGCACGTGATCGCCGACGGCGACATCTACACCTCGGGCGATCTGGCCAAGGCGGTCGCCTGCGGGGCGGACGCGGCGATGATCGGCGCCCCGCTGGCCGTGGCGAAGGAGGCCGCCGGGCACGGCTGGTACTGGCCGTCGGCCGCGGCGCACCCCTCGCTGCCGCGCGCGGCGATCGCGCCGGTGACCGCGGACCGTCCGGCGCTGTCGACGGTGCTGTCGGGACCGTCGGACGAGCCCTACGGCGGACGCAACCTGGTCGGCGGCCTGCGCCGCTCGATGGCCAAGTCCGGCTACTCGGATCTGAAGGCCTTCCAGCGGGTGGGCCTGAGCGTGCGGGGCTGACCCCCACCCCGGAGCCGGGTGTGACCGGCGACACCGCCGTGTAGGGATACCCGGTACCCGGGGTAATAGTAAGGTTCCTCACAGCGAGGTCGGCCGGGTGCCGATCCAGTACGGAAGGGGAACCGCGATGGGACGCGACGGGACGACGGTGGACTACGACGTACTCGTGGTCGGATCGGGATTCGGCGGCAGCGTCACGGCGCTGCGGCTGACCGAGAAGGGCTACCGGGTCGGAGTGCTCGAGGCCGGTCGACGGTTCGCCGACGACCAGTTCGCCAAGACCAGCTGGGACCTGCGCCGGTTCCTGTGGGCGCCGAAGCTGGGCTGCTACGGCATCCAGCGCGTCCACCTGCTGCGCGACTGCCTCATCCTGGCCGGGGCCGGGGTCGGCGGGGGTTCGCTGAACTACGCCAACACCCTCTACAAGCCGCCCGCCCCGTTCTTCGAAGACCCCCAGTGGGGGCACATCACCGACTGGCAGGACGAGCTCACCCCCTACTACGACCAGGGTCGGCGCATGCTCGGGGTGGTGCAGAACCCGACCATGACCGCGGCCGACGAGGTGATCAAGTCGGTCGCCGAGGACATGGGCGTGGGCGACACCTTCGTGCACACCCCGGTCGGGGTGTACTTCGACGAGCCCGGCGTGACCAAGCCCGACCCGTACTTCGGCGGGGCCGGGCCCGAGCGCACCGGCTGCATCGAATGCGGCGAATGCATGACCGGCTGCCGCCACGGGGCGAAGAACACGCTGGTGAAGAACTATCTGGGGCTGGCCGAATCGGCCGGCGCCCAGGTCCATCCGATGACCACCGTCACCGAGGTCCGCCAGCGCGCCGACGGGGTGTGGGAGATCGCCACCGAGCGCACCGGGGCGTGGGCGCGCAAGCGGCGCCGCACCTTCACCGCCACCCACGTGGTGCTCGCGGCCGGCACCTGGGGCACCCAGCAGCTGCTGCACAAGATGAAGGACGCGCAGACCCTGCCGAAGCTGTCGGACCGGCTCGGCCTGCTCACCCGGACGAACTCCGAGTCGATCGTGGGCGCGGGCAAGTTCGCGGTCGACCCGGAGATGGACCTGACCCACGGGGTGGCGATCACCTCGTCGTTCCACCCGACCGAGGACACCCACATCGAGCCGGTGCGCTACGGCAAGGGCTCCAACGCCATGGGGCTGCTGCAGACGCTGATGACCGACGGGGGCGGGCCGATCCCGCGCTGGCTCAAGCTCATCCTGCTGATCCTGCGCCATCCGCTGATGACCCTGCGCATGCTCAACGTCCGCCAGTGGTCCGAGCGCACCATCATCGCGCTGGTGATGCAGAACCTGGACAACTCGATCACCACGTTCACCAGGCGCGGGCCGCTGGGGCGCAAGCTCACCAGCCGCCAGGGCCACGGCGAGCCGAACCCGTCGTGGATCCCGGCCGGCAACGAGGCCACCCGGCGCATCGCGGACAAGATCGACGGGGTGGCCGGGGGCACCTGGGGCGAGATCTTCAACATCCCGCTCACGGCGCACTTCCTCGGCGGGGTGGTCATCGGCGACGGCCCGGACACCGGGGTGATCGACCCGTACCACCGGGTGTACGGCTATCCGACGATGAGCGTGGTCGACGGCTCAGCCGTGTCGGCGAACCTGGGCGTGAACCCCTCGCTGACGATCACCGCGCAGGCCGAGCGGGCCGCCGCGATGTGGCCGAACAAGGGTGAGGCCGATCCGCGTCCGGCCCAGGGCGAGGGCTATCGGCGGATCAGCCCGGTCGCCCCGCAGTCCCCGGTGGTGCCGGCGGCGGCGCCCGGCGCGCTGCGGCTGCCGATCACCCCGATCAACACCGGCGGTCCGGCCGCCGGCTGACCGGCGACCGAGAAGGGGGGAGCGCCGAGATGGCCGAGCGCAGGTTCGCGGATCTGCCGCCCGCCGGGCGGGCGGCGGTGGTGGTGCTCGGCGCCGCGCAGATCGGGCTGGCCGCGGCCGCCTGGACGGATCTGGCGCGCAGACCGGCCGCCGAGGTGGCCGGCGACAAGCGCCGGTGGGCGCTGCGGATCGGCCTGAACTTCTGCGGACCGCTCTGGTATTTCCGACGCGGACGGGTGTGACCGCGCACGCCGATGCCGGGGCGGGGCCGTAGACTGTGTCGGTGCTTGAAACATCACCGCATGCGCCCGCCCATCCGGTCCTGGTCGTCGACTTCGGCGCGCAGACCGCGCAGCTGATCGCCCGCCGTGTCCGGGAGACCGGGGTCTACTCCGAGGTCGTCCCGCACACGGTCACCGCGGCAGAGCTCGCGGCGCGGACCCCGTCCGCACTGATCCTGTCCGGCGGGCCCGCCAGCGTGCTCACCGACGGGGCACCCGCCCTGGACCCGGCCGTGTTCGATCTCGGCGTGCCGGTGCTGGGCATCTGCTACGGCTTCCAGGCGATGGTGCGCGCCCTCGGCGGCACCGTCGAGCACGGGGACGGCGAGTTCGGGCGCACGGCGCTCGCGGTCACCGGCGGGGCGCTGCACACCGGACTGCCGGGCGAGCACCCGGTGTGGATGAGCCACTCCGACGCGGTCACCGCGGCGCCCGCCGGTTTCACGGTCACCGCGCGCAGCGCCGGCGCCCCGGTGGCGGCGATCGAGCACGAGACCAAGCCGTGGGTGGGTGTGCAGTACCACCCGGAGGTGCATCACTCCCCGCACGGGGCCTCGGTGATCGAGCGCTTCGTGCGCGAGGTCGCCGGCCTGGAGGCCGACTGGACCGCCGCCCACATCACCGAGCGGCTCATCGCCGGGGTGAAGGAGCAGATCGGGCAGGGGCGCGCGATCTGCGGGCTGTCCGGCGGGGTCGATTCGGCCGTGGCCGCGGCCCTGGTGCAGCGCGCCATCGGCGACCGGCTCACCTGCGTGTTCGTCGACCACGGGCTGCTGCGCGCCGGTGAGCGTGAGCAGGTCGAGACCGACTTCGTCGCCGCGACCGGTGCCCGGCTGGTCACCGTGGACGCGGTGGAGGAGTTCGTCGGCCAGCTGGCCGGGGTCGCCGATCCCGAGTCCAAGCGCAAGATCATCGGGCACGAGTTCATCCGCACCTTCGAACGCGCGGTCGCCGAGGTGCTCGGCGACGAGGCCGACCGCGGGGCGACCGTCGGCTACCTGGTGCAGGGCACTCTCTACCCGGACGTGGTCGAGTCCGGGGGCGGGCCGGGCACCGCGAACATCAAGAGCCACCACAACGTCGGCGGCCTGCCGGACGATCTGGAGTTCGACCTGGTCGAGCCGCTGCGCATGCTGTTCAAGGATGAGGTGCGCGCGGTGGGCCGCGAGCTGGGCCTGCCCGAGGAGATCGTCGCGCGCCAGCCGTTCCCCGGCCCGGGCCTGGCGATCCGCATCGTCGGCGCGGTCGACCACCAGCGCCTGGACATCCTGCGCCGCGCCGATGCGATCGCACGCGCCGAACTGACCGCGGCCGGGCTCGACGACGAGATCTGGCAGTGCCCGGTGGTGCTGCTGGCCGATGTGCGCAGCGTCGGGGTGGCCGGCGACGGACGCACCTACGGTCATCCGATCGTGTTGCGGCCGGTCTCGAGCGAAGACGCGATGACCGCGGACTGGTCGCGGCTGCCCTACGAGGTGCTCGAGACGATCTCCACCCGCATCACCAACGAGGTCGCCGAGGTCAACCGGGTCGTGCTGGATGTGACCAGCAAGCCGCCCGGCACCATCGAATGGGAGTGAGCCGCCCCGCGCGTCGTCGTCTGCGGTAGCCGTCTGCGGAAGCGGACCCGGGGGCGGCCGGTCAGGCCCGGAATCGACCCGACGGGCCCGGGGCCTCAGGTCAGCCCAGGGCCAGGCCGAGGGTGATCAGCACGATGAACACCACGATCAGCACCAGCCACGGCAGGGCGCGGCGCGCAGCCCCCGAGCGGTCGGGCGCGGCCACGGCGATCGGCTGATCGGTGGGCTCGGCGCCGGGACGCACGGTCTGCGGCCGGGCCCGGGCGGCGACCCCCCACGCCAGCGCGTCGGTCATCCCGGTGCCGGCGGCGGTGCCGACCGAGCGGGGCCGGGGCACCTGGCTCAGCGGGGTGGTGTGCGGGACGGCGATCAGCCCGCCCACCGTCGACCCGGGCACCGAACTGCTGCGTCCGCGCAGCCCGCCCGCGCGCCGCACCCACACCGGGATCCGGCCGTCCGGGGCCAGCAGCGGGGTGTCGAGCACGTGCGCGATCGGCAGGTCCTCGGTGGCGGCCTCGACGATCAGCGCGTCCCGGGCCTGCAGCATCGACGGGCGCCGGCCCGGATCGGGTTCGAGCATCGACAGGATCACCGCGACCACCGGTTCGGCGGACTGCGGGGCGATCACCTCGCCGCGGGCGGCCAGGTGCAGCATCGCCACCGGATCCTGCTCGACGCCGAACGGGGGCAGCCCCTCCAGTGCGGTGTACAGCGCGGCGCCGAGGGCGAACACGTCGCTGGCCTCGGTCGGCTCCTGGCCGCGCGCGATCTCCGGGGCGAAATAGGCGGGCGTGCCCACGATCACGTCCCAGCCGAGCTCGGCGTGCAGATCTGGCCGGTCGTCCTCACCCGAGTCGACGCTGGGCCCGGTGACGGTGCGCGCGATGCCGAAGTCGGAGACCTTGACGATGCCGGCGGCGGTGCCGCGGTCGGCGATCAGCACGTTGCCCGGCTTGATGTCGCGGTGCAGCACCCCGGCGCCGTGTGCCTGGACCATCGCGTCGGCGACCTGCGCGCCGATCTGGGCGACCTGCTGGGCGGGCAGGGTGCCGGTCATGTGCAGCACCTGCGCCAGCGAGCACGAGGGCAGATACTCCAGCACGATCCACGGCTCACCCGCATCGAGGGTGACGTCGTGCACCGCGGTGACGTGCGGATTGTCCAGCCGCGACAGGACCCGGCCCTCGTGCAGGGCCCGTTTGCGCACCGTCTCGGCGGCGGCCGCATCCGCGTCGGGGGCGTGTGCGATCTGCTTGAGCGCGACCTCCCGGTCGAGCAGGGTGTCGTCGGCCAGCCAGACGGTGCCCATCCCGCCGCCGCCGAGGCGGGAGCGCAGGCGGTACCGACCGGCGACCAGGCGGCCCGGACCGGCGGTCACGGGCTGTTCGACATCACTCACCACACGAGGTTATCGGAATCGGCCCCGACCGGCCCGCGTCCAGGTCAGACGGGGTGCGGGCGGGCGGTTCACGCCGCATCCCACGCGGCGGTGACGGTGCGCAACGCGGCCACCAGGGCCAGCGGCCGGTCGAGCATCGGGTGGTGCCCGGCCGCGGGCAGCTCGGTCACCAGCGCCGCCGGGCCCAGGCGGGCGCGCAGCTCGGCGAGCGCGTCTGTGCCGACGATCCCGTCGGCGCACCGCAGATAGGCCAGCCGGCACTCCGGCGCCCCGGCCCCGAGCAGATCGGAGGAGGCTCGGCGCACCAGCAGCGGATCGAACTTCCAGGTCCACCCGCCGTCGACCGGGCGCATGGAGGTCTCGGCGACGTGCGCCAGGACATAGGGCAGGGTCCGCTCCTGGGCGGGGGTGAGCCGGAAGCGGGCGCGCGCGGTCGCCGCATCCGGGTAGACCCGGCCCGACCCGATCGAGGCGGTGGCCCGGGCCGCGGTCTCGGCCTCGGTGCGCGCCCAGATCGGCGAGTCGATGATCTGCACCCCGGCCAGTGCGGTGCCGTGCCGGTGGGCGGCCAGGAAGGCGACCATCCCGCCCATCGAATGGCCGATCAGCATCGGCGGCCCGGTGATCCCGGCCGGTCCGGCCACGGCCACCGCCTCGTCGGCCCACTGTTCGAGCGCGTAGTCGGCGCGGTGGTCGCTGTCGCCGTGCCCGGTCAGATCCACCGCCACCACGCGGCGCCCGGCGGCCAGCTGCGGGCCGATGTGATCCCACCAGCGGGCGTGCGCGGCCCCGCCGTGGACCAGCACGGTCCCGGCCGCCCCGGCCGGACCCCAGGCGCGGTAGCGCACCGTCGCCCCGGCGACCACGGTCCGGCCGCACTCGACGGGGGCGGCCAGGGCGCGGGTGAACCAGTCGGGCGTCGCCGCCTCCACGGGGCCGGGGTTCTCCAGGGGCTCGGGCATCGTCGGCGGGTCAGTCCTGTGCGGTCAACACCACGGTGACGTCGTCGCCGCGAAGGGTGAGGACGTCACCGTCCTGGGCGACGTCGACGCCGGACTCGAACAGTTCGGTGATCCACCGGTCCTGCGCCATCAGCTCGTCGCTGCAGGCCATCCGGGTGCTGCGCAGCTGCGGCACGGTCAGGGTCTTCCCGTCGAAGACGAAGATGCCGCCGAGGCTGTTGCAGCCGGCGTCGAGGGAGACCATGCCCTCGCCGAAATGCGCGGTGACGGCCGAACCGGGCACCAGGTCGCGGCCGGTGACCTCGGTGGCGGTGAACGACCGCCCCTCCAGATCCAGGGCGGCCTGCTTGTCGTGGTCGGGGCCGGTGGGCACGGCGAAGTCCTCGGTGGCACCGGTGTCGGCGTCGGCATCGTCGGTCGGTGCGGAGGAGGCCGATGCGGCGGTGTCGGCGTCGTCGCCGCCCGCGTCCGATCCGCTGCCGGCGCAGGCGCCGAGGACGAGCAGACCGGCCAGGGCGGGCAGGGCCAGGAGACGGAGGACGGGGGTCATGGGATCGACAGTAGCGGTCGCGGCGTGCGCCGCGCGAGATGTGCGTGGCGACCGCATAATGGAGTCGATGCCGGACCGCCTTCTCCGAGGGGCGATCGCCTTGCAGGAGCGCGGCCGGCGCCGATCCGGACGGAAGGCGAGGCGGGCGCGATGAGCGGTGCGGACGTGGTGGGGCCGAGCGGGCAGGACCTGCGGTTC
>JAJYRZ010000113.1 GCA_021793835.1 Actinomycetes bacterium | reverse complement strand
CCGATCTCGGCCGAGCACCGACATCTGGTCCAGGGTCGCATCGGGGCTGGGCGCCGACCGGATCTCGATCTCGGTGCCCGGGGTGGGCGAGTCGACGATCACCTCGTCGAACACCGCGGCGTCGTCGAAGGACGCCAGCAGCCCGACACCGTTCTTCAACTGCGGCAGCTGCTGCCAGTACTGGTCGGTGGACCACATGGTGCCCGGGTCGCCGTCGATCGCCAGCGGTGCGGTGGCCGGCTGATCGGGGCTGCCCATCGGCGAGTAGACGCTCACCGAGGCGGCGGTGACCGGCACGGTGGCCGGCGCCTCCTCCTCGGGCTCGGCGGCCGCTTCGGCCTCCTCCTCGTCGTCGTCGGCCTCGTCCTGGACGGTGATGCCCTTGTCGCGCAGCTCCTCGGGCAGCGGGGCCGAACTCGAGCCGCCGAAGAAGTCGGTGAGGAATCCGACGATGATCACCAGCACCACCACCACGGCCACGCCGAGGGCGGACAGGGCGATGGTCATCTTGCGGCGGCGGTCCGGATCCGGCTCGTCATCGAGCGCGGCCAGGCGCACCGGTTCGATCATCATCGTCTCGGCCGCCGCCGACACCGAATCGGAGTCCGAGTCGGTGCCGAGCTGGCCGAGCACGTGCTGCACGGTGGCCGCGGTGCGGATGCCGCTGTTGTCCTGCAGGGCGCGCATGGCGACCGCGGAGATCTCGAACGGGATGCGCTCGTTGGCGGTGTGCGGCTCGACCGGCAGCCCCTGCGGGCCGGTGGGGGCGCGGTGCAGCCCGCCCACGGAGTCGGCGACGCCGTCCTCCGGCTCGTCGGGGCCGGGCAGCGGCCACTCGTCGGTCAGCAGTGCGTAGAGCACCGCGCCCAGGCCGCGCACATCCGAGGTCTGGTCGGCCCCGGCGAGCACCGCCGGGAACGCGAGCACGGCCGCGCCGTCGGCGGAGATGCGGATGCGGTCGGGATGGTCGATGCCCAGCGCCGTGCCGATGCGGTGGGCGTCCTCGGCCGCGGCGGCCAGCGAGCGCACCGCCCGCGCGGCGCCCGCGGTGGGGGGCAGCATCGCGCTGATCTCGGCGAGCGAGGAGCCCTCGGTCCACTCCGAGACCACGATCCCGCCCGAACTGCCGCGGATCACGTCGAGCACCCGGGCCACACCGGGCGAGTTGAGCCGGCCCAGCCGCAGGGTGCGGGTGAGGATCTCGGCGGTGTCCTCGGTGGTGCGTCCGCTGCGGCTGCGCTCTGCCGGATCGGGCGCGTTGACGAAGGTCAGCGCGACCTCGCGCTCGAGCCGGGTGTCGAAGGCCTGCCAGAACTGCAGTCCGGCCAGGCCGCCGTGCCGGGCCAGCAGCCGGTAGCGGCCGCCGGCGATCATCGCGCCGGGGATCAGCCGCGGGCTGCGGCGCGGCCGGTCGGCACCGGTGTGCGGATCATGCTCGGCCCCACCGGGGTACGGGTGTGAGTCGCTCATGTGCATCGTCCTCAAGGCGGCATCCACCCGTGGCAGGAGTGGTACGTAGGAGAAGGGATCGGTTTCAGAATACGGGACCATCGGCGGCTGCACGGGGGTGCCGCGCCCCATGGGCTCGACGCCGTAGCGGTCGTCGCGCAGCCGGTCGTCGGGGTCGGCGGGCGGATCGACGGCCAGTGCGGGGATGAACCGGCCCGCCACCCGGGCGAGCGCATCGCGCACCTGGAGGGCCTCGGAGACCTTCAGCCGCACCAGCACCACCGCGGTCACCGCGATCATCACCGCACCCGAGAGCAGCACGTCGAGCAGCGCCACCCAGCTGGGCATGCCGAAGCCGAAGCCCAGCAGCGGTCCGACGGCCAGCCGGACCAGCATCATCGCCGCCACCCCGACCGCGGTGGCGATCACGGTCTTGCCGGCCATGACTAGGATCGACCGGGTGCCCAGCGGGCCCAGATGGCGGCGCAGCAGCGCGATGCCCACGCCCATGCCGACCACGAAGCCGAGGCCGTTGGCGATCGCCAGCAGCACCACCACGTATTCGTCGGGCACCAGCAGCGGGGCGGTGTACGACAGGGCGATGCGCACCGCGGTGATGCCGATGATGATCAGCGTCGGGGTCCACGCCTCCTCGCGGGCGTAGAACACCCGCAGGTGCAGCAGCACGATCGCATACGGGATCAGGGTGAACGCCGAGGCGCTGAGGGTGAAGCCGAGCAGGTCCGCTTCACGGGCGCCGAAGTTGCCGTAGTTGAACAGCGCGGTGCCCACCGTGGGCCCGGCGACCGAGAAGTAGCCGACGACCGGGATCAGCGCGACCAGGGTGAGCTTGGTGGCCATGGTCAGGTCGGCGACCACGCCGCGGTCGTCGCCGGCCGCGGCCTTGTGGCTCAGCTCCGGCATCACCGCGGTCAGCAGGGTCACGCCCAAGATCCCGTAGGGCACCTGCAGCAGCATCCACACGAAGGAGTAGATGGCCGGTCCCCCGGCGTCGGCGTCGCCGGCGATGCGGTTGGTGACCACCAGTCCGGCCTGGCTGATCATCACGTAGACGACGATCGCCACGGCCATGCCCGCGAACTTCTTCAGCCGCGGATCGATCCCCCACAGCGGGCGCATGTCGATGCGGTTCTTCCGAAGGTACGGGATCAGTACGGCGGCCTGGACGACCACACCGAGGGTGGTGCCGATGCCGAGCACCAGCAGTTTCGGTTCGCCCATCTGCACCGGGTTCAGGCTCACCTTCCCGGGCATCAGGTAGTAGGCCATCAGGGTGGCGATGGCGACGACGTTGTTGAGCACCGGGGCCCAGGCGCCGGGTTTGAACACCTTGCGGGTGTTCAAGATCGCGGTGAACAGCCCGGCCGCGCCGTAGAACAGGATCTGCGGCAGCAGCAGATAGGCCAGGGCCGTGGCCAGGGGGACGTCGACCTTGGCGTGGGACGTCAGCATCAGCCGGGTCAGCCAGGGGGCCGCGGCCACCGAGGCGACCATGGCGACGGTGAAGATCGTCAGCGCCGCGGTGAGCAGTCGGCGCACGAAGGCCGTGCCGCCGTCGGCGTCCTCGCGTTCGGCGCGTACCAGCACCGGGATGACGATCGCGGTCAGTACCGCGCCGAGCACCAGTTCCGAGATCAGGTTCGGCAGGGTGTTGGAGACCTGGAACGCACTGGCCGTCGCCGGGCCGAGGACGGCGGCCATCAGCAGGATCTTGACGAATCCGGTGACCCGGCTGATCAGGGTCGCGATCGCCATCGAACCGGTCGATGCGAGCACGCTCGGCCCGGCGTCGCGGCGCGGCGCCGCGGGCTCGGGTCGGGAGGCTGCGGTCATCGTGTGCGGCTCAGCTTTCGTACGGGGGCGGGTCGTGGTCGGGGGGGCGGTCGCCGGGCGGCCGGTGATCGGCCGGTCCGTCCGATGGTCGCACCTGCGGCGGCTGCGGGGGCTTGTGCACCGGCACCGTACGCGGCGGCGCGGTCGCCGGATGACGCACCACCACCGACGGCGGCGGGGCATGGACGAAGCGGTCCGGCGGGCTGATCACCGGACGACGCTCGTCGGCCGGGTCGGGCCGGCCCTTGATCCGGTGCCAGGCACGCCGTCCGGCCAGCACCAGCAGCAGCCCACCGAAGACGATCGTGGCGATCGGGATGATGTTGCCGTAGGCGTTGGAGTTGACCGAGATGTGCACCTGCTCGCCCAGCGGGGTGCCGTCGAGGGTGGTCAGTTGCACCCGCACGTCGAGTTCCCGGCTGAACTCGATGTCGGCCGGCACCTGGATCTGCCGGGTCCCGCGCGGGGGCAGCACGTACTCGTTGCCGTCCCCGGTGATCTCCACCTCGGTGGGGGCCTGGATCTTCAGCTGGGCGCGCACCGAGATCGGCAGATCGTTGCGCGCCACGATCAGCAGCGGACTCTGTGCGGAGGCCAGCGTGTAGGTCGCGCCCGGTTCGAGCACGGTCACCGCGGCGAACTGTTCGTCCACCGAGCGGCGCAGGGCCCGCCCGCGGTCTTCGGCCGCATCCTGGGCACGCGCGGTCTCGGCGCCGCCGCGGCCGGCGGTCGAGAGCATCCGCAGCAGATCCCGGCGCAGCGGCGTCAGGTATTCGGTGGTGGTCAGCGGCGCGTTCGGGGTGTCGGTCAGGCTGGCGGCGAGCGAGCGCTGGGCCGGGATCAGTTCCTGGGCGAGGGTGACCAGCGAGCCGGGCACCGCCTGGGTGCGATCGGCGATGGCGCTGTCGACCGAGGAGTCGTCGTCGGTGTCGTCGACGGGCGGGCCGAACTCCCCCACCCCGTCACCGAGCACCGGGTCGACCAGTCCGACCGCGGGGGCCGCCGGATCGGCCGCGGGCGCGAGGTAGCGCTCGAGCGGCAACGGGGCGGTCAGTCCGCGCCGGGCCAGACCCACATAGGTCTCCAGCACGGTCTGCGCGGTCCGCCCGTCGACCGTCCACAGTTGCGGCGGGGCGAGCAGTACCGGGCGGGGCGGACGGCCGCGGTCGCGCTCGCCGTCGTCCTGCCCGCCGGGGCCGGGACCCATCGCGTACCAGGCCATCGCGCTGAGCGCGTCCTGCAGCCGGGCGGTCGCCGAATCGAAGTCCAGGTCGTAGCGCATCTCGGTGGGCACGAACGACGGGATGATCGGATCGGTGCCTATCGCGGCCAGTGCGGCGGCGGCCGGCATGGCGAAGGTGGCCACCCCGAAGCGCTGCTCGAGCCCGGCCAACCGGCTGCCCGTGGGCCCGGCGTCGGCGACCGCGTTGGACGACAGCAGCAGGGTGCGCGGGTCGTCGGCGGGCAGCGCCTGGGCCACCGACGGCGAGATCTGCCCGGTCGACGGCCACAGCAGTTCCGGCCGGGACTCGGTCTGCAGCAGCGCATCGACGATCTCGGTCGGGGTGGCGACGGTGATCTCGCTGAGCAGTTCCATGTGCAGATCGGTCACCGCACCCAGGTCGGCCTGGGCGTAGGGCACGGCGACCGTGCACATCCGGTCGGCCAGTGCGCGCAGATCGGTCAGCCACTCCTCGGCCGCCTCGGTGCCGGTGCCCGGACGGGCCTTGGCATCCGGATCGGCCGGGTCCTCGCTGATCAGATAACCCGACCGCATCTGGTCGACGGTGACCAGCAGATCGGGGTCGATCGCCAGACACAGCCCCGCCGCGGCCCCCGGATCGGTGTCGGTGACGGCGGCGGTGGCGTCGACCAGGCCGCGCAGGCGGCCGCCGTCGCCGAGTTCGGCGGCCAGGTCGTCGTCGACCAGCCGGATGGCGGTGTCGTCGGTGCCGGTGCCGGGGGCGCCGGCGGCGCGCTGCGGGGCGGCGCTGAGCGGGACCAGCATCGTGGTCGGCACCGGCGGGGACGGATCGGGGGGTTCGGGCCGGTCCGCGGCGTCCGCAGCGATCGGCGGATCGAGCACCGGCAGCAGGAAGCGGGCGTCGTCGAGTCGGGCGGGCCCGCCGAAGTCGGGGGTGGCGTTGACGTTGACCAGCAGCGGGTAGACGCCCGGCTCGCGGATCTGCAGGGAGGGCCCGACGGCCGAATCCAGCGGCAGCTCGGCGGTGAAGGAGGTGGAGTCGCCCTCGGCGAGCTCGTCGGTGACGGCGACGAACTCCCCGAAGACCCCGTACCGCTCCTCGCTCCAGGTCAGGGCGGAGCGCAACTGCTCGTCCTCGGTGACCGGATCGGCCCGCTGCAGCCGGATCGAGACCTCCGAGACGTCGCGGTCGCCGATGTTGGTGATCGTGCCGGACACGGTCACCTTCTCCGGACCGTCCGCCTCGACCACCGACGGGGTGACCCGGTCCACCGACAGCCGCAGGAAGTCCGAGTGGTGTTCGGCCGGCGCCCCCGGCACGGGTGCGGGGGCCGTGGCGGCCGGGCCCGCGGCGCCCGCCGCCACCACCGCCGCGGTGAGCAGAGCGGCCGCCCAGCGTCGTCTCGAGGGTCTGGGTGGGCGACGGGTCATGGCGTGGGGTCGATGATTCCCGGTCGCGGCCGGGGCCCGGGGCGCGGCCGCTCCGCGCCCGGCCCGGCGATCATCTCCTCGAGCATCTCGGCCGCGAGCACGGCCAGTCGGCGTTCGTCGGCGTAGGCCAGCCTGGCCTGCAGCTCGGTGAGCGGCACCCAGGCCACCTCGGTGACCTCGTAGTCCTCATCGGACAGGGTGCCGCCCTGATAGCGCAGGAGGAAGTGGTGCACGGTCTTGTGGATGCGCCGGCCCTCGGAGACGAACCAGTAGCTGATCGAGCCGAGCGAGCCGATGATCTGACCGTCGATGCCGGTCTCCTCGGCGACCTCGCGCACCGCGGTCTGCTCGGTGGTCTCGCCCCGCTCCACATGGCCCTTGGGCATCGACCACAGCAGTCGTCCGCGCCGGTCGAGTCGGCCGATCAGCGCGGCCTCCAGGCCCTCGCGACCACCGTCCAGGCCGCGGACGACCAGACCGCCGGCCGAGACCTCGCGGACGGTGCGCATGCGCGGCTGGACCGGGTGGGCGGTGCCGCGTCCGCCGGATCCACCGGTCGCCGAACCGGGGCGTCGCCGACGTCGGCGACGCCCACCGCGCGCAGGTTCGGTCGGGGACACGGTGCTGATGGTACTTGGCCCACCGGCGGGTGTGGGTTCCCGCGCCGGGGACGGCGCCCACACGCTGGCGCGATACAGTTTTCTACCGTGACCGATGATGTTTCCGCCCCGGACCGCCGCACGGAGCTGCTGGCCGGGGCCGCCGTGACCTTAAGCGGACTGTCCGAGGTGCTCGACGAGCTCGGCGGGCTGTTCGCCGCGCGTGACCGCATGCTCTACCTGGTGGGCGGCTCGGTCCGCGACGCCGTGCTCGGCAGGCTGGGCTCGGATCTGGACTTCACCACCGACGCCCGCCCGGACGAGGTGCAGGACCTGCTGGGCGGGTGGGCGGACACGGTGTGGGACACCGGGATCGCCTTCGGCACCGTCAGTGCCGTGCGCGGGCCGCACGAGATCGAGATCACCACCTTCCGCGCCGACCAGTACGACCGGGTCAGCCGCAACCCGGAGGTCACCTACGGCGAGGACCTGGAGTCGGATCTGGTCCGCCGCGACTTCCGCATCAACGCGATGGCGGTGCGCATCGGCCCGGACGGCGATCGCGAGTTCTGCGATCCGATGGGCGGGATGGACGATCTGCTGGCCGGGGTGATCGACACCCCCGGGACGCCGGCCGACTCCTTCGGCGACGATCCGCTGCGGATGCTGCGCGCCGCCCGCTTCGTCTCCCAGCTCGGCTTCCGGCTGCATCCGCGGGTGCACGACGCGATGGTCGCGATGGCCGGCGAGCTCGCCCGGATCACCCCGGAGCGGATCCGGACCGAGCTCGACAAGCTGGTGCTCGGCACCGATCCGCTGGCCGGGATCGACGTGATGTGCGAGACCGGGCTGGCCGAGTACGTCCTGCCCGAGGTGCCGGCGATGAAGCTGGAGATCGACGAGCACCATCAGCACAAGGACGTCTACTGGCATTCGCTGACCGTGCTGCGGCAGGCGATCGAGCGGGAGGACGACGGCCCGGATCTGGTGCTGCGGCTGGCCGCGCTGCTGCACGACATCGGCAAGCCGGCCACCAAGCGCAACGAGCCCGGTGGCGGGGTGAGCTTCCACCACCACGAGGTGGTCGGCGCGAAGATGACGCGCAAGCGCATGCGGGCGCTGCGGTACCCCAAGCAGACCATCGAGGACGTCTCCCGGCTGGTCTATCTGCACCTGCGCTTCCACGGTTACGGCAGCGGCGAGTGGACCGATTCGGCGGTGCGCCGCTACGTCACCGACGCCGGCGACCTGCTGCCGCGGCTGCACAAGCTCGTGCGCGCGGACTCGACCACCCGCAACAGGCGGCGGGCCCGGGCGCTGCAGAACCGCTACGACGATCTCGAGCGCCGCATCGAGCGCATCCGCCAGGCCGAGGATCTGGCGCGGGTGCGCCCGGATCTGGACGGCAACGCGATCATGGAGCTGCTCGGCATCGGCCCCGGTCCCGATGTGGGCAAGGCCTGGAAGTTCCTCAAGGATCTGCGTCTGGACCGCGGTCCCCTCCCCCGCGAGGAGGCCGAGGCCGCCCTGCTGCAGTGGTGGTCCGCTCAGCAGGAGTGAGCGCCGTGCAGGGGCGTGGTTTCACGTGAAACATCGCCCCGCTCAGGCGGTGCACCCCTCTCCGTGCCCCGAGGGAACCGATCGCGCCCGGCCGCCGTCCTAACCGGTGACGGGGGTGGACGGGTGGAGATCGAATACGGCTTCGGCACCGGCGACGGACACGTGTCGGTGTGGCACTCCCCGGCCGATCTGGACCTCGGCGGCGACGGGGCGTTCGACGCGGTGCTGCTCGACTTCGACGGCGACGGGCTGATCGACGACGCGATGTGGGACAGCGACGGTGACGGGGTCGCCGACACGGTCGTGCTCGGGGCGATAGGCGAGGGTCCTGCGCGCGCCTTCATCGACGGTGCGGGCGACGGCACCTGGGCGCAGGAGGTGCCGATGCCCTTAGGCCACGACCCGGACCCGGGGTGGCCGCCCGCCCCGGCCGCACCTTCCGCACCGGCGGGCCCGGCCGCGGAGCAGACCGAAGCCCGGACCGAGGAGGACGACGGGTCGGATCGGCCGCCGGAACCGGCGGCGCCGTCCTCCTCGGCGGCCGCCCCGGTGGTGGTGGCCGAGCCGGACGGGGGCGCGGCGCTGTGGGTCGACACCGACGGCGACGGCCGGCTCGACACCAGGCTGTCGGACACCACCGGCGACGGTCTGCTCGACACCGCCGAGACCGCCCTGCCCGACGATCGGTTCAGCGCGTCTGCGCAGCCGGATCCGGACGAAGACGAGAGTTGACCGCGACCACCGCGATCGCCGCCAGGTGACACAGGCCCATCGCCGCGATCAACCCCGGGGCGTGCCCGTCGGCCGGCACCACGGCCGCCGCCGCGGCGAGGGCTGCGACGAAGGCCAGATTGAACACTGTGTCCTGCAGCGAGAACACCTGGCCGCGGCGATGATCGGGCACATCGGTCTGCATGGCGACGTCCCCGGTGAGTTTGACCACCTGCCCGGCGCAGCCCAGACCGAAGGCGCCGACCAGCAGGGCCGGGGTGGACAGCACCGGCAGCACGGCGATCTGTACCGCGGCGGCGACCGCCAGGGCGCCGAGCACCACCGGGATGCGGCGCCGGGTGCGCAGCAGCAGCGGGGTGAGCACCGCGGCCAGGAACATCCCGGCCGCCGCCACGGCCACGGTGGTGCCGAAACCGATGATTCCGGCCGCGCCGTCGTCGGTCTCGCGCAGCACCAGCACCAGGATCAGGGTGTCGACGCCGAAGGCGATCCGGTGCGCACCGATCGCGATGAGCACCCCGGTGACCGTCGGGGCGTGCCACACCGCGCTCGCACCGGCCCGCAGTCCGGCCGCGACCGCGCGCAGCGCCGACTCCCCGTCCCCGCCGGGCCCGGAATCGGGGTCGGGGCCGAGCAGACCGGGCGCGAACCGCAGCGCCCACAGTGCGGCCGCCGCGCTGAGCACCGCCGCCGCGGTCACCGGTGCGGCGGCCGCACGATCGGTGGCCCCGGCCAGCCCCAGCAGGGTCAGCGCGGCGCTCGCCCCGAGCGAGGTGGCCACGGCGCCTGAGGTGACGAACACCGAGTTGGTGGCCACCAGCCGATCGGCGGGCACCGTGCGCGGCAGTGCGGCCGAGACCCCGGCGGCGACGAACCGGCTGATCGCCACCGACACCAGCGCGAGTACCAGCAGCACCGCGGTGGGTGCGGCGGTGGCCAGGGCCGCGGTGGCGGCCAGGGCGATCGCGGCCCGGGCGAGGTTCGCGCCGGTGAGCACCCGGCGCCGGTCCCACCGGTCGAGCAGGGCGCCGGCGAAGGGGCCGAGCACCGAATACGGCAGCAGCAGCACCGCGAAGCCCAGCGCGATCTCGCCGGGGGTCGTGGCGCGTTCGGGACTGAACAGCACCAGTGCGCCCATGCCGGCCTGGAAGGCCCCCTCCCCCGCCATGCCGAGCAGTTTGACCGTCAGCAGCCGACCGGTGTCGGCGCGCACGGAGGTGCGCAGCGCGCCCGAGGAGGCGAGCAGGGACCGGGGACGTGCCCCGCGATGGGCCATGGTCGCCGAGCCTATGCCACCGCCCCTGGACGCCCGGGG